>JAWLCG010000017.1:0-23930 GCA_041687295.1 Phycisphaerae bacterium | reverse complement strand
CCGCCCGGGGGTGGTGTGGGGCGGCCCCCCCCCCCCGCGACGGCGGACCAGCGGTTATGGCTCCCGTCATAAGGGTTTGTCTGTTTGCACGCTTCCGTTGTCAACAGGAAAGTCTCACCGATGCATACGCGAAGATGGACACGGATGACGGCCTTGATTCTGCTGACAGGGCTCTGGCTGGCGGGGCACGCGCTCGCTCAGGACGCCCCGGTGCTGACGACCGAGCAGCGGCTGGATGAACTGGAGAACCTCTACCGCGACCGGGGTCAGCTGGACGGAACGCTCTCGGCCCTGCAGGCCCTGCGGGACGACGGGACGCCGGCCGTCGAGCAGCGCCGCCGAGCGGGCACGCTGATGGTCCAGGCCCGTATGTACCATCGTCAATGGGACGAGGCCGTCACGCTCGCGCGGGGGCTGCGGGAGGCCCTGCCCGCCGACGCGGCCGCCCAGCGGGCCGGCTGGCTGGGCGAGATCGACGCGCTGCGGAACTGGAACAAGCGTGAGGCCGGCGTGGACTCGGCCGAGGCGGCCATCGAGGCCCTGGCCGGCGATCCGTCGGCCGTCGCGTCGGCGCGGGTTCGCTTGGCTGACTGCCTGCGCCGGCTCGACCGCGACGAGGAGGCCTGGCAGCAGGCCCACGACGCCCTGGCCGACCTGTCGGGCGACGGCGAGCGGGCCTGGGCGCGCAAGCTGATGGCCTGGTCGGCGGGCGACCTGCGGGACGACGCGCGGGCGATCGAGGCCATCGGGCCGCTGCTGGCCGAGCCGCTCTGGGCCCACGTGCCGGGCCACGAGCAGCGCGACCTGGCGATCCGCTACGGCGACGCCCTGGTCCGCAGCGACCGGGCCGGCGATGCCCTGGCCCACTACTGCCGGCTGGAGTCGGCCCAGTCGAACGCCCGGCAGGCGCAGGAGTACGCCCTCTACGCGGGCCGGGCGCTGCGCGCGGCCGGGCGGCACGAGGAGGCCCTGGAGGCCCTGGAGCGGGTGTTCCTCGACTATCCCGGCGAGGTCGATGGCTGGAAAAGCGCCCAGCGCGAGATCGTCGCCGTCCGTCTGGCCCAGGGCGACCTGGCCGGGGCCCTGGGCGACGCGCGGCTGTGCGTGGACGCGGCCGACAATGGCGGGGAGTTCACCGACCGCGTCCGCCTGGTGGCCGACATCCTCCGCCGGCTCGACGGCCACCTGGCCCGGGCGAACGGGTACATTCTCTTCCAGCGGCACGGCCCGGCCGGCGAGGACGGCGAGGGCGGCACCGACGACGACCGCACCGACCCGCTGGCCGAGCTGGCGCGTCCCCAGTATCCGGCCCGGGAGCAGGCCTTCGCCGCCGAGCATGCCCGCCGGGGCGACCGGGCGTCGGCGTCGCGCTACCGCGGCCTGGCGTGCGTCTACGCGGGCCGGGGCGGCGAGGCCCTGGAGTGGTACCTCGACGCCTTCCGCCGGGCGCCCATGAACGAGATCGAGACCGTAGGCCGAGAGCTGGTCCTCATCGGCGTCCGCGCCCGCCAGGGCCATCCGATCGGCCTGGAGCGGTTCTTTGCCTACCTCAACCACGGCCCGGCGGGCCCCGACGGCGAAGCGGGCAGCGAGGACGATCTGCCGGACCCCTTCGCCCCGCTGGCCGAGCCGGCGCCCGAGGCCGGCCAGGGCGGCGCAAACTCTTATGACGCGCAGACGCTGGATCAACTTCGTCGGCTGGGCGACGCGGTGTCGGCGCTGGCGATGGACGTCCGCGAGCCGGCCAGCGCCCGCCGGGACGCGACGCGAGCGATGGAACGCCTTCACCAGGCGATGGACGACTGGGGCGGCCCCGGGCAGGTCGAGCGGTACAGCGTCGCCCTGCAGCAGCCGGGCCTGTGGGACGACCTGCAGGACCAGTTCGCCCGCCTGGCCGTCGCCGCCGCGCGGGGCCGACAGATCCACCTCGCCGGCGCCCGGGCGTTCTGGCAGGACTACGACGCCCGCCGGGCCGCGCTCGACCAGCCGCCGCCCAACCGGGCCGACTACGTCCGCCAGCAGTTCGGCCGCATCCTCTACTGGTTCGAGCCGGGCCGGCTGAGCCTCCGCGCGCCCGACCCGCTGAGCATCCGCCCGGCCGGCCTGGACCTCAACCGCCTCGCGCCGCTGCAGTAGTACACCGACCAGCCTTAACGGTAAGGCTCGCCGCGTGGGTAACCCCGTCAGCAGAGGCCGGATTCACAGCGTCTGCGAAAAGCACACAGTTCCCGGGTGCAGAGCTGCGGGATGCGGGGACTCTTGACAGCCGGTCCGCGTGCCGGACAATGGCGGTCAGGCCTGGACCTCTGCCCGGGCGCCCCTGTCGTCACCACTTGCGAGGCACCCATGGATCTGCCCCGACTGCTCTACTCCATCCCCGGCACGGCCCTGTCGGCCATCGTGGCGCCCAAGCGCGTCCGCCAGCTGCGGGCGATGCGCGACGCGGGCGTGCACGGCTACGAGTTCAACTACCGCTTGGGCGAGGGCTGGCCTGCGCCCGGCCGGTATGACTGGTCTGGGCTCGACACGCGGCTGGCGCACTTCGTCGAGAACGACCCGGCCGCCCGGATCCTGGTGCGCCTGGACTGTCGCGCACCGGCCTTCTGGCTCGACCGCCGGCCGCTGGACGCGGTGGACTATGCTCTGGGAGCGCCCAACGCGCCGATCACCAGCGCCGACCTCGGGGCCGACATCCGCCCGCTGCGCGCCAGCCTGGCCAGCGCGCCCTGGCGGCGGGCGACAGGCAAGGCCCTGGTCGATATCGTCCAGCACATCCGCAGCGGGCCCTACGCCGACCACGTCGCCGGGGTCATGACCAGCTGCTGCACCTACGGCGAGTGGCACTACTGGGGCTTCTTCCACCTGCCCGACACGAGCCCGGCCATGACCGAGCACTTCCGCCGGTGGGTCCGCCGGCAGTACGGCGACAATCTGTCGGCCGTGGCCAAGGCGTGGGGTCGGCCGCTGGAGACGTGGGAGCATGTGGTCCCGCCCGGCCGGCAGCGGCTGGCCAACTCGGCGGCGAGCCTCCGCCAGGGCCGCCATGCCGCCTGGACGCTCGACTACGTCCGCTGTCACCAGGCGCTGGTCACCGACACGCTCATCGAGTTCGCCCGGGCGGTGAAGAGGGCCTCCGACGGGCAGCTGCTGACGGGGGCCTTCCACGGCTACTTCTTCAACACGCCCTGGCGCGACGAGGGCGGGCACCTGGAGTTCCTCCACGCGGTCGACTCGCCGCACCTGGACTACCTCTCGGCCCCGCAGATCTACGACGTGCACGCCCGCGACATCGGCGGCACGGGCCTGGACCGGGCGCTGGTGCCCACGGTCCTGGCGGCGGGCAAGCGGTGGATCAGCGAGGCCGACACCCCCACGCACATTGGCCGAAGCATGAAGGTGTACTGGAAGACGCGCGAGGAGATCGCCCGCAACGCCGAAGACTCGGTCGCCCTGGTCCGCCGCGACGCCGCGAGAGCCCTGACGGGTAACCACGCGCTGTGGTGGTTCGACTTCGGCCACAAGCACCTCGGCGGCGAGTACCTCCACCCGCGGATCATGCGCGAGATCGGCCGACTGGTGGAGTTGGCCGAGCGGGCGGAGAGTCTCGACACGACTCCGGTGGCCCAGCTGGCCGTGGCGTACGACGACCAGTCGCAGTACCACCTGCCCCACTGGCGCAGCGGGCGCGACGCCGTCAGCAGCGGCCTGCTGGACCAGCTCATCCGCGAGGCCCAGTACGTGGGGGCGCCAGCCGAGCCGCTGCACTGGCGCGACGTGGAGGCCCGCCACCGGCTGGTCATCGTCGCCAACGCCCTGCACCTGAGCCCCGATCGCCGCCGGCAGCTGCGCGACCGCCTCTGCCGCGACGGGCGCTGGGTGGTGTGGATGTACGCCCCCGGGGCCCTGGGCGACGGTGCGCCCCAGGCGGGCATCCGCGCGGCGACGGGCCTGCGCGTGCGCCGCGTGAAGGGCGCCATCGAGCCGGAGATCCGCTTCGGCGACCAGGGCCCGCTGACGGCCGGCCTGCGGGATAAGAGCTTCCGCTACACGCCCGCGCCGGTCTGGATGGAGCGGGAGGCCGACCTGTCGGCCCCCACGCACCTGCAGCCGGCGTTCTACGTGGACGACCCGGCCGCCGAACCGCTGGCGTGGTGGACCGGGACCGATCAGGTCGCCCTGGCCCGGCGGGACGAGGACTGGGGCACGTCGATCTACTGCGCCCTGCCGCTGCTGCCCCGGCGGATGCTGCGCAACCTGCTGCGGGCCGCCGGCGGGCACCTCTACTCGACGGGTCAGGACGTCTGGATGGCCAACCGCAGCCTGCTGGCCGTGCACACCGCCCGCGGGGGCCGGCGGACGGTTCGCCTGCCCGAGCCCGCCGACGTCCACGACGCGATCACCGGCAAGGCCCTCGCCCGCGACGCCGACCGCTTCACCGTCACGCTGCCCAGACGCTCAACGACGATCTGGGTGATGGGCCGCTGAGGCATGAGCGCGGTGGGTGCCAGCCGATGGAGGTCGCACGGCTGGCTCTTCCGCAGAAGACATGACTAGGAGATACCCATGGGTTTCGCCGCACCGATTCCGCCGATGAGCGCCTACACCTTCGGGACGATGACCGTCGGCAAGGACATCGCGCGCATCGACGAGGACATCGCCCTGATCCACGAGGTGCTCGATGAGGACCTCTGGCTGCACACCGCCCGCGGGTACGGCTCGGTGAACAACTACAACGTCCTGGGCCGGGCTTTGCGCAGCGCGCCCAAGCCGCCGGCGGGGGTCATGGCCAAGGTCCGCTGCTACAACGCCGACATCCTCCGCTTCGACGTCGAGGACACGCTGGCGCTGCTGGGGGTCGAACGGCTGGATATCGTCCAGCTCTCCACGCGTTCGGGCGAGCCCAAGCGGGCGATCGTCGAGGACTTCCTCCGCGGCGGGCCTATGTACGAGGCCTGCTGCGAGCTGCGGGACGCGGGCACGGTGGGCTCGTTCGTGCTGGAGCTGTTCGTCTCCTGCGCGGCCGAGGGACTGGAGGCCGTGGAGGCGGAGCTGTTCGACGGCTACGCCACCTACTTCAGCATCATCGACCGCGAATTGAGCAACCCGCTGTGGCGGGCGATTGTCGAAAGGCAGGCCCCGCTGATCTCGATCCGGTCCATCGGCGGCGGCAAGATCCTACCCGGCCCGGCCGCCAGGCTCCGCGCCGAGCAGCCCGACCACTACTACCTGCCCCGCCTGGCGGCCTTGGAGCCGATCTTTGGGCGCTCCGGCTGCGGCGACTGGCTGGAGTTCGCCTTCCGCTTCTTCGCGGCCCACCCCTTCGTGCCCAGCACCGTCGGCGGCACGGCCAACCCGGAGCACTTCCGCCAACTGCTGCACGCCTCTCGCACCCACACCGAGCCGCTGCCGGCGGAGATCGTCACCGAGACCCACGCCCTGCAGGATGAGTGGATGGCCCCGTTCTAGCGCAGCCCCTGCTGTGGGTTCGTCGTACGGCCATACCGTTTGCCTGCCGAATCCGCGGGCACCGTTGGCCCGGGCTGTTCGTTCTCACCAACTGTTTGAGATGAGAACCTCACTTCTCATCGACGCGCTTGGACCCTCGCCGACGCTTCTTTTCGGTGTCGGCGGGTTCGGGTGTGGAGTCGGCGGCTGTCGGCGGCGGGTTTCGCTTGGAGGTGCGAGGCTTGGGGGCGGACGACTGGGCCTTCTTGACGCGGCCTGTCTTCCGCTGCTGGCCGGTGGACGTTTCCCCGGCGGCCTTGCGGCGCTTGGAGGCCTTCCGGGAGGTCTTCTTCGCAGCAGTCTTGGCCGGCGCCTTCGAGGCGGACTTGGCCTTGGACGCGGCCGGCGCCTGGCGCGCGGGGGTTTTGCGCAGAGGGGTCGGCACGGCGGCGGGGTCCGCGTCGGCCGGCGTGTCCAGTTCGATGCCGAACACATCGGCCAAGTCGCCCTCCGCGATCGTCCTGGCGTCCGAAGCCGTAGAGGGCGTCAGCGCCTGGCCAGCGGCGGCGTGCTCGATCAGCTCCATGTGGTCCACCTGGCGCAGCACGAAGAGCAGCTCGGGCTTCTCGTCCAGCCGGGCCCCGATGCCGTACAGCACGGCCGCCACGTGCTTGCACATGTCCGCCCAGTCCGGACAGGAGCAGTCCAGCTCGATCTCGGCCGGCTTGGGGAAGAGCCCCTCCCTTCGGTCGGTGATGATCTCCATCACACCTTCCGACAGCCGGCCCTGAAGCAGCTCCAGCACCGAGCCGATCCGGCCGGCGCAGCGGGAGCTGACGACCTTCCACTGAGCCTTGCTCAGCGGCTTGATCCGGACCCTCACCTCGTACAGCTCCGAACCGCTGACCCGTGCAGTCACCTCGCCCGGTGCGATCTGGAGGTCCACCACCGAGCCGTTCCGCACGTAGGTCCGCCCGCGGGGCAGGCGGTTGGCGAAGTCGCTGTAGGACTCGAGGTTCTCGCACCAGGCCGTGCCCCAGAAGGTCGTCGCGATCTTTCGGCCCTCGATGCGGACCGGCGAGACGGGGTGCCCCTTCTTGGCCAGTTTGGCCATCTCGCGGGCGGCGTTGGCGCGGCGCTCGGCGACAGGGACGTACCGGCGGTACTCATACCAGCTCATGGACGGCTCCTTTGCGGCCATCGATCATCGAATGCAAGGTGCGGAGCGTCAAGCGTACTCATGACTGAGCCGCCTTGCTGATGTCCAGCGACACGAACCGCAGCAACTCGGTATCGCTCATCTCGGTCAGCAGCTTCTCCCCGCCCTCGCCCAGCAGGTCCTCGGCGAGGCTGACCTTGTCCTGGATGAGCTGGTCGATCTTCTCCTCCACCGTTCCCTGGCAGATGAACTTGTGGACCACGACGTTCTGCTTCTGGCCGATGCGGAAGGCGCGGTCGGTGGCCTGGTTCTCGACGGCGGGGTTCCACCAGCGGTCGAAGTGGATCACGTGGCTGGCGGCAGTCAGGTTCAGGCCGACGCCGCCGGCCTTGAGGCTCAGCACGAAGAACGGCGGGCCGGCTTCGTCCTGGAAGGCCTCGACCATCGCGCGGCGCTTGGCCACGGGCGTCTGGCCATGCAGGACCAGGCCCTCGTGGCCGAAGATGGATTGGAGGAACCCCGCCAGCGGGTCGGCGACTTCGCGGAACTGCGTGAAGACCAGGACCTTCTGCTGCCGCTGGGCCAGTTCCTGGCAGATGTCGCCGAGGCGCCCGAACTTGCCGCTGTCGGCCGACTCGTACCGGTTGTCGCCCAGCCACTGGGACGGATGGTTGCAGATCTGCTTGAGCCGCATCAGGAACGTCAGCACCAGGCCCTTTCGCTGGATGCCCTCGCTGCGTTCCAGCAGGCCGCCAAGCTCCTCGACCGCCCGCTCGTAGAGGGCGGCCTGGGCCCGGCTGAGGGTGCAGTAGGTCTTCATCTCGGTCTTGTCGGGCAGATCGGCGATGATGGTCTTGTCCGTCTTGAGCCGGCGTAGGATGTACGGCCGGGTGAGCGTGCGCAGGGGAGCGAAGGCGTTGTGCTCGCGCTTCTCGAGCGACTTGACGTACCGGGAAAACTGCTGGGCCGAGCCCAGCAGGCCGGGGTTGAGGAAATCGAACAGCGACCACAGGTCGCTCAGGCGGTTTTCGACGGGGGTGCCGGTCAGGGCGACGCGTCCAGCCGCCCGCAGCTGCTTGACCGCCCGCGTCTGGCGCGAGCCGGAGTTCTTGATGGCCTGGGCTTCGTCGAGGATGACGAGATTCCAGTTCCGCTGCCGCAGCCAGTTCAGGCGGGCCACCATGCCGTAGGTCGTCATGACCAGGTCGCAGCCGTCCAGGGGTTCGCCGGGGTCGGCCTGGCAGTCCTCCTGCTCGCTGGGGTGGGCGACCCAGGCGGACAGGTCGGGGGCGAAGCGGGCGATCTCGGCCTTCCAGTTGGCGATAAGCGAGGCCGGCACGACCAGCAGGCTTGGCCGGTGGGCGGCTCGCCCCTCGCCGTCGCCGTCTGCCTCGGGTCGGCCGGCCGAGTGGATATCCAGCAGCAGGGCCAGCACTTGGATGGTCTTGCCCAGGCCCATGTCGTCGGCCAGGCACGCGCCCAGGCGCAGGCCCGTCAGCAGCCGCAGCCACCGCAGACCCCCAGCCTGGTATGGGCGCAGCGTCGCCCGCAGGCCCGCCGGCACGTCGCCGGCGAGTTGCTCTGGGTTCCGCAGCCGCGCCAGGGTCTCGGCCAACTGCTCGCTGGCCGAGACGTGGCTCCAGGGGCGCTCGGGGTCCGCCTGGGCCCGCTCTGATCGGCCGTCGATGCCGGCCCCCGACAGCAGGCGCATGCCTTCGTAGAAGGTCATGCCCCCCTGCTGGACCTCGGCCTCCACACGCCGCCAGTGCTCCAGCGCCCCGGTGAGCTTCTCGCGATCGACCTCCACCCATTGGCCTTTGAGCCGCACCAGGCCCTCGTCGGCCGACAGGAGCGAACGCAGCTCCTCCTCGCTGAGCGGCTCGCCCTCGACGGCCACGCCGACCTGGCAGTCCAGCAGTGCTTCTGCACTGAGGGCCGAGCCCTTCGGCTGGCCGACCGTCACGTTCACCACGGGCCGGGGGGGGCGGTTCGCCTTCCACCAGTCCGGCACGCGGACCACCAGGCCGGCCTGCTCCATCGCCGGAATGTCCTGCAGGAAGCGGTACGCCTGACGCGGCGTCCACGCCAGAGGCCGATAGATGTCCCCCGAGTCCGCCAGCTCCTTCACCAGTTCACTGGCCTGGCTGGCCGACTGCACGGGCGACAGCAGCGAAATCAGCGCCTGTCGATTCCTCGCCCCGGCGTGCTCCTGAAGCGCCCGGCCCAGCGGCAGATGCTGCACGCGTCCCTGGGCGGAAAGCCGACTGGAGTAGCTGGCCATGAACGCGAAGGGGTACTGCTCGTCTCGCTTGTTCTCGGCCAGGTGGAAGGTGACCCTCCCCACCAGCCGCCACAGGGGACTCTTCTCGCGAAGATACGCCTGCACGCCGCCGGCGAAGGCCCGGGCCTCGGCGCGGACGGCCGAATCCAACTCCCGCCACCAGTCCCGCAGCACCTCGGCCGACAGGTACTCCAGCCCCTCCATCGGGGGAGCCTGCAGCACCCGGAAGGCGAGTTCCTCCTGCGATGGCGCATCCACAGCCGGCGGCTCATCCGGGGTGTCCTGGGGGCAGAGGTGGCACAGCCGGGTGAGGTACCCCTTGGCAAAATCGCGGACGTAGGCCAGCCCCGCGGGCACAGGCGTCTGAAGCTCGAACGTCGCCAGGTGGATCAGGCCCCGCGACGAGCTTTCGGAGAAGGCGTCAAGCACACGGCGGGCCACCGGCCCCGACAGCCGGGCCGCCTCGGCGTCGGCCGATTCGCACAGGTGCAACCGCCCATGGGGCGTCACCTGCAGGGCCACGCCCATCACGTCCACATCCGCCTTCTGTCCGACCATCGCTCCCTCGTAACCGTCATCGAACACCCGTCGTCCCCACAGGAGCCTTCCGCAGCCCCACCATGCTCCTGCGCCCAGCAGCGTACCCAGCCTTGCGGCAGACCGCAACGCCATGGCAAGGCCGACTGTACCCCCGGCCGCTGAATTCCCCTGCTGTCGCGAACTCGGCCCCTCCGTCAGGGGCCTGGCCGGCATGGTCGTTCATACGACGCGCCGAACCCTTCCAGGGCACGCGAAAATCCACCTGATGGTCTACAAGAAGCGGAATCTGCCCTCCGGTGTGACCACACCTGTCATGGCCCTCGACTACGTTGGCGTTCTGACGCATGATCCACGCAAGATCCCATCCCTCGTGCCGATGGCCGGGCGCGGGGCTCTGTGGGGGTCTCATCATTGACCGCCACGGGCGTCCAGGGTACGTTCTGGGCGGACAGCCGGGCAGGCGATCAGGGAGGGGACCATGGCATTTCGGTTCTTCATTGCAGGCGACATCCACCTGGGCCGCAGGCCCGGCCGAGTCCCCGTGGATCTGGACGCGGAGGAGTTCACTCCTCGCCAGGCGTGGCACGCCCTGGTCGACAGGGCCCTCGCCCAGCGGGTCGACGCCGTCGCGCTGACCGGCGATGTGGTGGATCAGGACAACCGCTTCTACGAGGCCCTTTCCGACCTGCACGGCGGCGTGCGGAAGCTCCTTGACGCGGGCATCGCCGTGCTGGCGGTGGCGGGCAACCACGACTACAACGTGCTGCCCCGCCTGGCCAGGCAGATCGACGGCTTTCGCCTGCTGGGCCAGGGCGGGGACTGGGAGGCGGTCTCCCTGGGCTCGGCCCAGGGGATGCCTGTCCGATTCGTGGGCTGGTCGTTCCCCCGTCAGCACGTGTCGGAGAACCCGCTGGCCAGCTACCGCCCCACGGGCAACTCCATGCCGACCATCGGGCTGCTCCACTGCGATTGCCAGACCCAGACCAGCTCCTACGGCCCCGTACCACTGAACGACCTGCTCAGCCGCGAGGTGGACCTGTGGGGCCTGGGGCACATCCACCGCGGCGGGCTTCTGGGTGACGGCGCGCCCGTGTTCTACACCGGCTCGCCCCAGGGCCTGGACCCCAGCGAGACGGGCCCGCACGGGGCCTGGCTGGTCACGCTGGAGCCGGGCCAGCGGCCCCGGGCCGAGTTGGAGCCCCTGGCGGCGCTGCAGTGGGAGTCGCTGGCCATCCCGCTGGAGGGGGCCGACTGCGACTCGGCCATCGAGGACGCGGTGCACCAGGCCACCCAGCGCCTGCACCAGACGATCTGCGCGCAGTCCGGCGTGGGCGTCCGGGCCGTGGGCTGTCGCGTGCGGCTGACCGGTCGAACGCCGCTGCACCGGAGCCTGTCCGCACTCGGGGCCCGGCTCATCGAGGACTACCGGCCCAACCTCGACGGCATCGCGTACTTCGTTGAGAGCGTGCAGAACGAGACCCGGCCCGATGTGGCGCTGGAGGAGCTGGCGCGGTCGAGCGACCCGGCCGGCCTGCTGGCCCAGCGACTGCTGGTGCTGGACCGGCGGGAGCCGGCGACGGTCTACGAGGACCTCCTGGCCCGGGCGCGGGAGAGCATCGCGGCTCAGGTTCCCGGGATGGTGTTTGCGTCGCTGCCCGGAGAGGGCGAGCCGCTGACCGATGACCAGGTGCGGGAGGTGCTGCTGCAGGCGGGCTTTGCGGCCCTCGACCAGCTGCTGGCCCAGAAGGAGGCCCACGTATGAAGCTCCAGAAGCTCAACGTGCGGCGGATGCCGGGCTTCGAGGACCGCGGCTTTGAGGTGGATGGCCTCAGCGACGGCCTGAACCTGGTCGTCGGCCCCAACGCCTCGGGCAAGACCACCACCTGCCGGGCCATCCGCGGGCTGCTGTGGCCCGAGACGCTGCAGCAGACGGCCCCGGTCTCGCTGGTGGGCCAGTGGGTCGATGATGGCCACGAGGTGCGGCTGGAACTGGAGGCCGACCGCCTCACCTGCCAGATCGACGGGCAGCCCTCCAGCCCCCCGGCCATGCCGGCCTCGCACCTGGCCGAGTGCTACACCGTCACCGTGGGCACACTCATCCAGGCCACCGACAGCGACGGCCGACTCGCCGCCACCGTGCTGCGGGAGATGGCCGGCGGCTACGACCTCGACGCCGTTGCGCAGCAGTTCACGATCCCCCCGCGCCTGGGCCGCAAGGAGATGAACGACCGCCAGGAGGCGGCCCAGCGGGTGCGGGCCCTCCAGCAGGAGCAGCAGTCCCTGCAGAATGAAGAGGACGAGCTGGCCGACCTGGAGCAGGAGATCCAGGCTGGCCGTCGGGCCCAGGACCGGCTGGCCCGGCTGGAGGACGTCCGGCAGCGGCTGGACGTGGGGTCGCAGATCGTGGAGACGACCTGCGCCCTGGAGCAGCTGCCGCCCGATATGGATCGGCTGGCCGGCAACGAGCTATCAGCCCTGGCCGAGCTGCAGGGGGACCTCGATGAGGCCCAGCGCCAGCGGGAGCAGGCCCGGCAGCAGGCGGCCGACGCGCAACAGGCGAAAGACCAGGCCGCCCTGCCGCCAGAGGGGATTCCCTCGGAACTGCTGAAGGAGCAGGACGCACGCCTGGAGCAGCTTCGAGACCTCGAACGCCAGATCGGCCAAGCCGACGAAGAGTTGGCCGATGCCCAGGCCGTCGTCGCGCAGGCCCTGGCCAGGCTGGGAGACGGAACGGACCCCGACCGGCTGAACCGGATCGACCGGGCGGAGCTGGACGGTGTCGAGGAGTTCCACCGCGAGGCGGAGCGGCTGGCGTCTCGGCGGACGGCCCTGGAGGAGAGGCTGGCCGTCCTGGGCCCGGACTCGCAGGCCGAGGCCACGGATACACTGGTCCAGGCCGTCGACGTGTTGCGGCAGTGGTTCGAGGCCGCAGGGCCGGGCCAGGAGCCTTCCCGACGGGACCGCCGAGTGGCCTGGGCCCTGGCGGCCGTGCTGGTGGCGGCGGGGCTGGTGATGGGCCTGTGGATCAGTCTACGGGCCCTGCTGATCGCGGCGGCGGGCGTGGCCGGAGGGGTGGCGCTGCTGCTCGCGCGGCCCTCGGCCCCGCAGGATGCCCGGCAGGCCTGCCGCCAGCGGTTCAGCCGGCTGGGACTGGAGCCGCCCGAGCGATGGGAGACCGAGGCCGTCGGCAGACACCTGAACCAGCTGGAGAAGCGGCTGGCCGAGACCCGGCTCGATGGGGAGCGGCAGCTCGAACGACGCAATCGACAGGTGGAGCTGGATAAGCTCAAGGCCCAGGCCGAGGCGCTCGACCGCCGCCGGGCCTCGCTGGCCCAGACCCTCGGCGTTGCGGTGCCCGGGTCGGACCTGTCGCTGGTGGACTTCGCCCGGGACCTCCTGGACTACCGCCGGGTGCGGGATGACGTCCTGGGCCTGCGGGCGAAGCGTGAGCTCCTGCAGGGCCAGCGCGACGAGCAGCTGGGCGCGGTGAACGCCTACCTGGCCCGCTTCGGGCAGGAGCCGTGCCGCGAGTTCACCATCGCCCGCGTGCGCTGCGGGGCCCTGGCCGACCGCGCGGAGCGGTTCCGCCGTGCGGATGAGCAGTTGGCCCTGGCTGGTCGGGCGATTGTCAAGGCCGACGAGGCCATCGAAAAGCTCCTGCAGCGCAGAAGCCGCCTCTACGAGACCGCCGGCCTGGCCGACGGCGACGAGACGGACCTGCGGGAGCGGCTGAGCCGTCTGGCGGAGTACCGCACGCTGCGATCGGCCCTGGGGGAACTTCAGGTCCGCCAGAGGGCGATCCAGAGCCGGCTGGCCGACGTTCCTGAGTTGCAGGAGTTGGACCGGGCCCAGGTGGACGCGGAGGCAGCCCGGCTGCAGGAGCAGGCCGACCGGCTTGGGGGCCTTGTCGATCGGGCGGCCGGCATCCGGGCCCGGGTCGAGCAGGCCCGCCGGGAGAACCGTCTCCAGCAGGCCCTGGCCGCCCAGGATGAGGCCACCGACCGGCTGGCCCAGCGGCGGGACGAAGCCCGGCGGGCGGCGGCGGGGACCTTCCTGCTGGATCGGGTCCGCCAGGAGCAGCAGGCCGAGCACCAGCCGGCCGTCTTCCGCCAGGCCCGCCAGTGGCTCAGCGACTTCACGCGGGGCCGTTACGACCTGCGGCTGAGTCCGGGCCAGGGCGGCCAGCCCGCTTTCCGCGCCTACGACAACACGCAGCAGCGGGGTCTGGAGCTGGATGAGCTCTCCGGCGGAACCCGGATGCAGCTGCTGCTGGCTGTACGACTGGCCTTCGCCGCCACTGCCGAACGGGGCCTGCAGCTGCCGTTCGTGCTCGACGAGGCGCTGAACGGGACCGACCCCGTGCGGTTCGGGGCCATCGTGGAGTGCCTCACGGCCCTCGTCCGGCAGGGCCGGCAGGTGTTCTACCTCACCTGCCAGCCCGGCGATGCGGAGGCCTGGCGGCAGGTGGCGCAGCAGCAGGGCCTGGACGACGCCAAGCTCTTCGACCTCGCCCGCATCCGCAACCTGCAGCAGCCGGCGGGGACGCTGCTCATGGCCTCGGCCGCCGCCCACCAGGCCGTGCCGGCCCCCGAGGGGCGGTCGCTGAGCGAGTATGCCGCCGCTGTCGGCGTGCCGGCCTTCGACCCAGCCGCCGGGGCCGCGGGCCTCCACGTGGCCCACCTGTTGGACGACCCGGACCACCTGTACGCCCTGCTCCGGGCCGGCGTGCAGACGTACGGGCAGCTGCGATCGCTCCTGGACCATGGCCGAGCCGACGCGTTTCTCCCCGCCTCCGTCGCGCAGCGCATGGCGGCCCGGGCCGTCGTGGTGCAGGCGACCTGCGATGCCTGGGGAATCGGTCGCGGCCGGCCCCTCACCCGCGAGGCCCTGTCCGCGGCGGGCGTCAGCGACGTGTTCATCGACCGCGTGACCGACCTGGCCCGCGAGGTCAACTGGGATGCCCGGCCGGTGGTGCAGGCCCTGGAGGAGCGGGCAGACGAACGGGCACGGGGGTTCCGGGCGAATGCCCTGGCGGCCGTCGCGGAGTACCTGTCGGCCGAGGGATACCTGGATCCGCGAGAGCCCCTCGCCGAGTCTGAGGCCCTCTCCCAAGTGCTGTCGTCTGCCAATGACATTGTTCGCCACGGGTACATCGGGATTGAAGAAGTGCGGGATCTCTTCGGGCGGTTCTGGTCAGCCGCCGCTGGCGGGCAGGCCCCCTTCGCCCGGAGCCCCTAAGGGGCGCCAGTTTTTAGCCTGGGGCGTAAGCCCCCGGTACGAGGCATGTTATAGACTAAGCCCCGCAGCCCGTGCAGAAGCGGGCCGCAGGCTCGCTCGGCCGAGGGGCTACGGCACGGGGTTGGCCGGCGGGGGCAGGGGGCCCAGGTCGAAGACATCGGCCAGGGACACGCCGTTGTAGATCAGCCGGCCTTGCCGCTCGGCGGCTCCGATGCGGTAGAGCGCCTGGAAGGCCCGGCGCTGGCCGGGGGGGATCCACAGCAGCTCCATCGGGCGGCGCGGCCCGAGGCCGGCGTGGCGGTGGATGGGCACCTCGCCGCCATCGGCGTCGGCGTAGAGCATCTGCTCGTGGGGACGGAAGAACTCGCCGCCCCGGCCGGTGTTGGCGACGCTCACGTCGAGCACCAGCCACTGAAAGCCCTTGCCGGCGGGCTGATCGTGGAAGCGGGCCTGGACGGCCAGGCCGGTCAGCTCGACGCGGAAGACATCGTCCTTAATGCTCAGCAGCGCCTTCGATGGCGGCCCCGGCGGTTCGGGCGCCCCGGCCAGGTCGAACAGCACCGGCTGGGGGTGGACCACCTTGCCGCCGGGCAGGGCGGCGTTGGGGAACTCGCACCGCAGCTGCAGCGACCGGGCCTGCTGGGGCACCAGGAAGACCAGTTCCCCGCCGGTCATGCGGTCGGGCAGGAATCGCGGCTGGGGGGGCAAGGCGCTGGCGGGCTCGGGCCCGCTGGCGTACAGGCCGTCGGCGACGAGCTGCAGGTACCGCCGGGAGTCCTTCCAGTCGGCGACGGTGCCCAGGGCGAGGGTCTGGCCGGGCTGAGCGGCCGGGTCGAAGGCGGTGGCGTCGGCGTCGGTGGTGTAGAGGCTCCGGGCCCGCAGGTCCAGGCGGAGAAAGGTCAGCCCGGGCGGGGCGGACTGGCCGGCCCACGCGGTCGCGCGGTCCATGCCGTAGATGCCCAGCTCGATGATCTCGTTGCGGGCGAGGGGCACGGCCGGCTCGGCCGGGGCCGGCGGCTGGGGCGGGCCGACCAGCCGAGCGCTCCAGTGGCCGTGGGCGAAGTCGTAGAACCGCACCTCCAGCTGCTCGGGCAGCGCGTCGGCGGGCAGCTCGTACACCAGTCGGCCCCGCAGCGTCGAGCCCGGCCGCGGCAGCAGCAGCCCGTCGAGCGGCAGCAGGCCGACGGCGTCGGCCGGCGGGGTCAGCGGCACGAGCCGCCGCCCGTCGGCCAGCAGGTAGAGATGGTCGGTCAGGGTCGGCACGGAGTAGGCCACCGGCAGCAGCTGGTCGCGCACGGCCTGGGGCGTCAGGATGTTGCGCCACTCGGTCTCCAGGACCAGCCACAGGCGCTCGGCGGGGGCCTTGCGGCGGCCCAGCGTATCGGTCAGCGTCATCGACCGCAGCGTCACCGTCGCGGCCCGGTTGCGGCAGGGCTCGTCCAGGACGTAGGTCTGGCCCGGCTGGAGGCTGCCCGGCTCCAGCGGCAGCGGCGAGGCCGGCTGGGCCGGCGGGGCGAGACTGGCCGGGGCGGGCAGGAAGTCGAAACGGGCCAGCACGTCGCGGGCGGCCGGGGCGGGCTGGTCCGGCTCGGTCAGGGGCACAAGCGTGGCCGGGCCCGGGGCCTCGCCCAGGCGGAGCCGCCCGACACTGGTGCCGCCGGCGGGGCTCAGCCCCAGGCGCGTCGGCTCGGCCAGTTGCGGCCAGAGGCCTCCGCGGGCGCTGACCAGGACCGCATCGACGGCGGGGTCCAGGCCGGACCAGTCGGCGGCCTCGGTCAGCGGGGCGTCGGCGAGCACGACCACCGCATCGACGGCCGGCAGCTGGGCCAGGGCCGAGGCGAGGGCCTCGGCGGCAGGCACGTGCTGCACATTCATGGCCCCGCTGTCGGGCAGGGCCATTGCCGGCGAGGCGCTGGCCAGGCCAATGAACGCGACCCGCCGCGCGCCCCGCTCGACGACGGCAAAGGGCTGCCACGGCGCAGCCTCGCCGTCGGCCAGGCGGAAGCTGGCGGAGACCGCCCGCACCTGGGCGCCCTGGAGTGCGTCGGCCAGGTCGGCCGGGTTGCCGGTCAGGTCGCGGTGGGCGAGGTTGACCACGTCGAAGCTGGCTGCGTCGAGCATGGCCAGGGCGAAGGCGAACCGCTCGCCGCTGGGGGCCCCGCCGGCCGAGAGGCCCCCGCCGGTGCAGACCAGCAGGGCCTGGGCGTCGGCCCCAACGGCCTGGGCGACGGCCGACCGGCCCGTGCGGGCGATCCGCCAGTCGCCCACATCGCACAGGTGGAGGATCTCCGGGCCGGCCGGCGCCGCGGCGGCCACGGCCGCCACCGCCCACGCCAGGCACCCGGCCCAGAACGACATGCGCCCGCCCGGTGACATCACTTCTCTCCCGCCTCTTGGATGGCCGACATGATCGTCAGCGAATCGGCCAGCAGACCGATCAGCGTGCCCTGGCTGGCCAGGCCGGCGCTGAGCTGCATCGAGCTGCCCGCGGCGCCCATCGCCCCGGTGGCATTGGCGCCGGTGACGCACTGCAGCCAGCTCGTGGCGGCCGAGGAGCCCTGGCCCTGCAAGGCCCCGGCCGTGAAACCCAGGAAGCACTTGAGGTTGTCGAGGTTCATCTTGGTGATCTTGAGGTACTCGATGGCCGACTGGCCCTCGCCGGCGTCGCCCCGGCCGATGGTGGCGCCGGTGGCGGGGTTGAGGCTCCACCAGCTCTCGGGGGCCTCGTGGCCGGGCAGCACCAACAGCCGGCCGGTCTCGTTGCGGGCGATCGCCCAGGCCGCCAGCGGGGCCGCCTGAAGCGGGCCGTCGGCCCCGGGCGGGCGGACAACGGGGGGCTCGCCCTTGAGCTGGAACAGCGTTGCCTCCGCCAGAGCCCCACGCATTCCCGCCGGCGGGCGGATATCCCGCACCAGCAGCGACTCGAAGACCGTCGAGGCCACGCCCAGCCGGACGTTGCGCTCGAACGCCCGGGCCGCGTCGGCCGGCCGGCGGGGGGCCAGCAGCAGCTCGTCCCACACCACGTCCAGGGCGGCCCGGCCCGTGACCTCGCCGGCGGCGTCGTCAACCACCAGCTGCGTGGTCCACAGGGCCAGCATCGGCCCGGCCAGCGGGGTCAGGGCCGGCTCGTCGGCCAACAACCGCTCGGTGAGGGCGTAACGGGCGAGCTGCCACTCGTGCAGCAGGCGCGACACGCGGGTGGCCGGCGGGGCCTGGCTGAACCGGCCGGGATCGTCGCTCTGGACCACCTGGGCCAGGATCGGGGCGTTGTCGGCCATCGCCTCGACCATCATCCAGGCCATGCTGGCCGGGCTGATCGGCCCGGCCGACGCCAGCAGGTCGGCGTGGTAGACGGGGCTGACCCCTGGCCGCAGGTCGCTCACGAGCAGCCGCTGCTGACGCACCGGCGCACGGGCCGGCACGTCCAGCTCGACCTCGAGCACCAGCGACTCCAGGCGGGTGGCGGGCGGGGCCTCGGGCTCCCCGCCGCCGAACAGGCCGCCGAAGCCGCGGTTGACGGCCGCTCCGACGTCCTGGGCGGACTCGATCCGCCCGTCGGCGGCCACGTCGTGCAGTTGGCCGGCGAGGTCGAAGACCTTGCTGGCCTCCCAGGCGGGCCCGACGCACAGGACGGCCTGGAACTTCTCGAAGCGTTTGACGTGCTCGTACCACTGCCGGTCCGACCAGCCGGCGGGGGGCTGGGCGACGGCCTGGGCGTCGGCGGGCACCACCTCCAGGCGGATCGGCTGGCCGAACAGCGGGCCCAGCACCAGCGGGCGCTCCAGCAGCAGCACCGGCTTGGGCGGGGCGCCCTCGCCGGCCACGTGCATCCACAGGCGCAGGGTCAGCCGGGCGAGCCGGTTGGCCGGCACGTCGGCGAAGGCCCGGCCCTGGCGGGCTTGCGCTGCGGGCAGGGGCTCGGCCTCGGGACTGACGTCGAGCACCTGCCCGCCGTAAAGCTCCACGACCACGCGCTCGCTGGCACCCGTCAGCAGCTGGGCGTACCACGCCTCCGCCGACGGGGCGGCCAGGGCCTGCCCGGCCGAGCGCAGGGCCTGGCCGATCCACTCCGCCTCGACGCTGGCGGCGTCGTAGGCTTCATCGATCAGCCGCTGCCAGCGGGCGAGGCTCTGGGCGGCGAGGATCGTGCGGTTCTGCGGCGCGACGCCGCAGCGGGCCAGCAGCTCCGAGGGCGGCGGGGGCGGCACCGAGGCGCTGGGTCGGCCGAAGACCAGCCGCTCGCGCCCCGGCTGGGCCAGGAAGCCGTCCACGACGGCCTGCCGCTGGGCCGGCGTGCGGACGACGACGCGGAAGCGGGCCTGGTGGCCCGCCTCGCCCAGCAGGGCCGCCAGCAGGGCCGCCCGATCCCAGTCGCCGCCCGCGCGGGCGGCCAGGGTGGCCTGCGGGCCGCGGACACAGCCGGCCTGCGGCTCGTAGGCCACCTGCTCGCGGACGTAGCGGGCCAGGGCCTGGGGGTCGCGGCCCACGGTGAGCACCACGGCCGCCGGGTCGTGGGGGCAGCGGTCCGGGCGAAGCACCTCGCGGCGGATCAGCTCGGCGGCAGCCACGTAGGTGTCGACCCACTCGCCGCCGGCCGGCTGCTGGGCCCGGGCCGGGGCGAGCCCGCCGGCCAGCAGCACGGCCAGCCCGGCCAGCCAGCGGACTCGTCGCAATCGCGATGGCATGGGCGTGCTCACTCCTTAACGGGCGTGCCGCAGCCGGCGCAGAACTTGGCCCCACCGGCCATGCCCTGGCCGCACTGGCTGCAGAACCGCGACGCCTTCTGGGCCGCCGGCGCCTCGGCGACCAGGGCCGCGGGCACCACCGCGGGGGTCGCCCGGTTCCGCGTCAGCAGCACCTGGTCGACCTGCGGCAGCATCTTGCGCAGGGCCTCGTCCAGGGCCAGGCGGAAGATCTTGCCGTGCGAGTCGGAGTCGATCTCGACGTCGGCGTCGGCCTCGGCGCTGGCGCCGAGAATCTCCACGCCCATGGCCTTGGCCTCGTCCACCCGCTGGAACTCGCCGAAGTGGGCGGCCAGCACCTCGCCGGTGGTCGGGTCGACCAGGCGGATGTCCACGCCGCAGTCCACCACAAGCTGCACCTTGCGCCGCTGGATGTCCAGGCCGCCGAAGTCGCCCCCGCCCGGCAGGTTCACCTGCGCCAGGCCGAAGCCCTTGGAGACGTTCGCCCGCTTGACGCGCAGGTTCGTGATCTTGCCGATCATCAGGTAGTCCACGCCGCGGACCTGCCCCGGCCGGGCCATCTCGCCGGGGGTGACGATGCCCTCGAGCCCCTGCTCGCGGAGCAGCTGCTCCAGCTGCGCCCGCTCGATGACCGCGAACCGGCCTGACTGCACGGCCAGGGTGGTCATGGCGTCGGCGGCGATCTCGTTGAGCTGCCCGGCCGGGTCGTCACTATCCTCGGCCGTCACCTTGAACGGCGGCACGCCCACGCGGGGCCGACTGACGCCCACCGGGCCGGGGTTGTACACGCCGACATGCGTCGTCAGGCTGTCCGAATGGGCCGACTCGGTGACGTCTCCGCACCCCGCGACGCCCAGCAGCACCACCGCACACGCCACAGACACCAGCGAGCGAACAAACCAGCTTTTCATCGTCGATTCCGTTTCCAGTCGAGGATAGCCCGGTCCGTGCCGGGAGGCCCCGGCCAGGGCGGCAGGAAGCTTACCCACCCGCCAGGCCAAACACAATCATCCGATTAGGGGACGCCCCGGACAGGGCGCAGACCCTGGAGATAGGATCGGCACAACGGCAGGGGTTGCATGAGACCTTGCGGGCCCGACTGCGAAGCTGTTTCTGTTGCAGCCAGCCCAGCCGGCCGATACTGTGTCTGGCGACCCTTCTCGCTCGGCTGCGCCCCGGGACGCGGGTTCCCCGGGCAGTTAGCGACTACCGATGGAATGGCACCATGATGCGCTGGTTGATGTGGCTGGCCCTGCCGCTGGGCCTCGTGTGCACGACCTGCCTGGCCTCGACGATCCTGCCGGCTGTGACAGCGGCGACCCTGGCCGCCTGGCCCCCCCAGGACGCCCCGGCCACCGAAGACGACACCGACTGGGGGTACGATCAGCCCGCCGACCCGGACGATGCCGCCGAGCCCGACGAACCGCCGGCCGAGGACCCGCGGGACGACCCGGCTGAGCCGGCAGACGACGAGGACTCCGTCGAGGAGGAATCCGAGGAGGAGTCCGACGACGAGGCCGTCGACGAGGAATCCGTCGAGGAACTCGCCGACGAGGAGCAGGCCGAGGACGACGCCGAGGACGAAACCGAGCCGGCCCCCGCGGACGAGGCCCAGGACGACGCCGACCCGGACGACCGGCCGGAGGTCCCCGCCGACAAAGCCGTCACCCGCCGGCCGGACGGGGCGGTCTTCGTGGGCACCACGCAGGTCATCGACCCCAGCCGCGTCCCGCAGGGCCTCGAAGGCGTGGGCCTGACGGGCGAGCAGGTCAACCAGGCCATCGCCCGAGGCCGACTATGGCTGTGGAACGAGCTCCAGAAGCAGATTCGCGGCCGGGAGGAGGGCCTCCACCACGGCAAGCACCTGCTGGCCTGCCTGGCCCTGCTGCACGCAGACGGGCTCAGCGAGATCCCCGAATTCGACCCGCTCGTGCGGAGCTTCCTGGCCAGCCTGGACCTCGCCGGCCGACAGATCTACGAACAGGGCCTGGTGCCCATGGTCCTGGAGGGCGTGGGCGACCCGACGTTCGACTACCGCATGCGCCAGGCCCTGCGCTACCTGATCGAGGCCCAGGGCCCCGAGGGCTCGTGGGACTACAACCCCGCCGATGACGGCGCGGTGATGGCCCTGGTCAACCTGGAGCAGCCCCAGGGACCCGCCCCCGGCGAGGGCTACTGGCAGCGCCGCACAGACTGGGCCGTCGGCGAGGACGGCGACAACTCCGTCAGCCAGTTCGCGGTCCTGGGCGTCTGGACGGCCGACCGGTGGGGCTTCAAGGTGCCCCGCGAGCTGTGGCAGCGGTCCCTGCGCTCCTTCCAACAGGGCCAGTGCGACGACGGCGGCTGGGCCTACCAACCCCACGGCCGGCGCGGCTACGGCAGCATGACCTGCGCGGGCATCTGCTCCATCGCCCTGGCCCTGCACCACCTGGGCAACGAGCCCCTGACCGACCCGGGCGTCCTGCGGGGCCTGGCCTGGCTGGTCCGCCACTGGAGCATCGAGGGCAACCCCGAGCACGGAAACACGCACCACTACTACTACCTCTACTCGCTGGAGCGCGTGGGGCAGATCCTCGGCATCGAGTTCATCGGCCCGCACGAGTGGTACCCCCTCGGCGCCCGCCACCTGGTGGACGCCCAGCAGCCCGACGGCTCGTGGGACAGCCATGACGGCCAGCTGGAGTCGACCTGCTACGCGCTGCTGTTCCTGACGCGGGCGACGCCCAGCGCCGCCCCCCCCACCGGTCCGGGCACGCTGCGGACGATGATCGCCAGCCAGCTGGGCGGCCGGGTGTACATCATCCTGGATGCCTCCGGCTCGATGCTGGCACCGGCCGGGGCGAGCGGCACCAAGTTCGACGTCGCCCGCGCCGGCGTGCTGGCGCTGCTGGAGGCCCTGCCGGCCCAGACGCAGGTCGCCCTGCGGGTCTACGGCCATCGCCGCACCGCCCTGGACGCCCAGGCCGATACCGACACCGCCCTGGAGGTGCCCATGGCCCCGCTGGACCTGCCGGCCATGCGGAGCCGCCTGATGGCCCTGCGCGCCCGCGGCAAGACGCCGCTGGCCCGCAGCCTCGAACAGGCCCGCGCGGACCTGGAGGCCCTGGCCCCCCGCCCCAGCCAGCCCATCACCGTCGTGCTGCTGACCGACGGCGGCGAGGACACCGCCCAGCGCCGCGACCCGGTGGCCGAGGCCGCCCGACTGGCCGGCCTGGACGGCGTGAACCTGCGGATCATCGGCTTTGACGTCGAACGGCCCGACTGGACGCGCCAGATGCAGGCCATGGCCCGCTCGGCCGGCGGGACCTACCTGCCAGTGGCCCTGTCGGCCGACCTGGTCGCCGAGATGCGCGGCACCGCCCGACCCACGCTGCCCCAAGGGTTTACCGTAATCGACGCCCAGGGCCAGACCGTCGCCTCCGGCACCCCCGGCCAGGACCTGCCGCTGCCGGCGGGCACCTACCAGCTGAGCCTCAGCCACCGCGGCCAGACGCTCACCATGCCCATCACCATCGCCCCGGGCCGGGTCACCCACCTGCGGATCGACCTGCCCGAGGCGACCGCCGACGAGCCGTCGGTCCCCGCCCCCTCGGTGGAGCCGACACCGGCCGGCCCGGCAAAGTTCTGCACCCAGTGCGGCCAGCGCCTCTCGCCCTCGGCCCGCTTCTGCACGGGCTGCGGGGCTGCGGTCAAGAACCGCTAGACCACTTGCCCTTTGGACGTGTGGGTGAGTGCAGAGATGTCGGGAAAGGTTCCCCCGACCCACTGGCTGATCCTTCAGCCCCCCAGGGGCATGGTTCGGAGCCCCGGGGGGGCGCCAGTCTTTAGCCGGGGACGTGAGCCCCCGGAACAGGCATCCCCCAATGCGCCGAGCCCCGAAGGGGCTCCGGGCGAAGGGGATCGCCCACCTGCCGCCCCGTCCTCCGCGCGCACGCCGACGGTCAAGGCCGCCTGGGCCGTATGGAGTGCGGCGATGCAATCGCCGCTTTGGCTCGCTTTTCAGCCGCTCGGCAGGCTCAATCCCCGCCGAGTGCCTCGTTAGCAGTACCGCGGCGGGCCGTAGTTCCGCGTCCTGGGCACGTAGTTGGCCGGGTTGGCCGGCACGCTCGGCTCGGGGCGGGGCTTCGACGGCTTCGCCGGAGGGGCCGACTGGGTTCGCTCCGGCTCCGCCGAATCGGCGCAAGTCTCTTCGGAGTCAGATGCTGCGTCCGCAGCGATTGGGTTCGTTTCAACGGCCTCCTCCGCGGCGGGCGCCTCGACGGCGGTGGCCTCGGCGGTCTGCGCCTCGCCCGATTGGCTTCGCTCCGCCTCCCCGGATTCCGCGCAAGTGGTTCCTCCGCCGCCGTCTGCACCCTCGGCCATTGGGTTCGTTTCACCGCCCCCGCCCGCCCAGGCGGTCTCCAGTTCCCACCGCTGGCTCTGCAGGGCCGTCAGCTGGTCCATCGTGTCGGCCAGCGTCCGCCGCAGGTGGTTCTCGTGCCGCTCGAGGATCGACGGGTCCAGCCGGAAGAGCATCTGCGGCCGATCGTTCGAGCTGCAGCTGAACAGGCACTGCACCTCCAGT
>JAWLCG010000016.1:0-29608 GCA_041687295.1 Phycisphaerae bacterium | reverse complement strand
GGTGTCGGCGTCGGCCTGACGGGCCCGCTCGGCCCGGCCGGCCTGGTCGCGGGCGCGGGCGGCCTGGCCGAGCCGGTCGGCGGCGTCGGCCACCTCGCCCCGGGCCAACTGCCGCAAGGGCTCGGTCAACTGGGCCAGGGGCGAGTGCTCCAGATCCTCGGCCAACTGGGCCGCCTTCGCCTCGGCCGAGGCCAGGTGCCCCCGCGCGTCGCTCATGCGTTGGCGGGCCGGGGCGTCCAGCGTGTGCAGGCCGGGCATCTCCTCGGCCAGCGGCTCGGTGGCGGCCCGGGCGGCGGCCAACTCGTCCGTGACGGCCTGCAGGGCCTGGCGGGCGTGGGCCTCGGCGGCCTGGCGGGCCTGCTGGGCCAGGGGATCGGCCTGGCGGTCGAGCTCGATGACGCCCCGGCCACTGAAGCCCTCCTGGGCCCCGCCGAACTGGTCCGGCCGAGTGTCGCGGACCCGCACGCGGTACCCCAGCTGCCGGGCGGTCCCCAGCGGTAGCTGCGCCAGGTCCACCATCCGCCCGCCGGCTGGGGCCGTCTCTAGCGGCAGCTCGGCCAGCGGGGCTCCGTCCGCCTCGATCAGCAGGGCCGCCTCCGAGACGCCCAGGTCGTCGTACAGTGCCCACTGCAGCGGCAGGCTCTCGTCGGGCCGAAGCCGCATCGGCCGATCCGGCGAGACGATCCGGGCCGAGGGCCGCTCGTCGGCCATCGGCTCGATGGCGAAGCTCTCCATCTCGGCCTCGAAGCCGTGCGCGTCGGCCATCGCCAGCGACCATTGGCCAGGCCCGTCCAGGCGGGTGCGGAAGCGGACCGTTCGCTCGTCGGGCCGCTCCAGCGCCACGGGCTGGCCGTTGACGGCCACCTCCACGCGGGCCATGGGCTTGTTCAGGCGGACGGCGACCTCGGCCTCGCTGTGCAGCAGGGCCCGCAGGGGGCCCGGGGCGTCGGGGTCGGTCCGCTCGCTCAGGCCGCTGTAGGCCGGCGGGCGATAGGTGACGGCGAGCCCCTCGCGGCGGGGCCGGGCGACGGCGGTGACGGCGTAGCGTCGGCTGACGGCGGCGTCGGCCTGCACGCGGTAGCTCAGGTCGGTGGCGACCTCGTCGAGGCGGAGGCGGAACCGCCCCTGGCCCAGCGGCTCCATGGGCAGCGCCTCGTGTCGGCCGGCGGGTGCGTCCAGGTGCAGCACGGCCCGGCCGGCGGCGGCGGTGGCGGTGATCTCCAGCGGCTCGCCGCGAAGCACGACCACATCGCCGGGCTCGACGGCCAGGTGCAGCGAGGCCGCGTTGCCCAGGTTGCGGTGGGGGGCCAGCACGCGGGCGATCCGTCGGCCCGTCGAGTCCGGCCAGGCTGCCAGCAGGCCGCCCAGCAGGCCCACCAGCACAAAGGCCGCCCCGGCCGCCCGCGCCACCGGCCGCCAGGAGACCTCGCGCCCCGCGTCCAGGCCGTCGGCCGCCTGGCGGGCCTGCGCGGCCAGGGCGGCGATCAGGGCGGGCGAGCCGTGGTGGTCGCCGCGGCCCAGCAGGGCGCGGGCGGAGCTGAGCCGCTCCTCCAACTCGGGGTGGCGCCGCTCGAGGCGGCGGGCCATGGCCATGCGGTCCGGCACGGCCCGCAGGGGCCGGGCGCCCAGCCGCCAGGCCGCCGCCAGCGTCACGGCCAGGGCCGAGCCGCTGATCAGCCACCGCGGCCAGGCCGACAGGCTCGGCCAGAGCCCATCGACCGCCATCGCCGCCAGCAGGGCCGCCGCGGCAACCGCCAGCGTCGCCAGCAGCCCCCGCAGGGCCGCCACCGCTCGCGCCCGCCACACCAGCCGGCGCAGCAACCGCTCGATCGCCCTGCCCGCCGCCGAGTTGTCCCAGGGGCCGTCCATCTTCACCATTCAACCCGTTGCAGGGCCCCAGGGGTCTGTGCATGTGGCTCCGGCCTTGCCAGGGGCCCTTTGCGGGGCGAGGCGACAGCGTCGACTGGGGCCCATGGCGTCCGGACCAGCCAAAGCGGCGAATTCTTCGCCGCACTCCATACTGCTCGGCGGCGCGGGGCGCCGTCATCCTATGGCAGGCCGAGGCGCTTTCGGCCGATCCACTCGGCCGAGGCCAGCCCCACCAGCAGCGCCAGCAGGGCCGGGTGGTTGTAGAGCGGCTCCTCGACGGCGGTGCGGGTGGCGTAGGGGCGGGCGGCCAACTGGTCGGCGAGGCTGTGGATGGCCGACACGTCGGCGACTTGCCCGCGCGGGTGCATGGCGGCCAGGGGCCCCAGCAGGGCGTCGTCGGCGGCCAGGTCGACCTGCTCGGCCGGGCTGGCGGGGTCGACGGTGAAGGCCGTCTGCACCCGCCCGGGCCCGTCACCGGCCAGCAGGGCCTCGGCGGCTGGGGCGTCCAGGACCAGCGTGTACTCGCCGCCGGGCAGCGGGGGCAGTTGGCCCTCGTAGAGGCCCGGGGAGTGCTCGAGGTAACGCAAGGGCTGGCGGAGGACGAGCCGGCCCTGGCGGAAGACCTCGACGGCCACCTGGTCGCTGCGGACCGGCGTCAGGGCCGCGTCGAGCAGCCTGGCGCGGACCGTGGGCCGATCGGTCGGCCCGTAGTGGGCGCGGTCGAGGCCCAGCTTGACCAGCGGCGTGCCGGCCGGCAGTCGGGCGGCGGTCGCCCACCGCAGCAGCTGACCCCAGAACCGATGGTGCAGCGCGTCGCCCACGCGGTAGCGCAGCCGCCAGGTCGCGTCGAAGCCCACCCACAACACCTTGCCCAGGCCGTAGTCGCCCGCGGCGATCAGGGCGTGGCGGGCGGCTGTGGCGCGATCGACCGTCGCCGGGGCGGTCGTGGCCCCCTCAGCCGCCCAGGCCCAGACGCTGGCGGTGGGCTTGGCCTGCAGCACCGCCGCCCGCCAGTAGAGCTCCGGAAGCTCGGCCCATCCGGCTGAGGCGTCGGTGGCGTCGGTCAGGCGCATCGGGTCGGCCGATCGGCCCTCGTCCGTCAGGGCCAGGCGGAAGGCGCCCTCGCGACTGCCGGCGGCGGAGAAACTCACCGGCAGCAGGTCCACCAGGGCCGTGCCCGCCCAGGCCGACGGCATCGCGGCCGGGCCCGCCAGCACCACCAGCGTGCCGCCGCGATCGCCCACGAACCGCTCCAGCCGCTCCATTTGATCGGCCCCGAGCTGCCCGGGCCCCACGTCGCCCAGCAGGACGACGTCGAACTTCATCCACTCGGCCTCGCTGACCGGCAGGGCCGTCGCCTCCGGATCGTCGCGAGTGGCCGAGGCCGGCACCACCGCGGCCCCGGGCCGGTCCTTCACGCCGATCGGCTCGAGCAGAACATGCTGCAGCCGAACCGTCGTGTCCCGCGTGGCCAGCAGGTTCTTGAGGTAGCGGAACTCCCACCGCGGCCGACTGTCGATCAGCAGCACGTGGGTCCGCTCGTCCGTCACGGCCAGGCGGAGCGGGTGGGCGTTGTTGCCCGCCAACGCCTCACCTTCGATGGGCTCGATGGCCACGCGGTAGGCGTGCAGGCCGGCGGCCTCGGGCGTGTCGTGCAGGCGGACCTCGGTGCGGAAGGCGTCCTCGGCGGGCGTGAGGTCCACGCCATCGACCTCCCGCTCGCCGTCCATCAGCCGCACGCGGACCGTTCGGCCCGCCAGGCCGTCGAGCTTCACCGCCGCCCGCACCTCCAGGCGATCGTCGACGAAGACCGACTCGGGCGCCTCGACGGCCGTGACGGCTGCGTCGGTCGGCGGGCGCCGGCTGCCGACGAGCAGGGCCAGCACCGGCGCGTCCTGCCGCGCGAGCCGGCGGGCGGGCTCCAGCGGCGAGGCGTTGGCGTTGTGCCGCCCGTCGGTCAGCACGAGCACGCCGGCCAGCGGCTCGGAACCGGCGTCGGCCAGGACGGTCTGCAGGGCCTCGGCCAGGTCGGTCCGCATGGGCCTCGCGGCCGGGGCCAGCGTGGGGCCAGCCAGCGAGGCCGGCTCCGCCAGTGTGGCCTGCTCGGCGAAGCGGTACAGCCGGACGTCCGCCGAACGGCCCAGCCTCTCCAGCACGCCGGCCCCGTCGGGCCCGGGGCGCGTCAGGGCAGCGTGGGCGATCTCCAGGCGCGTGGGCTCCAGGGCGGCGTCGACCGCTGAGCGGTCCGCGGGGGCCAACGCGGCGTAGGCCTCGGCCAGGGCCTGGTCGCTTTCGGGCAGATCGGCCGGGGCGGGCAGGCCGGGCACGCCCAGCAGGGCGGCCCATCGCATCCGCTCGGCGGGGCTGGCCTGGGGGTCGGCCAGGGCCATCGAGGCCGACTCGTCCACCAGCACCGCCACAATCGGCCGATGCTGCTCCACCCGCACCCACCGCAGCAGGGGCCGACCCAGCAGGATCACGATCAGCCCCACCACCGCCAGGCGCAAGCCCACCAGCCACCACCCGGCGCGGCGCCTCACGGCCCGGCGCTGGCGGGCGTACAGCACCACCACCGCCGCCCCAGCCAGCAGGGCCAGGCCCACCAGCACCGCCGGCGATGCCAGCGGCGACCAAAGCAGCTCGCGACCGGTCGTCTCCATCATCGGTCCTCCCCGGCCGGCTCGGCCTGGGCGTGGGCCGGGCCGAAGGCCACGCCCTCGACACGGTCCATCCGCCGCCGGGCCGTCACCCATCGGCCCAGGGCGACCTCGACCACCGCCAGCGCCAAGGCCGCCGCCACCAGCCAGGGCCACAGCTGCGCCCCCGGCGCCTCGCCATGCAGGGCCGCCAGCAGCGCCGCCCGCGACGGGGCCCGCTGCAGTGAAATGGACCCATTCAGGTCGGCCAGGGCCTCGTCAGTCAGGGCCGTCAGGTCGCTCTCGGCCTCGTCGGCCTGGACGACGAAGGGCACGCCCGCCTCGCCCGCGTGCGCCACCAGCCGATAGAGCCCCGGGGCATGCGTGGCGTCGAAGAGCGCCCGCGCCGGCGAGCCGTGCCGCACGACGGCCGGCAGGTCCCGGCCATCGGGCGTGAGGACGCGAACAGGCCCGTCGGCGGCCCCATCGGGCAGCTCGTGGACGATCGGCTCGCCGGGCCGAAGTGTGCGGGCCCCACCGGCCCCGCCGGCCAGGTGCGCCGCCAGCTCATGGGCCAGCGGCGTGTACAGCGACAGGGCCGGGGCGTTGTGCCAGGCGTCGTCCAACGGGCCGGCCAGCAGGGCCGTCCGCCCCCGCCCCGCCTCGCCCAGGACCAGCCACGCCTCGCCCGTGCCCAGCAGGGCGGCCGGCTGCGACGGGCCGTCCTGCGGAAGCGCCACCCGCCAGTGCCGCCGGATCCTCAGGCGGTCCAGGTCGTAGCCCGATGTCAGCGAGGCCAGCGGGCCGCCGGCCAGGCTCGCCGGCAACAGCCGGGCGGCGGGGGCGTCCGCCTCGGCCGACACCCTCTCCGCCAGCTCGGCCGGCATGACCCGCTGACCGGCGGGCGTCCGCCAGGCGTCATAGAACTCCGCCTCGGCCCGCTCGCCCGGGGCGATCAGCAGCCCCGTGCCGGCCGCCACGGCCTCGGCCAGGCGCTCGGCGAACGCCCGCGGCAGGCGGGGCACGTCGGCCAGCACCACCAGGGCGTAGGGCGACAGGTCGGTGATGGAGCCCGACTCCGCCGCCGCCACCACCGTGGGCCGAAGCAGGGCCTGCCCCGGCCGCTCGGCGCGGGTCAGGGCGATCTCCAGAAACGCGCTGCCCGCCGCCAGGGGCCGGCTCGACGGTCGGCCGTCGAGCACGAGCACGCCCAGCGTGGGCCGAACGTCGATCACGGCCAGGGCCTCGTCGTCGCCGACCAAGGCGTCGCCCCCGCCGGTCAGCCGGGCCGACAGGACGGTCCGGCCCGAACGCGTGAAGGTGTGCGACCACTCCAGCACCGCCGCCTGCCCCGGCTCCAACGGCCCGGGCAACTCGGCCAGGCCCACCCGCCGACCGTCGACGCTCAGCCAGGCCCCGCCGGCCGACAGGGGCTCCGTGCCGGTGTTGCGGACCTCCACGGCCAGACGAACCGGGCGGTCGGGGCCGATGACAGATCGGCCTGTGCGCAGCGGGCCCACGGCCAGGTTGCGAACGCTGGCGGGCCGTTCCAGTGTCCGCACCAGCACCGCGGGCGGGGCGGGCAGGCGGGCGAGGTCCTCGGCCAGGAAGGCCCAGCGTCTCGGCTGGTCGACGGGCCATCCGACGGCCTGGCCGTCGGTAATCAGCACGATCCGCCTGGCGGGGTTCTGCCCGCGAGCCAGGGCCTCGCCGGCCGCCGCCAGCGCCTCGACGGGCCGAAGCGATCCGCCCACCGGCTCGAGGCGCCCCAAAGCCGTCGCCACGGCCTGCCGGTCGGTCGAGGGGTCGGCCACCACGGGCTGAACCGTCGGCCCGGCCAGCAGCAGGGCCGACGCGTCGGCTGGGGCCAGCTCGGCCAGCACCGCCCGGGCCTCGTCCACGGCCCGCTCGAAGGGGCTGGGGCCCTCGCCGTCGAGCGTCATGCTCAGCGAGCCGTCGATGACGATGGCCACGTCCTGGGCCCCATCCGCCCGGCCCAGCAGCCGCCGGCCGGGCAGAAAGGGCCTCGCCGCCGCCAGGGCCAGCAGCCCCACCAGCCCGCACCTCGCCGCCAGCAGCAGCCACTCCTCCAGCCGCGTCCGCCGACGCCGCCACGCCTGCCCCGCCAGCAGAAACCGCATCGCCCCCCACGCCACCACCTCCGCCCGCCGCCGCTGCCACAGGTGAATGACGATGGGCACCGCGATCAAGGCCAAGGCGGACAGGAGATGAGGAGAGAGGAAGATCATGTGTGCAGCATCTTGCGGCCAAGCGGGCAGGCACAGGGAACGTGTTAAGGGTTATCCAGCCGGCTTCCTGATCTTTTTAATCCAAGTGCAGAAAGGCTCCATGTCATGGCCCCAGAATAGGCTTACGCCCTCCTTCTGGGCCTGCAGGAGGCTCTGCAGTGTAAAGACACCACTGATGACAGCAACTGAAACAACTTGCTGCTTTCCGAACCTATCGTACCAACGGTTCGCTTTGGCAATCGTGGTATCGTTCAGGCGCTTCAGCGAATTGACCGCCGAGTTCGAGTCCTTGCACTCGATGAGGGCGTGTCGGCCATCCCATAGGCCGACAACAGCGTCGGCCCTTCGGCCTGCGACTGAGGACTCGGGGCAGAATCGTCCACGCCCCGGGGCTTCGGACAAAAGCTGGACAGGCCGCCGCGGCTCTTTCACAAAGCCCTGTTCCTCTAAGCATTCTTCTACAAGGCCTTCCAGGCGCCTCTTGCCCATCGACCGCCGCTCAGTCTGCGTCTGTTGATAGGCCCATAGGCAAGCCGACGCAAGCACGGCGGCATCGCGTTCAGCCTCATTGGGGTCGCGTCGCTCGGAGAGCCACGGGAATCGCCTGCGGTCTATAGTGTTGAGCACAACCTCGGCCAGACGCCTGAGACTGTCTGGCTCATCCCGCAACTGCTTGCGCGTCAAATTTGGGACTTGAGCCAGCGTCTTCCAGTCGTCGTCCGAAATGGGAGGACCGGCCAAGTAGCGGAACGCGTCGCGGTACTTCGGGTCACTGAGGATTTTCAGCAGGGCCTCGTCGTCCAGCTGCTGAAGATCCACTGTCTGTTCCAGCAACTCCTCAACGACGCCCTGCTGCTCATCTACGGTGGTGGTATACAATTCCACCGGCTCATCCAGCCGGTCATGCCGGAACTGCTCAATGGCCCTGAGCCGGTCCCGCTCCAGGCGCTCCTCATCCCAGCGGGGCGGGTCGATCATACAAACTCCTCAGACTCCAGGACCCGCGGTTCGGGAACGAGCAGACGTTCCATTTCGCGGGGCTCGAATTTCGTCAGCCCACCGGCATAGGTGCGCCCATCGGCCAAGCTGATATGGTTCGAGAGGTAGTCGGCCAACCTGAGCAGTAGCCTTTCATCCATTGGATCGCGGGGATATAGACCGTGGGCAATGTTGATGTGCCGTGCCAACGTGCGGTTCCGCACGAAGGCCGGTGGACGACGGGCCATGTAGGTGGCCAGGACCGGCGCCGGCTCACGAAGACCCACTGACCACCAAGTCTTCCGATGGCTGGCGATATACCCCTTATGGGCCCCCCGCGCCTGGGCGACCTTCAGAAAAGCCATGACGGCGTCTCGTTCCGCAGAGCTCAGCGCGTCCAGATCCGTCGGCAGGTCGATCACGCGACGCAACTGTCTGGCGTCGGTGAGCTGACGGCCCGCAGAGTAGAGCTCCCGCGCCTTCGTGACTGTCGGGAACAATACGGAGTCCGGCAGACCCCGGCTGTGCTCGCCTTCGATCCAGACGTCGTTCGCCCCGGTCACCTGCCCGCGGTGCACACGGCACAGCTCGCCCAACTCGACGAAGCCTTGGGGCGCCTTTCGGCCTCGTCGCGTGAGGTGCGACCATCGAGTCTCATTGACAAACCGCTCCCGCCGGACGCGTCGGCCGCCATCCAGGTCGCCCAGTTCATCCACCGTGCTGACCCGCTGGACAAAGATGGATTTGGGCCGACTGCCCGCGTGCATGCAGGTAATGGCCGCAGTGGTCTGGGCATCGGGAAAAGGCTCGGCCGTTGGCTCCAGGACCACCAGCCGCTCCCCACCCAAGCCGTTCAGTAGAAGCTCCCGAACCATTCGGCCGTAGTTGACGTCCATCCACTCGGCCGAGGTAATGAAGCACGCGCGGTCGCCGGGGCGAGCCAGCTTGGCCGTGGCCAGGAAGAAGTGCACGTGCAGTCCGGCCAAAGCGCTGGGATGCAGCCCGTGGCGGCGCCCCTCCTCGATCAGCCACTGCTTCGAAACGGCGTCGATCTGGTGATGTCGCACGTAGGGCGGGTTGCCCACAAAGAGCGTGAACTCTCCAGCAGGCACGGGAGGCAGTGTGACCTGCCGGTAGTCGCCCAGCTTCACTTCGGCACGCTCGTGCAGCCCCGCCGCAACCAAGTGGGCACGACACAGAAGCGAGGCGACAGGATCAAGCTCAACCGCTACGAGCCGGGCCTGGGGGAACGCTCGGCCGGCGCTGACGATGAAACGGCCTGAGCCTGCGCCGGGGTCCACCACACAGCCCGGCGAAGGCTGGCGCTTTGCCCATGCCATCATGGCACGGACGATGGCGGAAGGGGTGTATGTGGCCCCTTGAGGCCGCCGCTCTTCCGGCGAACGAAGGCGACAGAGCCAGTCCCCCAGCGGGTCTTGACCGGCCTCAATCTCCGCCTGAACCCGTTGGACGTCTCCCGGGGCGGGTGGCGTCAGGCCGTCAATGAGTGCCGCTTCGGCATCCGACAAGCCTGTGACGCGCGCAGCCCCAAGGGCAACAGCCACAGCGAGAAGCTGAGCCTGCTCCTGGCGATCGGTTCCCTTGAATAGAAGCATCTGTCCCATGGCCTGCTCGTATTCTACAGCAAGGTGCGCACTATGTCACACACCATCATGCTCTCCCAATCCGCCCGCGTCCTGCCAAGTAACGGGCCAGGGCCGGGCCGAAGGGTTCGTCGGTGCAGAGCTGGACGTAATCGGCGCAGAGTTGGCCGGCGCCTTCGCGGAGGCGGTCGAGGTGGGCGGCGAGGCGGTCGAGGTAGGCGGCGCGGAGGGCGGCGGGGTCGACCGAGAGGTGCTGGCCGGGGTGTTCGAGGTCGTCGAAGCGGCTGAAGCGGGTGAAGGGGAAGCTCAGCTCCTCGCGGGCCAGCACGTGCAGCAGCAGCAGTTCGTGGCGGCGGTAGCGGAAGTGGTGCAGGCCCTCCAGCAGGGTGCCCGGCTCGTCGAGAAAGTCGCTGATGATGACGACCAGGCCCCGTCGGAGGACCCGCTCGGCCAGGTCGTGCAGGATGGGCCCCAGGGCCGTCTCGCCGCCGGGGGCCGTGGCGACGAGTTCCTCCAGCAGGCCGCGGAGGTGGCTGGTTCGGCCTCGCGGGGGGATGTACCGCCGCACGCGGGTGTCGAAGGTCGCCAGGCCCACGGCGTCCTGCTGGCGGACCATCAGCTGGGCCAGGGCGGCCGCGAGGAACTGGCCGTACTGCAGCTTGCTGAGCGGCCCAGCCCCGGCGTCGGCGGCGGTGCCTGCGTAGGCCATCGAGCCCGAGGCGTCCAGCAGCACCAGGCAGCGGAGGTTGGTCTCCTCCTCGAACTGGCGGATGTAGTAGCGGTCGCTGCGCCCGTAGACCTTCCAGTCCAGCGTCCGCGGGTCGTCGCCGCGGGCGTACTGGCGGTGCTCGGCGAACTCGGCGGAGAAGCCCTTGTAGGGGCTGCGGTGCCGGCCCGAGACGAACCCCTCGACCACGCCGCGGGCGACCAGCTCCAGCCGGCCCAGCTGCGTCAGGGCGGCTGGGTCGAGCAGGCGCAGGAAGTCGGCTTGGGCGGTAGGGTCGGCCATGCCCAGTGAAACCCCCGCCCCGGCCCGGCGTTCCGGCGCGGACCCTCGGACGCGCACAGACGTCGCATGGGTCCTCTGTATATAGCCCCCGGCTTGCCGGGGGTCTTCGATCGGGCGGCGAGGCGCCTTCGAAGACCCCGGGCAAGCCCGGGGCTATATACCGAGGGCCCCAGGGCCGTTCAGCCTACGCAGTCTCGATCTGGCGGCGCAGCTCCATCATGGCCGGGGCGAGCTGGGCCTTCTGGTCGTCCCATCGGCCCTCGATGCTGACCCGCCCGTCGTAGCCGACCTCCTTGAGGGCGGCGAAGAAGGGCCGAAGGTCCTCCCCGTGCACCCCGGGGGGGGTGCGGCCTTCCTTTTCGGCGACGTGGACGTGCCGCAGCCGCTGGCCCGCGCGGCGGATGGCGTCGGGCGACTCGTCGTTGTGCAGCATGTGGTAGACGTCGGCCAGCAGCTGGATGGCCGGCTGGCCCACGCGGTCGACGAGCTCGCGCCCCTCGTCGACGGTGCAGATGATGTTGCACTCCTGCCGCCGCAGCGGCTCGATGGCGAGGGTCACGCCCCGCTCGGCGGCCCCCGGCGCGATGCGGGTGAGGAACTCCGCGAGCTGCTCGAAGGCCTTGCCGGCGTCCCAGCCCTCGGGCACCTGCCGGCTGCCGCCGGAGCCGAAGACGATCGTGTCGATGCCCGCCCGCTGGGCCCGCTCGAAGGCGGTGCGGCAGTAGGCCTCGAGGGCCTCGAGGTCCACGTCGGGCCCGGTGGTCTTCAGGTCGCCGGGGATGAACAGGTTGGCCACCGGGGCCGGCACCGGGCAGGCGCGGGCGGCGGCGAGCTGCTCGGCGAAGATCTCCTCGCCGTCGCGCGGCTTGAGAAAGCCCTGCACGCCGACCTCGATGAACTCCAGCCCCGCAATGTCCACGCCCTCGAACGTCTGAGGGCCCGAGCAGATCCCCGTGCGCATGGTCGATCCTTTCCGGCAATGTTCCGTCGGCGAGCCCGTCCCGCCCAGGGGCCATTGTGGTCATGGGCGTGCGGATCGCAAGGGCGTGCGCGGAGATCGCCAGCGCCGGGGCTATCCGTGCAGGATGAAGGTCACCTTCATGTCCACGCGGTACTCGACGATCCTGCCGCCCTCGATGAGGACCTTCTGCTCCTTGACCCAGGCGCCCTGGACGTCCTGGACGGTCTGACAGGCGCGGGCGATGCCCCTTTCGATGGCGTCCTGGAAGCTGGTCTCCGATTGCGAGCTGATCTCGATGACCTTGGCGACACTGGCCATGGGGTCCCCTTTTCGGTTCTGGATGGGTCGTTCGGTTGACTGGCCTATTATAGGCGCAGGGACCGCGGTGCCTTGCGGGAGGCGGGGCGAGGGGGGATACTGGCGGGGGGGGCGAGCGGGCAAGGGAGAGAGTCATGAACTACCTGGTGGCGCTGGGACTGGTGGGAGCCAATGCAGTCTGGCTACTGATGACGGTGATCGCCCTGCCGGGCAACTGGCTGATGGTGCTCACGACGGCCGGCGTGGCCTGGTGGCAACGGGGGATGTTCAGCATCTGGACGCTGGTGGCGATCACGGCCCTGGCGGTGCTGGGCGAGTTGATCGAGTTCTTCGCCGGGGCCTTCGGCGTGCGGCGGGCCGGTGGGTCGCTGCGAGGCTCGGCCGGGGCGTTGGGCGGGGCAATTCTGGGCGGACTCGTGGGCATCGTGGCGCTGCCGATCCCGATCTTCGGCCCGCTGCTGGGGGCGTGCATCGGCGCAGCGGTGGGCGCGACGGCCATGGAGGTCTCCGCGGGGCGACCCCAACAGGAGGCCACGCGCCTCGGCGTCTCGGCGGGCGTGAGCCTGCTGATCGGCACGGTCCTGAAGCTCGGCGTCGGCGTGGCGATCTGGATCATCGTCGCCATCGCCGCCTTCTGGCCGTAGTGGACCGTCCCGTCAGGAATGACAAGCACGGGCGCCTCCGGCCCAAGCCCACGGATTGCCATCCGTGGGCATCGCGGCGGGCCACACCTGTCAGGGCACAACCTACCCGCACGCCCAATGGGTAAACTTCGAACACCAGCGGCCCGCCAACACCTGGGCACGGCGGCGGTGTCGCGCAGGACCGCCGCACCCTCAGCGCGTCAGGGCCTTGGCGATCAGCAGGGGCACCGCGGCCAGCAGCAGCGCCACCAAGGCCGTCAGGAAGGCTGCCCCGGTGGCGCCGACCCCGGCTTCGACGAACAGCAGGAACACGCCCCAGGTGGCCAGGCCGAAGGCCGCCAGCAGCAGCACCATGCACACCCCCAGCAGCACAAGGGCAATGCCCAGGCGGATCACCCCTCGCCGCAGGGCCCTCGCCTCGGCCTCGAACAGGTCCAGCGCGGTCAGGAGCAGGTCCACCAGCATGCGCATCGGCTACCTCCGCTTGAGCAGGGCACCGGCCACCAGTCCGACGGCGGCCGCGATCAGCAGGCCCGTCAGCGGGCGCTGCTCCACCTTGGCCCGGGCCTTGGCGATTGTCTCCTGCCCGCGGAGACGGGCGGTCTCGTACACCTCGTGGGCCTGGGCGCCGGTGGTCTCGCCGAAGCCTCGCATCGAATCCCGCAGTCTCATCTTGGCCTCCTCGATCCGGTCGCTCGTCGTGCCCCGCGCGACGCGGAGCAGGTCTTTCAGGTCGCCCCGCAGGGCCTGCACGTCCCGCTTGAGGGCGTCGACCTCGCGCTGGGCGTCGGCGGCGCGGGCTTGCGCCGTGTGGATTTTCTCCTCTGCCATAACCTGCCTTTCCATGATGGTCTCCTCCCCAGGACGGCGTGCCGGCCCCCGGCCAGTCGCCGCCCGTCCGACCTTTGGTGCGGCCCGCGACGCGTGCGCCGCTCGGGCCCTTCCTGTCATTATAGGCGAGCGGACCTGCGTCAACCGCCCAGTCGACCTAGGACCATGCCGCAGGCTCAAGCTAGATGAGAGGGCTGAGCAGTTTGGCCAGGTCTTCGTGGACACGGGCGGTCCAGTGGTCGGCGCGGGCGCGGTCGGGGCCCCACTGCAGCGAATTGTGGATGTAGAGCTGCTGGAGCTCGCAGAGCTGCTCGACGAAGGCCGGCGAGTAGGCCAGCATGTTTGACTCGATGTTCAGCTGGAACGAGCGGATGTCGTAGTTGGCCGAGCCGACGATGGCCAGGCGGCGGTCGACGGTGAGGGTCTTGGCGTGCAGGACGCCGTGGCGGTGGAAGTAGGCGTTGACGCCGCTGCCGATGAGCTCGCGGAGGTAGGCCCGGGCGGCGGCGTCGACCACCCGCAGGTCGGAGCGGCGCGGCACGACGACGTCCACCCGCACCCCCCGCTGCCCCGCCAGGCGCAGGGCCAGCAGCAGCGACTCGTCGGGCACGAAGTAGGGCGTGGTCAGCACGATCCGCTCGCGGGCCTGGTGGATGGCCTCGACGGCCACGTCGCGCACGGCCGAGGTGGGGTACAACGGCCCGCTGGGCAGGGCCTGGAAGGTCAGCGTGCCCGCCTGCTGGGGCTCGGCAAACAGGTCGCCGTCGCTGATGGGCCCGTCGACGGCCACCGACCAGTCCTCCAGGAACAGCGCCTGCAGCTGCAGGCTCACCGGCCCGGCCAGGCGGACACTCACGTCGCGGTAGGCCTGGAGCTTCGGGTCGCCGTAGTCGGGGTTGGAGACGTTCCACGAGCCGATGTAGCTGAGGTGGCCGTCGATGACGACGATCTTGCGGTGGTTGCGGACGTCGATCCGCGAGAGCCGCCCCCGCAGCGGGTTGACCGGCAGGGCCGCCTCGACGTGGACGCCGGCCCGCTGCATCGGCGGGGCCAGCCGGTCGAGCATGGGCCCAGAGCCCACTGCATCGCCCAGCAGGCGGCAGCGGACGCCCCGCTCGGCGGCGCGGATCAGAGCGGCGGCGACGGCCCGGCCCGTCTCGTCGTCGTGGAAGATGTAGAACACCATGTGTACGTGGCGCTGAGCGGCGTCGATGTCGTCGATCAGCGCCGTCAGGATCTGCTCGTGGTCGGCCAGCAGCGTAGCGGCGTTGCCCTCGACGGCCGGCAGCGCGCCGTTGGCCTGGGCGAGCCGCTCGAGCTGGAGATCCTCGCTGCCCAGGGCCGTCCGCTGGGCGGTGGGGCCCAGCACGGCCGCCCCCCCCTCGGGCAGGTACTGGCGCATCACCTGGCGGTAGAGCACCACGCGCCGCCGGCCCAGGGGGTTCTCGCCCAGCAGCAGGTAGAGCGCCAGGCCCAGCCAGGGGATGCCGAAGATGATCGCCAGCCACATCCACGCCTTGGTCACCGGCAGGCGGCGGGCCAGCACCAGGGCCATCGCCAGGCCGATCAGCCAGCCGCTGCACAGGTAGAGGGTGATGATCCAGACGGTCGTCATGGGCCCTCACCAGGCGTAGGAACTGGGCCGGCCCTTGCGGTCGACGAAGGTGCCGCTCTGCTCGTCCGTCAGCGTCCCCAGCGTGTTGAGGATGTCCCGGGCCGACTGCGCGGGGGCCAGCGTCGCCTGCGGGCCGCCCATGTCCGTGCGGACCCAGCCGGGGTCCAGGGCCACCACTGTCACGCCCCGCTCGCGGAGGTCGAACGCCAGGATCCGCGTCAGCATATTCAGGCCAGCCTTGCTGGTGCAGTAGGCGTAGCCGATCGGCCCGCTGTGGCGTCCGATCGAGCCGGCCCCGCTGCTGACGTTGACCACTCGCGGCCGGGGACTGTTGCCCAGCAGACCCAGCAGGGCCCGCGTCACCCGCACCGGGCCCACGGCGTTGACGGCGAAGGCCTGCTCGATCTCCGCCAGCGGCACGCCCTCGAGCCGCTTGTGGTAGCTCGGCGGGCTGATGCCGGCGTTGTTGACCAGCACGTCCACGGCCGGCGTGACGGCCGCGACGGCCTTGGCGGCCGCCGCCACCGAGGCGTCGTCGGTCACCTCCAGCTGCACCACCGTCAGCCGGGCCGGGTGCGCCTGCCGCAGGCCCTCGAGTGCCTCGGCCTGTTCAGGTTGCCGGCAGGCGGCGATGACCTGCTCGCCCGCCTCCAACGCCACTTGCGTCAGCGCCAGGCCGATGCCCCGGTTGGCGCCCGTGATCAGAATCGTCTCGGCCATGCGTGGATTCCTCCTTTGATCGGTCTGCCTAACCAGACCGGCCCGCGGGAATTATACTCCCCCCGCCCCGCCGGCCAGCCCCGGCATTTCTCCAGGCCCACCCGAGGCGGTCCCTCGCGCCCTCGTCCGAGCTGAGCGCCTGGAGCCCTACGAGCCCATCGACGCCGTGGCCCGGTCGACAGGCTTGGGCCGGTCGATGCCTGCGATGGCGCCTTGCCCTGGCGGCGGGTATCGGGTAGACTGAACGACTCGATTGGCGCAAGCGGGGCTTATCTGCCCCGTGAAGTCCATTACACTCCCTGATGAACGGAAAGGTCCATGGCCAAGCATGTAGCCATCATGGGTGCCACCGGTGCGGTCGGCACAGAGTTCCTGAGGATCCTCGAGCAGCGCGACTTCCCGCTGGCAAGCCTGAAGCTGCTGGCGTCGAGCCGCTCGGCCGGTAAAACGGTGACCTTCCGTGGCGAGACGCTCACGATCGAAGAGCTGACGGACAAGAGCTTCGCCGGCGTCGAGCTGGTGCTGGCCTCGGCCGGCGGCAGCCTGAGCAAGCAGTTCGCCCCAGCCGTCAAGGCCGCCGGCGCCGTCATGGTGGACAACACCTCGGCCTTCCGCATGACCGACGGCGTGCCGCTGGTCGTGCCTGAGGTCAACCCCGAGGACATCGCCACCCACGACGGCATCATCGCCAACCCCAACTGCTCCACGATCATCATGAACGTGCCGGTCTGGCCGCTGCACAAGGTCAACCCGATCAAGCGGCTGGTCGTGAGCACCTACCAGGCCGTCAGCGGCGCCGGCGCCAAGGCCATGGCCGAGCTGGAGCAGCAGGCCCGCGACTGGGCGGCCGGCAAGCCCGTCACCAAGGCCGTCCTGCCCCACCAGGCCCTGTTCAACGTCTTCAGCCACAACTCCAAGGTCGGCCCCAACGGCTACTGCGAGGAAGAGGTGAAGATGGTCAACGAGACGCGCAAGATCTTCCACAACGGCGAGATCCGCGTCACGGCCACCTGCGTCCGCGTGCCGGTGCTCCGCGCCCACACCGAGGCGATCAACATCGAGTTCACGAACCCGATGACCGAGCAGCAGGTCCGCGAGATCCTCGCGGCCGCCCCCGGCGTCAAGATCGTCGACAACCGCGAGGCCAGCCACTTCCCCATGCCGCTGGAGGCCAGCGACCAGGACGACGTGCTCGTCGGCCGAATCCGCCAGGACCCCAGCCTGCCCAACAACACCGGCATCGACATCCTGGTCAGCGGCGACCAGATCCGCAAGGGCGCGGCTCTGAACGCCGTCCAGATCGCCGAAAGGCTGTAAGCCCGTAGGCCGGGTCGAGCGCAGCGAGGCCCGGCAGCGAACTCTGCAGAGCAATCGAACGCCCGGCGGACCAACCCGATCCGCCGGGCGTTCTTCTTCGTAGGCCCTCGCGCAGTCCGGCCCGACCACGAGCCAAAGCGGCGTCAAGGCCGCCGCACTCCATACTGCCCAGGCACGCGTTCGGTGGGCGGCGAAGGTGGGTTCGGCCCAAGCCCACGGAATGCCTTCCGTGGGCATCTCGGCCGGGCGTTCCATTCTGCTGCACAACGCACCCACAGGTCCAACAGGAGAACGGTCCAGGCCTCCCATCCGCCCCGTCCCCCCGCTGGACTGCGCGAGGGCCTACCAGGACTACGCGGCTTGACCCGGCCCCGCCCGGCGGCGATGATCGGGCCATGGACTACGATCCCGACGCGCCCGATACGCCCGAGGTCCCGCCGGCCCAGGGGCTGCCGCCGCGGCGGAACCTCAAGCTGGTGATCGCCTACGACGGCAGCCGCTACCATGGCTGGCAGCGGCAGGCGGAGGGGCTCGACACGGTCCAGCTGCGGGTCGAGCAGTCGGCCTCGCGGGTGCTGGGCCATCCGGTGACGGTCTTCGGTGCGGGCCGAACCGACGCGGGCGTCCACGCCCTGGGGCAGGTGGCCAACCTGTACACGCCGAACTTCTCGATCCCGGTGGCTAACCTCCGCCGGGCCGTCAACGCCAAGCTGCCGCCCGACATCGCCGTCCGCTCGGCCGAGCAGGTGCCCGAGGGCTTCCACGCCAGCCGCTCGGCCACGGGCAAGACCTACCGCTACCGCCTCTACGTGGGCCCCGACAAGCCGGTGCTGCTGGCCAACCAGCTGTACCATTACTTCTGGAAGCCGCTGGACATCGAGGCCATGCAGGCCGCCGGGCGCCGCCTGCTGGGCCGCCACGACTTCCGCGGCCTGGCCAGCTCGGCCGAGGTCCGCCAGGACACCGTGCGGCACGTGTGGCGCTGCGACGTGGCCGAGGTCGCCGGCTCCGAGATCCACGTCACCGTCGAGGGCAACGGCTTCCTGTACAACATGGTCCGCAACATCGTCGGCACGCTGCTGGAAGTGGGCCGGGGGCACTGGGGCCCCGACCGGATCGACCGCATCCTGGCCAGCCGCGACCGCCGCGACGCCGGCCCCACCGCCCCGCCCCAGGGCCTGGCCCTGCTGGCCGTCCACTACGGGTAGCCCGCCCGAGGAGCCCGAATTGGGTTCGTTCCGTCAGAACCGTCGGATCAGGGGAGCGAGAAGGGGGGGCTCCGCTTCGCTGCGCCCAAGCCTACGGCGCAGGGCGTCTTCGTGGGCTGGGGCGCAGCGTCAGCGAAGCCCCACCTTTGCCCGGGTCAGGCCTGGCGCCGTCCCAGGCCCAGGCCGGCCAGGGCCAGCAGGGCCAGGGCGGTCGGCTCGGGCACCGGGGCGCCGGGGACGGTCGGGCCGCCCCAGCCGCTCAGGACGATCGAGAGGTCGCGGTCGTCCACGAAGCCGTCGCCGTTGGCATCGCCGCCCGCCCAGCCGGCCGAGTCGGCCCAGTGCGCCAGCAGCAGGTTCAGGTCGCGGTCGCCGATCCGCCCGTCGAGGTTCGCGTCGCCGTACATCAGCGTCTTGACGGCCCCGCCGTTGCGGTAGTAGAGGTTCAGCCCGTTCAGCTCCAGCCAGCCGCCCGGGGCGATCGCCAGCGTGTCGACGTACATCGCCTCGGCCGGGCTGTCGGGGCGGTTGTCGCGGAAGTCCACCAGCCGAGCCGGCGCCGCCACCTCCAGGCCGCCCAGGGCGAAGTTGCCCTCGAAGCCCGCCTCGACGGGCCCCAGGTCCGCCCCAGCCGCCTCCAGCTGCGAGCCCTCGCCGCAGCCCGCCTCCACGATCAGCCGAAGATTCGCCAGGCCCGCCAGGTGCTGCGGCGTCTTGCTGGCCAGGAGGAAGTCGCCCCCGGCCAGGCGGATCGTGCTGCCCGGCTCGGCCTGCACGCTCGAAGCCTCGCCCAGGTAGAGCTCCTCGCGCACGACGATCTGCGGGGCCGAGCCGCGGATGTCCAGCACGCCCAGTTTGTCAGGGGTGAGGACAAACGGGTTGACGGCCGGGCCGACGATCATGCGGACGACCCGCAGTTGACCATCCAGGAGTGTGTACCGGCCTCCGTAGGGGTAGTCCAACCCGTGCGAGGACGAGGCGAAGCCGCCGATCGCCAGCGTGCCGGCCTCGTGGACGCCGCCCGATTGGACGAAGCCCTGGCCCTGGCCGGTGTCGACGTCGAAGCCGCCGTAGACGGTGACGATGGGCGCCTCCAGCCGGCCGGCGGCGAGGTGGTACATCGGCAGGGCCGGCTGACCGGCGAGCACGACCGACACGCCGTTGACCTGCAGCGAGCCGGTCACCACGTGGTTGCCGCCAGTCTGTTCGACGGGCATGGCCAGCTCCACCTGTCCAGCCGTCAGTGTGCCGTCCCGCAGCGAGTAGACCGGCACCTGGTAGATGCTGAACGAACTGCCAGGCCGCAACAGGCGCATCTCGTCGATCAGGGCGTGCCCGCCGGTCTGCACCACGTGGCCCAGGCTCATCCTCTGCTCGTAGTAGTCGCCCACGCCCATGGTGAACCGGTCGGCGCGCAGCGTGCCGGCCTGCAGCTGGTAGGAGGGGCTGGAGTCCTCGTTGTAGCCCATGAAGGCGAGTCGCCCGATGTCCACATCGCCGCCGGTCTGGGAGAAGCGGGCCCCTGAGCCGCCCACCCGCAGCAGGTCGGCCTGGAGTTCGCCGCTGCCCATCAGGTAGTCGTACTGGGTGGCCGCCGCCTGATCGGGATGGTAGCCCACGCGCAGCTCCTGGGCCTGGACCCGACCGCCGCGCTGCGTCAGCCGGGCGCTGCCTTCGGGCGCGTCGATGAGGATCTGGGCCGCCTGCAGCGTGCCGCCCTCGACCAGGCTGTTCGGCGTGTCCACCGTCAGCGTGCCGGTGCCCAGACGGGTGACGGCGTCGCCTGCCTGGCGGATGCCGCCGCGAAGGTGGATAAAGCCGCCCTCGCCCGCCTCGATCGCCCCGGCCGTTTCAACGGGGTCGTCGATGATGCCCCAGCCGCCGAAGCCCTGGTCGGCCTGCAGGGCCAGCGTGGTGCCCAGCGCGTGGGTGAGCCCGGCGTTGGAGAACTCCCCGAACTCGCTGGCCGGGTCCTGCCCCGGGGCGACGATCAGCAGCGAGCCGGCCCCGAGGTGCAGGGCCTTGTAGGAACTCAGGCGGACGGTGCCGCCGGCGAGGTCGACGATCCCCTGGTCCCAGCGGAACTCGCCGGCCAGGCCCTCCAGCGTACCCCGCACCCGCAGGCCCTTGGGCAGGGGCTTGTTGGCCGAGCCGCTCAGGTCGGCCAGGCCGCCGGCCTCGATGGCGAGGTAGTCGGCCGAGAAGGCCCCCAACTCGGTGACCCGCAGCTCGGCCCCCTCGTTCACGTGGACCTCCCGGGTCGAGAGGCTGCCGCCGTACTGCTCGTGCTGGTCGTGGATGGCCAGTTTCTGACCCACAGCCACCGAACCGTCGAGCTGGCGAAACAGGCCGAAGGTGTTGAGCCACTCGACCTGCACCTGACCGTCGCTGATCTCGTAGCTGCCGCCGGCGTGCAGGCTGGGGCCCTCCAGCAGGCCGCCGGTCTGCGTGAAGACGCCGCCGTTGATGCTGACCGAGCTTCCCAACCGAAGCTCTCCGCCCTCGAGCCGGTAGGTTGCCGGGCCGTCAGAGCCGGTCTGAACCAGCACTCTGGAGGCTCTCAGCACGCCGCCCGTCTGGACCAGATGGCCCGAGGCGGTGCTGTTAGCGAGAAACCCCAGCCAGAGGTCGCCGACCTCCGCCTCGTCCGAGCCCAACAGGGCCGTGCCGCCGTTGCCGATGCGGATGTCGTAGACCTCGAGCTGGTCGGGGGCCCCGGGAATCATCCCGCCCTCCCAGTTGGCCGGGTCCCACCAGTCGCCCGGCGTGGCCGGCTCGCCGACCCAGTCGATCTCCTGGGCCATCGCCCACGGGCTGAGCCCCAGCAGGACCAGCAGGCAGACCCCGAACGATGCGCGCGCATTTTGAGCCCGGAACATGGTACGACTCCTTGTGCGCCGGGATAAACCGGCGAGGTGTTGTGAATGAAAGAGTCATACGTCGAAGGTGTAGCGAGCCACGACGGCCCTGAGTCATGCGGCGACGCCCGTGAGGGCATCGTTGAAGCGTTGACAGGGGTACGTGCGGGCCGGGTATTCAGCCGCGAAAGAAACCACCCTCTGGGGTGCCGACGCCGTAAGGAGGCGCGGAAGGCAACATCCGCCGGGCCGCTATCGCCAGGCCCTGCGGAACCCCACGCGGTCACAGACCCCGCGCACGCACGGAAACACCTCGCGCGAGAACCGGGAGATCCCATGTTCACCGGTCCGGATGGCCGGGCCGGTCGCGTCGGGAAGTCCAAGGACACACGCCGATGATGGACGAACATGGGAAGTCGGATGGCCCCGTAGTACCGTCGAAGTCCCCGAACAACGCCTGCGGCAGTCGGCTTGACAAGAGTCACCCGGCTCCGTCGGCCGCGGAGGGGGCCGAGGGAAGGGGGCCAGCCAAAGGGAACCTGCGAGAGCGCAACACGCTCCGGGCACAGGACCGGATCGGCGTGCAACAGGCGCTGGCGCGGGTGCGTCAGGCAGCACGGAAGGATAAGAAGTTGCGGTTCACCACGCTCATGCACCACATCTACAACCCCGCCATGCTCCGGGAGGCTTACTTCGGCCTCAAGCGCGACGCCGCACCGGGCGTGGACGGGCAGACGTGGCAGTCGTACGGGCGGGACCTGGAGGCGAACCTCCAGGACCTCTCGGCGCGGCTGAAGCGCGGGGCGTACCGGGCCAGGCCCGTTCGCAGGGCGTACATTCCCAAACCCGACGGCCGACAACGTCCGCTGGGTGTGACGGCGCTGGAGGACAAGCTTGTCCAGCGAGCCACGACGGGGGTGCTCAACGCCGTCTACGAGACGGACTTCCTGGGCTTCTCGTACGGCTTCCGGCCGGGGCGCAGCCAGCACAACGCGCTGGACGCCCTGTACGCCGGTCTGCTGACGAGGAAGGTGAACTGGGTGCTCGACGCGGACATTCGCGGGTTCTTCGACGCCATCGATCGCGAATGGCTGATGAAGTTCGTCGAGCACCGGGTCGCGGACCCGCGCGTCGGTCGGCTCATCCGGAAGTGGTTGAACGCCGGCGTGCTGGAGGACGGGGTGCGGACGTATAGCGAGACAGGCACGGTGCAAGGCGGCAGCATCTCTCCGCTGCTGGCCAACATCTACCTGCACTATGCGTTCGACTTGTGGGTCCAGCAGTGGAGGACAACGCAGGCGCAAGGCGATGTGATCGTCGTGCGCTACGCGGACGACTTCATTGTTGGATTCCAGCATCGTGCCGAGGCGGAGCGGTTCCTGGCCGCCTTGCGGCAGCGGTTCGCCAAGTTCGGGCTTCAGTTGCACCCGGACAAGACCCGGCTGATCGAGTTCGGCCGGTGGGCGGCCGCCGACCGGCGGAAGCGTGGTCTGGGCAAACCGGAGACCTTCGACTTCCTTGGCTTCACGCACATCTGCGCGACCAAGCGGAGCAACGGGTACTTCACGGTGTTGCGTCAGACCATGCGGAAGCGGCAGACTGCGAAGCTGGCCGAGATCAAGGCCGAGTTGCGCAGGCGGATGCATGATCCCGTCCCGGCAGTAGGCAAGTGGCTCGGCCAGGTCGTGCGAGGGCACTTCCAGTACTACGGCGTGCCCCAGAACACCACAGCCCTGGCGGTGTTCCGTTATCGGGTCGTCTGGCTCTGGCATCGCATCATGTGTCGTCGAAGCCAGACCGGCCGCATCCGATGGGAACGCACCAAGCGGCTGGCCACTCGGTACCTGCCTATCGTTCGCGCCTATCATCCCTATCCTTTACGGAGGCTCGGCGTTGTTACCTAAGGCAAGAGCCGGATGCGGTAGTTCCGCCAGTCCGGATCTGTGGAGGGGGTGCCCCGTCAAGGGGCATCCCTACTCCGACTCAGACCTAAAAAGGTCCCTGCGCGGACAGAGTGCGACCGTCCGGGCGCGCAGGCGGCTATGCGGAATGAATAGGCGGGGAGGGCGGGCGGTGGCGAAACGCAAAAGAACCAGGGATCAGTAATCGGAATCGAATAACAACTGCCCGAATGTCACAGCTCTCTGTCGGCGCTTATGTTGCGCCCGCGGTCCCCTTTGCCTGCGTGTCCAGCTAAATCCTAACGCGCTCTCCTGGCGGCGTCAATGGAAGTATCGGAAAAGTCTGATCCTCTTGTCCAGTCCGCCTCACGTGGCGGGACCCATTGGGCAGAGGCGGCCAGACGCCGTCACAGCCAGTAGTGGACTGTCCAGGTTGGACCGCCTTGCTGACGCATGTGCGGGTCCACGGCTCTGGGTGCCCCGGGCAAGCCGCAGGCTCGCCCGGCCGGGGCGGGATATCGGGCCGCCTGGCTGGACCGCCTCCGCCCTCGACCGGGCGAGCGGTGCTGACGCCCCGCTTGCCCGGGGCACCCAGCCATACGTCCGGTGGGCAAACGGTCTGGCATCTCGGGTATCCAAAGGGCAGCGATGGCCTGAAGACGTGGCTGCAGACGGCGCAGCCACGGCACCCGTTGCCTTGGGCGCCTTCCCCGCCGGGCCTCGCTGGGCTCAAAGAGAGCCTACGAGTTACGGGCAGACGAAGCGGGCGGTCGAGCCGGTCTTGCCGAGCGTGACTTCGAGGCGGGCGTCGATGCGTTCGCGGAGCTCGCCGACGTGGGAGATGATGCCGACCATTCGGCCGGCCTCCTGCAGCTCGACCAGGGCGCGGAGGGCGTCGTCGAGGGCCTCGCTGTCGAGGCTGCCGAAGCCCTCGTCGATGAAGATCGTGTCCAGGCGGATGCCGCCGGCGTAGCTCTGCACCACGTCGGCCAGACCCAGCGCCAACGACAGGGCGGCCAAAAAGCTCTCGCCGCCGGAGAGGGTGCCGGCCGGGCGGGTCTGGCCGGTGTAGGCGTCGTGGACCTCCAGGTCCAGGCCGGCCGGTCGGCGGAGGTCGACGGGGTCGCGGCGGCGCTGGAGGAGGTATCGGCCCTTGCTCATGATGGCCAGCCGTTGCGAGGCCGCCCCCAGCACGTCGTCCAGCAGCGCCCCCAGCACGAAGCGCCCGAAGGTGAGCCGCTGGGCGTTGGTGCCGCCGGCGACCTCGGCGAGTCGGCCAAGGGTGGCGTACTCGGCGTCCAGCCGGGCCGAGCGGGCGGCGTCGCGGTCCAGGGCGTCGAGCCATCGGCGGTTCTGGGCGAGCTGGCCCTGGAGGTCCTGGCGGGCGGCGACGGCGGTCTCCACGGCGGCGTCGGCCTTGGTGGCGGCGGTCTGCAGGGCGGGCAGGTCGGGCGGGGCGATGCCGTCGGCCCCGGCCCCGGCACGCTGGGCGCGGTCGCGGGCGCCGGCGAGGGCCTCGTGGTAGTCGCGGACGGCCCGGTCGAGCTGGGCCAGGGCGGCCTGGTCGAGGCGGGCGGCCGCATAGTCGGCGGCATCGGCGAAGCCGGCCTCGCCCAGGCGGGCGGCGAAGGCCTGCTCGGCCGACCCGGCGGCGGCCTGGGCCTGGGCCAGGGCCTTGCGGGCGGACTCGGCGGCGGCCTGGCGGGCGGCCAGGGCGCGGGCGGACTCGGCGGCGGCGGCCTCGGCCTGCGTCAGGGCCTGCTCCAGCTCGGCCAACTCGGCGGCGGCCTGGCGCTGGGCGGCGGCGAGGGCGGCGGCATCGCGGAGGTCCTCCGGCACGGCCCGCTGCTGCTGCTCGAGCTGGCCGGAGAGCTTCTCCTGGGCGGCCCGGGCGTCCTCCAAGTCGCCGGCGAGGCTCTTGCCCTTCTGGGCCCCGGTCGACTGGCGGACCTTGAGGGCCTCGATGCGGTCGGCGAGGGCCTGCACCTGGCCCGCGGCCTGCTGCGACTGGGCGACGGCGGCGGCGAGCGCCTCGGCCCGGGCCGCCAGCTCGGCCGGGTCGGTCTGGGCCTGGCCGTTGAGGGCCTCGACCAGCGCCTCCCGCTGGGCCTGGGCGACGGCGAGCTGTTGGCTCCGCTCGCGGTGTTTGGCCTCGGCCTGGCGCAGGGCGGCGTCGAGAGGCCGAAGGGCCTGCCGCTGCTGCTCGACGGCGCTGGCGTCGGGGATGTCGGTCTCGGCCCCGACGGCTGGGGCGGGGTGGTGCGTCGAGCCGCACACGGGGCAGGGCTGGTTCGGCTCGAGCTGGCGTGCCAGCAGGGCGGCCGAGCCGGCATGGAAGGCCTGCTCCATCGCGTGCAGGGCCTCGACGGCCTGGTCGAGCTTCGTCTGGGCGGCCTGGACGGCCCGGTCGGCCCGGGCCGCGTCGCGCGTCAGCCGATCGGCCTGGGCGGAGAGCTCCTCGAGCCGCCGGCGACCCTCACACACCTGGCGGGCCTGGTCGTGCTCCAGCCGGCGGGCGGCGAGCTGGTCGGCCAGCCGAGCCTGCGTGGCCAGCTCGGCCTGGGCGGCGGCGAGCTCGCGGTCCAGCCGAAGCAGGACCTCGTCGGCGGCCGACCGCTGACCGGCGAGCATCGTCACCCGCTGGCGGGCCAAGTCCAGCTGCACCTGCGACGAGGCCAGTGCCTTGACCTGCTCGGTCAGCTGTGCCAACCGATCGACCCGCTGACGCAGCCTTTCCAGCTCGCCCCGGCGCCCCTGCTGGCGCTGGTGGTGTTCGTGGGCGAGGGCCTGGGCCTGCTCGGCGAGCTGCAGGGCGGTTCGGGCCTGCGCGAGCTCCACCTGGGCGGCCTGGCCCTCGCGGGCCCGCCCAGCGGCCTGGGCCTCCAGATCGCGCAGGCCGGCGGCCCGGCGGGCGCGATCCAGCCGGGCGGCGCTGTGCTCGATGGCCTCGCGCCGGGCCTCCAGGGCGGCCAGCGCCGCCTGGGCCTCGTCGCGCTCGCGGAGACGGGCGTCGGCCTGCCGGCCCTGCACCAGCGCCGCGTCGGCTTGCGTCTGCAGCGTCCGCAGGCGGGCGAGCTCGGCCTCGGCGCTCTTCGCCTGCGCCTCCAGTTCGCTCAGCCGGGCCCGCAACTCGGCATCGGCCTCGACGCCGGCCATCTCCAGCGTGCGATCGCGCGCGGTACGCAGTTGGCCCAGCTGGTCGAACAGGTCCTTGCTGGCCCGCTTGAGGGCCTGCTCCATGAGGCGGTAGAGGCTCGTCTGGAACAGGGCCTCGAGGATGGCCTCGCGCTCGGGCACGCTGGCCATCAGCAGCTTGCGGAACTGCCCCTGCGGCAGGACGACGACCTGGCGGAACTGCTCGCTGCGGAAGCCCAGCAGCTTTTCGACCTCGGCCGTCACCTCGGAGGCCTTGGTGGCCAGGGGCACGCCGTCGTCGGCTGGGTCGCTCACGCCGGTCCGCCGCCAGAGCCGGGCGGAGGCGGCCTCGGTGGTGGTGCCCTCGCCGCGCAGCTTGGGCCGTTCGTAGGCGGGGTTGCGCTTCACGCGGTAGCTCTGAGAGCCCAGGGCGAAGTCGAAGGTCACCTCCGTGGCGGTGGCCGGTGCGCTGTGCTGGCTGCGCATCTGGGCGCCGTCGCGCTCGAGGCCCGAGGTGTCGCCGTAGAGGGCGAAGCAGATCGCGTCGAGCACGGTGGTCTTGCCCGAGCCGGTCGGCCCGGTGATCAGGAACAGCGATTGGCCGCGGAGCTCGGCGAAGTCGAGCACCTGCTCGCGGGGGTAGGGCCCGAAGGCGCACATCGTCAGGCGAAGGGGCTTCACGCGTCGAGCTCCTGCTGCTGGCGGCGGACACCTTCGGCGATGCGGACGAAGGCGGCCCGCTGCTCGGCGGTAAGCTCCTCGTCGGTCACCTGGCGGAAGAAGGCCTCGAACAGCTCCAGCTCGCCGAGTCGGCGGTGGTCGAGCCGCTCGGCCGAGCTGTGGGAGCCCCCGGCCATCAGGGGCCTTTCGACGTGCAGTACGTTGGGGTAGACCTCGCGGAGCTTGCCCATGGCGTCGAAGACCGGCTCGCGGTTGTCCAGCGTGACCATGAGGTAGTCGTCGCGGCCCGGCCCGTCGGCGGCCTCGGCCAGCAGGTCGGCCAGCAGCCCGCGGACCCGCCGCACCTGCCGGAGGGGGCTCAGGGCGACTTCGGTGACGCTGCACGCCCCGTCGGGGCCCATCTCGACGGCCAGCACGGCCTTGTCGTGGTCGACCTCGCTGAAGCTGTACCGCATCAGCGAGCCGCTGTAGCGGACGTGCCCGTTGCCGCCACACCGCTGAGGCCGATGCAGGTGGCCCAGGGCGACGTAGTGGAAGCCCTCGAAGACGCTCGGGTCGACCGCGCCGGCCCCGCCGACCGACAGGGGCCTTTCCGATTCGCTGGCCGTACCGCCGGCGACGAAGCAGTGGGCGACGGCCAGGGCCCGGGCACCGCGGGGGTGACGGCTCCAGATGCCCTCCAGCAGGCACTGCATGGCGGCCTGATGGCCCTGCAGGTCGTGCTGGTCGAAGCGGTGGCGGACGATGGCCGGCTCGGCGTAGGGCACCGGGTAGACCCGCACGGGCCCGTGGGCGTCGGCGAGCTCCAGGCCCGCCGAGTCGGGGCCGGGATGGCCCAGGATGTGCAGGCCGCGGTCGCGGAGGATGCGTGAGCCGAAGGCCAGGCGGTCCGCGCTGTCGTGGTTGCCGGCGATGAGCACCACCGCGCAGCCCACCTCCAGCACGAGCCGGCAGAGCGTCTCGTCGAGCAGCTCGATGGCCTCGCGGGGCGGCACGCCGCGGTCGTAGACGTCGCCGGCGACCAGCACCGCGTCAGGCCGCTGCTCGCGGGCCAGCGCCACCAGCTGATCCAGCAGGTGCGCCTGGTCCTCGATCAGGCTTGCCCCGTGGAGCGAGCGCCCCAGGTGCCAGTCGGCCGTGTGCAGGAACCTCACGAATCGCTCCTCCTTCGCCAGCCCGGCCCCGCCGGCCGGGGCCCCTACCGAACAGACCCTTTACCATGCCGGCGGCCGCCTGTCACGCGCCGAGTGCGAAAATGGTGACGCCGGGGAGGGGAGGACGGGTTAACCAATTAACCAGTTAACCGGTTAATTCGTTAATCGGTTGGTTCGTCACTGCGTCACTGCGTCGGACATTGTAGTGCTAAGGCGCCTTTGGGTGCCTTGGCGCTGTCTTTCCACGCCCACGCAATGCCTTGCGTGGGCTTCTCGGACGGGGCGTGCGACGCCGATCCCGGCTCCCCCCGGGCGTCGGCGCCGCTCTCACTGCCGCTCGTCGCGGCCCCGGTGGCGGCGCAGGGCGTGGCGGAGGCGGAGCATGTCCTCATGGCCGACCTGGACCATGCCGTGGATCTTGAGGAAGGCCTTGGCGTCCATGAGCCGACGGAAGAAGAACTCCCCGCCGTCGACGTCGTTGACGCGGTAGCGGGCGCCCTGGGGGTAGCCCTCGTCTTCCTTCTGCAGCTTCCAGATCACCACCGGGAATGGTACAGCCATCGGTCCGCCTCCTTTCGGACTGCCCCAGCCCGATCCGCCGGGCCGGCTTGTCTGCATTGTAGCACGGTCGGTGTGACAGGTGTGGTCAGACCGCCGCTTCCTGGGCGCGGGGTTTCGCCCTTGCCGAGGCCGGCGCGTCGTAGCCGGCCAGGGCGACCTGCAGCTCCCGCCGGACGGTCCGGGCCAGATCGGCCGGCGCCACCACGCGGGCGCAGGGCCCGAAGCCCAGCACCCAGCGGATAAACTCGGTGGTGTCGCCGAGGGCGAACTCGGCCAGCACGCCGTCGGGCCCGTCGCGGACGATCCGCTGGGTCGGGTGCCACCGCTGCTCGCGGACATTCGTGGCGGCCCAGCCGGTGAAGTGCACGCGAATTGGCCGGGGCTTGCCGGCTGTGAATACGCCGAAGCTGCCCTGCGTGTAGGCCTCCAGCGAGAAGTCGGCCGGTCGGCAGAACGAGCGGTCCGTCGGCGCGACGGCCCGGAAGCGATCGACCTTGAGCGTGCGGACCTCGTCGTACTCGGCCAGATGGCCGATGCAGTAGAGGCTCGAGCCGAAGTAGACCAGCCCGTAGGGGCTGAAGTCGGTCTCGATGAGCCGGTCCTGGCTGGCCGAGTGGTAGGCTACGCGGAGCACCCGTCCGCCCGAGGCCGCCTGGTTGAGCGTGCGGATCTCGTCGGCCTGGCCACTGTAGTCGCCGCGGACGGCGCTCTTGACCAGCAGCGTCCGCTCGAGCTGGCGGAAGTGGCCCAGGGCCGTCGGCGGCAGCAGGGCGCGGGTCTTGTCCATCAGCCGACCCAGGCCCTCGCCGAAGACCGTGCCCGCCAGCGGTAGCAGCAGCTGCTGGCTGAGGAACAGGCTCAGGGCCTCGGTCATCGACAGGACCAGGCCGTCGGAGTCGAGGAACCCCGGCCGAAGGGTCCAGAACCGCTTGCCGAAGTCCCCCTCCCGGTGGTCGACGGGAAAGCCCACCAGCTCCAGCACCCGCAGGTCGCGCTGGACCTGTCGGCCGCTGCACTCCAGCCGGCCGGCCAGCTCGTCCACCGGCAGCCCGTACCGATTCGACTGCAGCACCCGCAGCAGTGTCCACTGGCGGATCAGCGGTTCCCCGCGTCCCATGACGGCTCCTTTCGAGGGGCCAAACCCCGTGCACGAATGCCCCTTGCCACCGATAGTACGGCCTCGCGCGCCAAATGGGAAGAGCCAGTAGGGCGGGCAATGCCCGCCGCGCTGGCGGACCAGGTAGCGCCGAATAGTCCCCAGTAGTAGACCGGCCAGCCTAGATTGTTGGGTAAAGGTGGTGCAGCTTGTTTCGCGCGTCCTCCGTCCGGAATCGCCAGTAGACCCGGCTGCCGGTCTGG
>JAWLCG010000015.1:0-29742 GCA_041687295.1 Phycisphaerae bacterium | reverse complement strand
CAGGGCACCAAAGGTGCTCAGCATGCCGGTGACCGTGCCGAGCAGCCCCAGCAGCGGGGCCACGCCGACGCAGATCTTCATGATCTTCAGGTCGCGGGCGAACGGGGCGATCTCCGTGGTCCGCAGCTCCTCAAAGAAGGCGGTGGTGTCCTTGAGCGATTGGCCCCCGGTGACGAAGTGTAGCAGCTCGCCAACAGGTCCCTGCCGCTCGTCGGGGTGGTCGATCCACCGCCGCCAGACCCGCTCGGGGACCTTGGCGAAGCCCCGCGCGCCCAGCTTGAGCTGCAGGTGCATCCCCAGAGCGAAGGTGATGATGGCGATGCCGGCGATGGCGATCATCGCCCAGCCGCCGCTGAGCCAGATGTCCTGGGCCTGCTCCAGCAGGGCCCGCAGTTGTGGTTCCATCGATTCGATCATGGTCGCTCGCTTCGTGAGGCGCCTCCGGTCAGGTCTTGGCGGGCTCGGAGGGCGCCTGGGCGTCCTCGTTGTCCTGAGCGCCCTCGCCGTCGTCCAACAGATCACGGTCGCTGCGGACGCCCCGGCCACCGGCAACGTCGCCATCGTCCGGGGTCGGATGGACCTTGGCAGCCTGGTTGGCGAAGGCGATGGCCGCCTTTTCCATGTCGTCGGCGATGGCCCGGGCCTTGCGCGACAGGAACGCGTGCAGCAGCAGCGACGGGATCGCCACGATCAGGCCGAACTCGGTCGTGATCAGCGCCTCGGAAATGCCGCCCGAGAGCATCTTCACGTCGCCCGAGCCGAATACCGTGATCAGCTTGAAGGTGTTGATGATGCCGGTCACCGTGCCCAGCAGGCCCAGCAGCGGCGCCGATGAGGCGGCGATGGCAATGAACGGCAACAGCGTGCGAAGCTTGAGCTGCGTGGCCAGCACCGTCTCGTACATGATCTCCTCGATCAACTCACGCGGCTCGTGGAGATGCGCAGCGCCCGCCTGGAGCATCGTGCCGGCCGGTCCCTTGATCTGCCGCGCCTGCGCCACGGCCTGTGGACGATCGTCGCGCTCCACAGCGGCAAGCAGACCCCGCAGTTGCTTGGCGCTGGGGCGCCTGACCAGCGAGAGGCTGATCCACTTGTACAGCGCCACCAGCAGCGCCGCCGCCGCCATGCCCAGGATCGGGTACATGACCGGGCCGCCCTTCTGGATGTGCTCCAGGAGCGTCTCCTCGGTCTGCTCGATCTTGTGGGCGTTGCCCAGCGTCGGGTCCAGCGGGAACTGCCCACTGCCTTCGGCGACCAGCTCGGCGGCGGCCGCCGCTTGGGCCGGATCGGCGAAGGGCACGACCGTAGGCTCCAGCGAGCCAAGGCGCTGCTCGGCGGTGCCGACCGTCACGCCGTCGTCGGAACGAAACAGGGCGGCCGGGCCCATCACCAGGAACGTGCCAGGCTTGACCATGCCGTTCTCGTCGACAGCCTGGCCGGCGAACCGCGTGCCACCCAGCGCATCCATCAGCCGGTCGACGGACACGTCAACCAGCTTCGCCTGGGTCTGCAGGACCCGCTCAGCGGTCAGGGCGTCGTTCTCCGGGGCCAGCCGGGCCGCCTCAAGCGGCTCGCGGTAGCGCTGCAGTTCGGCGATATGCAGCAGTGGCTCGAGCTTGCGGACGTACTGGTTGAGTTGGTCGCTGAGGAAGGCGACCTCGTCGTGCCGGCTCTTGATCTCATTGCGGAGGTTGCTGATCACGAGCTTACTGTTGTCCAGCTGCCGGGCGGCCTGCTCGTAGTCGCGGCGGGCCTGGATCAGCTCGCTTTCGAGTTCGCTGAGCATGCGGCTGAGCGGCAGGGTCTGCTCGGCCGCCTGCTGCTGCAGGTCCCGCAGCTCGGCCAGGGCGGCCCCGAGGCGAGCCTGCACGCGCGTGGAGGCCTGTCCGAAGGCATCGGGCGACTCGGCCAATTGGGGCGGCGCGGCGTGGACTACCGCCGGCTGACTGGCCGTCGGTGCTGAGGCGGGCTGCGGGGTGGCCTGGGCCTGGGCGGCGCCGCCGGCCAGGGCCACCGTCAGGAGAATACTCGCGAGGGTGCGGGTGCTCATGGCGTCACACTTCCTGGATAATCGATCGTGAGCGGCAGCGGCACGAAACGGGCCACCTGCTCGTTGTTGAGGATGGCGATGACCTGGGCGACAGCCTCGGCCGCCACCGGCATCGGCCGCCAGACCCAGCCCTGCGTACCGCCGCTGCCCTGGCCGGCCACGGTGCCCTTGGCGCCGGTGTAGTAGCCCTGGGCGATGCCGACGTAGACGGCCGTCACCTCCACCGCGCTGCCGTCGGCCAGCGTATGCACCTCGGGCGTAACGCTGATCTGCCTGTGAGCCTTGTTGACCGCATCGAGGATCCCCAGCACGCTGACGAACCGCTGCGAAAGCGAGAGCCTCGTCTCGGCCAGGGCCTCGGGGATCTGCTGACTGAGGGGCCGCACGTGGTCCCGCACCGGCGCCGGCAGGCGGGCCAGCAACGCTTGCGTCCGCGCCTCCAGATGCCTCACCGCCTCGGTCAGCGTGGCGGTGGTGGCCTTGAGGGTATCGTTCTCCTCGGCCAGTTCGGCCCGCTCGACGTCGATCTCGGCGAGGGCCTGATCGGCTTCGCGCGTCTTGGCCCGCAACTCGTCGATTTCGCCCTGGACCAGGTCGATGCGCTTCTCGAGCATGGCGGTGGTCTCGACGAGGCGGCGTTTCTCGGCGGCGATGGCCCGGTTGGTCTGCACCCACTTTTCCAGAGAGGCCCGGGTCTGCTGCACGGCGGCATCGCCGGCCGGCTCGGCCCCTTGTGCCGCCCCCAGCCCGAGCCCCATGGCCAGGCACAGGATTGCGCACCGCCCCGCCCAGCCGATCATGGCGGCTGTGGCGGCACGAGTTTCGTTCTGCGTTTTGCTCATCATGTTCGCCCGCTGCACGTAGGATTCGGTCTTTGCCTGTGGTCACCGTCAGGAGCGGCTACCACGTCACACTCACACTCATTGAGAACTCCATGCCCTTGTGGTAGGAGCTTTTGGTCACGTCGCCGCCGATGTACGCGGAGCGGTAGACCCGCTCGATGGCCGGATCGAGCAGGTTCTTGGCCTTGAACGAGACCACCGCGTGCTCGCTGAGCCGCTTCTCGAGGGTGAAGTTGAGCGTGCCGTACTCGGTCTCGTAAATGCTGGGCACGAACTTGCCGTTCGACTGGCCCGCGCCGGCGACCAGGGTGTCGCCGCGGACCGTGTAGAACAGCCCCAGCCGCGTATCGTAGCGCTTCAGGTCGTAGGTGAGGTAGATGTTGTAGAGGAACTCCGGCGCGTTGGTCATGGCGCGATGGGTCATCGGGGCCCGGATGTTGGGCTCGTTGAAGGCTACGACCTCCGCCGCGGTCAACTGCACCTGCGAGTCGATGAGCGTCGCATTCGCCCCCACCGTCAGGCCCTCCAGCGGCTTGACATACTGCCCGAGGTGCTGACGGATCTCGAACTCCCAGCCGGTCAGCTCGCCCTCGGGGTAGTTCACGGGCGTGGTGTACGTGAAATTGGCCACCCGTTGGACGTACTCTATCGGGTCCGTCACCTCCTTGTGGAACCACGAAACCGACAGCAGGCAGCCGGCGTAGGGCGTGTAGTCCACACGAAGGTCGTAGTTTTTCACCTCGCTCATCCGCAGGCTCGGGTTGCCGATGAACACGTCGCCGCCAAGGTACTCCATCTGCTGAATGGGGCTGAGTTCCTTGAAGGTCTGCCGGGCGACGGTCTCGCTGTAGGAGCCGCGAATCATGATCTCGGCGAAAGGCGTGAGCACGAAGCCCAGCGATGGCAGAATGTCGTACTGCTCGTAGTGCACGTCGGCGGCGCTGGGCGGGTCGAGGTCGATCGAGCCCGGCGCGCCCGGGGGAATCCAGGTAACGAACTCCTCGGGGCGGTTGGTGATGCTCAACTCGGTCGATTCGTAGCGGGCACCTCCGATCAGCCGTGCCATCGACGAGATCGGCAAGTCGACCATGTGGTACCAGGCGGATATCTCTTGCTTGCCGGTGTAGTCCACGTCGATGGCCGCCGCCCCCATGCGGTGGTTCTGTACGGGCCAGACGTCGCTCCACCGCGACTCCCAGGGCCCCTCGAACGACTTGGGCGCCGCCAGATTCAGATCTCCGAAGTTGCTGAACGACTCCTGGTCGTACTCTCGAGTGACCTCGTCCCTGAACAGGCCGAACTTCAGATACCCCTCGTCGCCGGCCCACTGCTCGAAGGGCAACGTGAGGTTCAGCGCGTACTGATCGCTCTGCTCCTGGATCTCCTTCCAGGTGCGCTGGAGGTTTCCCATGGTGAAGTTGGCGGCCGGCTTGAACATGGAGTGCTTCGCCGGGGTGATCGAGGCGGGAATGCCCAGCCACGGGATGCCCGGGTTTTCCGCCGGGCCGCGCCACTGTGTGCCGAACAACCGCTTGTCCGGCTGGTAGGAACTGGCCGAGCTGTGGGCGAGCGTCCAGTTGAACTCCGGGTACAGGAACTGCACGAGCCCCTCGAAGCCGAACGGTCGAATCGGCAGCACGTGCCGGCCGTGAAGTTGGAAGGTGTCGGTGCTGCGCTCGGTGTAATCGAGCGTCTCGGTCCGCAGGTACGGAGCGGAGTCGGAGCCGTCGGTATTGCCGGGGTGCGTCGGGTCGGTCGGGTTGTAGTGGGCGTACTCAGGGCCGAAGACGTCCGGCCAGTAGGTGTGCAGGCCGGCTTTGCCGCGGGTGTCCTCCGCGAGAGTCACCTTGTCTTCGGTGCTGCGGGTAAACATGTACAGCACCGAGAGATTGTGGTACTCGCTCTGGGCCCCCAGCGTGAGCAGGCCGCCCCAACTGACATCACGGACGCCCTGGGTAACGTCGAACAGGGAAGTCTTGAAGTCGCCGTCCTGCGGCGTCGTCGGGTTGCCGTACTGCGGGGTCATCGGGTCGCCGGGCTGCTCGACCCACCATGAATCATCGACGGCCTCGTCGTAGAAGGAGCTTCCGCGATTGTAGTACAACGTGCCGAAGCCGCCCACCGTCAGGTGGCGGTCGTAACGCTTCCGCCCGCCGCCTGAGAGCGACCAGTCGCCGTTGTATGGGGCGTCCCGCTCGGTCACGCCGATCGCCCCGGGCCAGACGCCGCCGATCCTGTCGTAGGGGATCTCCCGGCTGCCGTCGTCGACGCCCCAGCCGCCCACGCCGCCGCCGCTGTAGCTCAGGAAGTTGTCCTTGCCCCAGGTGTTGCTGAGCACCCCGGCGCCGAAACTGATCTTGAAGACGTTCTGGTCCGGCACGCCCTTGAGCACGACGTCGACCGCGCCACCGGAGGCGTCGCCCTGCTGGTCGGGCGTGAAGGTCTTGGTGATTCGCACGCTCTCGATCACCTCCGAGGGGAACTGGTCGAGCTCGACGGCCCGCTTGTCGGTGTCGGCGGTCGGCAGGCGCACGCCGTTCATCATCGACACCACGTAGCGGTCGGGCAGGCCGCGGATGACCGCGAACTTGCCGTCCTGCACCGTCGCGCCCGGGGCCAGGGCCAGGGCATCGGCGGCATTGCTGACACCGGCGCGGCTCATGGTCTCGACGCTGACCGAGTCGACCAGGCCGGGGCTTTCCCGCCGGATCTCCAGCAGTTCGACATCGGTGCTTCCCAGGACCATATCCTCGACGACGAACTCCTCCATCTCCTCGAAATCGCCCGACATCGACGCGTCGACCTCGGTCATCTGCCCGGGCGTGACCACCACATCAGAGACCACCTGGCGATGGTAGCCCTCCCTGGAGAAGACCAGGGTGTACCGGCCCGGGGGCACCTCGCCGAAGGCATAGTTGCCCTCAGAACTTGCCCGCACTGTCTGTCCGGTCTCTGCGATCTGGACCTGCGCAAGGGGCATCGGCACGTCAAACTCCCTGTCGTACACCATTCCACGAATTGAGCCGCTCTGCTGGGCCCCCGCCACCGCCACGGGCAACAGGACAACGGTCAGGCCGGCCCAAACGAAGAGCCGCCAGGGGCCTTTCACCATGGATCCCCCAGTCCCTCCCCAATCCGCTCGATGCGGGCCCACAGTTCGCTGTCGGGCTTGAAGCCGTGCAGGGCCATCGAGCAGCAGGTGGCCGACAGATCCTCCGCCCGCGGCCGGGAATTCGGGTTCGCCACACCCGCCTCCAACGCGAGGGCGTAGACGGCCAGGGCAGCCTCACGATCGCCCATGGCCTGGCACGCCTCGGCCAGCGGATGCAGGGCCCGGGCCCGGTAGATGTCCACCATCTCCTCAGCGTGCTCGGCGTAGAGCTGGCGAGCGGCAGCGACCTCAGCGCGGGCCGTCTCGACGTCGCCCGCCCGGTACCGCAGTTCGGCCACCTGGGCCGTCAGAGGAATCAGGTACCGCATGGGCCACTCCGCCGAGTCAATCCGCTCGCGAACCGCCGCCACCCGCTCCAGGGCAGCCGGCGGGTCTTCGTGGTTCAGCGAGGCCTCAGCCAGCCGGCAGAGCAGCTCGATCTGCACGAACAGCGGCAGCGGCGCCATGCCCTGCTCGACCCGCTGGGCCAGCTGGGCTCGCCGCGGGGGGTTCTCGTAGTATCGGTCGAACAGCTCGGCACACGAGCGCAGGGCGTTGAGCCTGGGGTCGAAACTCGTGGCCTCGATCATCCCATCGAGATCGGCGAGCGTCTGGGCGAACCGCTCGTCGTCGTCCAGGGCCGCCTGGGCCCCGGCGACCTTGCCGCTCTCCCAGAACTCAAGGTTCTGGCTGAACTGACCCGCCGGCTCCGCGTCGCCGAGCAGGGCATAGACCCGTGCGATCTTCACGCGGATGCGGTCGCGCCGCCAATCGGCTGCCATCTCCGCCTCATCGGCGGCCCGCTCCAGCCAGGAGCGGGCCTGGTCGGCCTGCCCGTTGCGGGCCAGGTAGAAGGCCAGGTCGGCCCACCCGGTGCCGCGCCGCCAGTTCTCCATGCGTTCGATATAGTTGGCCGCCCGCGCAGGCTGATCGAGCAGCAGGCAGGTCGCGACGACCCGCTCCTGCGCTCGGCTGCGGTCCTTGATGTGCGGCTCGACCGGAATCGCCGTCGCGGTCTCGAAGGCGACCGCCAGCAGTCGAACCTGGTGCTCCGCCAGGGGCGCGTCAGAAAGGGAACAGGCCAAGGACGAGTGGGCGGAGGCCCCTGCGGGGGCCGTCGCCGACTTGTCCGCCGGGGTCGCGCACGACGACGGCAGCAGACTGATGACGCCTAGAATGATTCCCAATGCAACGTTCACCATTTCTGATCTTCTCCCGGCGGAGGCGCCGATGGCAGGGGCAGCAGCCGCCCCTGCCATCGGGACTCCTTACGACCTCAGGACATCCGATCCGTCAACCGGGGGCTTACTGCTTGATGACCCGGTAGAACTTGGTGCTGTCGAACGAATCCAGGTCCGAGACTTCCATGCTGCTGCCGTCACCGACGATGGTGCTGACGGGAATCCAGCTCTTCATGTCAGTGGACTTCTCGACGGAGTAGACCACGCCGGCCTCGGTGTCGAAGCTGGTGACGGTCTCGACCTTGGCCAGGGCAGCGGCCGCCGCGGGGGCGGGGCTGTTCATGCTCGTATCGACCAGGCCGTACTGATAGGAGGCGCTCCAGCCCTCAAGCCAGTTGTGGGTGGCGCTGAAGGCCCCACGGAACGGGGCCGGCGTGAAGAAGCCATCCACCGGGGCAACGTCCACCGAAGTGACGGCCTCGTTGGCGGCACAGGGGTTGAGCCAGGTCACGTGCACCATCTGCTTGCCTCCCCGGGTGACGGGCGCCGCACGGGTAATCCCCTGGATCGGGGCGTCGGCGTTATCGGTGCCGGGGATCAGAACGTTGTTGTTGGCCGGGGCGAACACGCCGCGGGCAGTCGCCTCGGTGTAGGCGGCCGGATGCATGTTGCGGAAGAACACGCTGTCGCGGATCTCGGACAGGTTGCCCGAGGTCTGGGCCTGGTACATCACGGCCGGGTGGTTGAAGGCACCAGGGGCCGGCTCAGTCGGCATCTGGTTGGGCGAGGCGTTGTAGTCGAGCGAGTGGCTGTAGGGCGTGGTCCAGGTGTCGGCCCAACTCAGCGTGCCGTTGTAGCCGTAGCCCTGGCCACCATCGCCGTCCTTGTTGTCGAGCCTGACGACCGTCTCACCGGCGTCCATGAAGATGCAGTTGCGGAACTGCGCGCGGGCGTTGTCGCGCCAGGCGGTCAGGTGGTCGCCGTCGATCGGCTGGCCGATGACGGTCATGTTGTAGAACACGGCCGTCGTGACCGGCTGGGCGTCCGAGTCCTCGGCGCCGTCCATCTCGAAGGCGTTGTCGCCGACGCCGGAGCCCTGGACATCATCGACGCTGCTGCCCTGGACGATCAGGCCGAACTGCGCCTTGCCGCGCCAGCCCTGGTCGATGTCAAAGCTGTCGTCGCCGATGTTCCAGACGCTGAAGTACTTGAGGTTGACCGTGCCGCCCCAGATCTCGATGCCGTCATCGACGTTGTTCATGACCTCGACGTGGCTGATGTCGGTCTCGCGGCCGATGCCGCCCAGCGACAGGCCGTTGAGCTCATTGGCCAGGCCGATCACCTTGCCGCCGTACCGCAGCGACAGGTAGCGGATGCTGCCGCTGTCGTCGTTGTCGTCGTCGCCGCCGTACATGGCCTTGACCGGGTCGGTCAGGCCTTCCATCATCTTCTCGTTCAGGCCGGTAGGCATCTTGGTGTTGCTGCCGACGGGGGCGCCACCGTAGTGGGAGGCGCTGATGAGGGCGTTACCCATCACGGTCAGGTTGCCCCACTCGTTGCAGACCTCTCGCCAGGTCGTGAAGTCATCGTTCTCGCTGGTCATGATGACCGGCTGAGACTCGGTGCCGTTGACGTAGATCTTCGCGCCGCGGCACACGGCCAGGCTGCCCTGGTCGGCCAGGCGGCTGGCGAGGATTACGCCGGGCTCGATGGTGAGGCTGGCGCCCGGAAGAACGTAGATCTGACCCGTCAGGCGGTAGGGGTTGCCCGAGGCGGTCCAGGTGGTGGAGGTGGTGATGTCGTTGCTCACCAGCGTCTCGGCCGAGGCGGCACCCGCCAGCATCAGACCGGCCAGGATGCTCGTCACTGTCTTCTTGAGATTCATTGCGTGTTCCCTCTGTCTGTTGGGAGAATCCGGTGGAGATACGGCGTAAGCCCTCTACTTACGCACGGGCGTTTCTGCGGCGGACAGCGAGCAGCCCACCGACGGCCAGCAGGGCCATGGTGGTCGGCTCAGGAATCGTCACGAACGTGGCGGCCATGGCGCTGTCGGCGATGGCGCCGGCACCGGTGCTGGCCGTGAAGACCTGCAGGAAGCCGGCCTTGTTATTCGGGCCGACCACGAAGGACCAGTCGCCCAGCACCGCGTCGCTGCGGTACAGGCCGAAGCTCACGCCGGCACCGGGACCGACGTTCTCGATGCCCAGGCTGTAGGGGGTGTTGAACCACAGCAGGGCGAACTCGTTGCCCTCGGCAACGCCCCGGCCGGTGTTGTCCCAGTTGTGGGTATCGGCGTGGGTACCGGCGGCGCCCATCGCGCCGTTGATGCCGAAGATGGCGATGATCCTGTCGCCCTCGGCCACGAAGGAGTCAGGGCTCAGGTTCTGGTAAGCATCCCAGCCATTGCCATCGGCATCGGCGACCAGAAGGGCCGTCATGCCGGTGTCCAGCAGCGTCGTCGCCGCGGCATCGTTGTAGAGATAGCCGACCATCAGGTCGATCGTCCCGGCGGAGGCGGCGGCGCTCAGGCCGGCCACCATCAGAAGGGCCACCACACACTTGCTCATCGCGTTCATGTCATTCCACCTTTCCTGGTTTGAGGCACTTGGTCGGTTAGTAAGGCGCCTGGGCCGTCCACACGCCCGTGCTGGTCGTGTTGGGCAGCTTGCGGATCACGATGCCGGTGCTGGCGGGGATGACCACGTCATCGGCGTTCTGCCCGCCCAGCGTGCGCCACTGACCACTCTCGTGGTAGTAGTAGGTCGTGGCCGGGGCCTTGTCGGTGCCGGTCGCGCTGTTGTCGAACACGCGGAGCGTGTCCTTGATCTGCAGCGTGAAGAACGCGCCGGTCGAGCTCTCGAAGGCATCCGAGCCACCCAGGCCCAGATCCTTGAGCGTCACGCCGATCGGCCGACCCGTCGAGAGGTAGGTATCGTCCTGGCTGCTCTGCGAGGTCAGGGCCACGGCCTGCGGGTCGGCGACGACCGAGCCCTGCGGCACATAGACCAGTTCCTGATCGCTGGTGTTGCGGATGACCAGGGCGGCGCCCGGAGGAACAATCACGTTGTCGGCGGGGCTGCCGTTCAGGGCCTTCCACACGCCGGTCTCGTGGAAGTAGTAGGTGCTGGCGGGGGCCTGGTCGATCCCGACGCTCGGCGTCCACAGACGCACGGTCGTCTGGACATTCAGCGTAAAGAACGCACCCGTCGAGGCCAGGAAGCTCCGCCCGGCCAGCTTGGCTGGGAAGACCTTCGACAGGGTCTGGTGCGGATAGATCGTGAGCTTGTTGCCGCCGGCGACGTCTGCCAGGAAGCTCGTGTCCTGGAAGACCAGCTCATCGGTGGTGTTGCTGGTCACGGTCGCCCAGCGGCCGGCGGCGTTGCCGGTGGTGAAGCGGACGTAGTAGCGCCCATTGCTGAACTCGCCGCCCGCGAATGACCCGACCGGCACCTTGACGCCCGTGCCCGTCGTGCTGTCCACGACGACACTGCCCACGGGGGGCTGCACGAACGGCACGGACACGATTACGTCCGATTGCGCCGGCACGGTGATGCGGTTGTACCCGATCACGCTGACAGGCTCGGCCGCCGCGGCCCAGGCAACGGCCAGGACCAGCAGCGTGACTGCGGCGATCGTGGCTTGTGGAATTCTCATTTCATTGGCCTCCCATTCCTATGGTTCTTGAGTCCCTGCTCGCTCTTGCGAGCCCGGAGTACGAAGTGTGCGTCGTCGTCTGTCCTCCTCTTTCGGTCTCCTTTTCCTGTGTTGGTCCAATGCGTCCCTCCTTCCTCCTTTCAGGGGCCCCGTCGGGGCCGGGCCCTCCTCCCCCAGTCGACCGCCAGGCCAACTCGGCCGACGCCCGCTGCGATCAGCCTCAGCCAAGCCAACCGGACTGCCGTCGGAGAGGGATGCTAGTGGACCACCTTGAAAAGCCAATTCGGGCATTACTCGGATTCCATTAATAACGGCTTCCCCCCTCTCCGAGCGGTCACAGACCGAGGGGAGGGCGAGCCCACCAGTCGCCGAGCGAACGGAATGGTGATGAGCAATTGCCACGAGGGACAGGACATTCACCTGCACCGGGGGAATCAGAGCTTCTACCCCTCAATGGTATTCACACCCCCCGGAGGTGTCCACCGCACTTCCCAATCCCCCCACCGGCCGATTCCATCAGGTCCCCAACACTTCGCTACTCCTTACTGTCGCAAGCTTTGCGGACATTCCGTCTCACTCGTTGGTTCCACGCACCCTCCGATCCGACGCTTTGTCTGCTGGCACTGCACTGAGCGCCACAGGCCACCGGATGCTCTAGTTGACCATATGTGATTATTCTACTAAGGGTGCACTAAGACAGGATTCATGTACTACTAATGGTTGTACATTGCGTGCCTAGCGTAAGCATCTCTAGCTAGAGGACCCATCGCAGGATGCTCTGCAATACTCGCATGGACACCCGCTCGGTTGACACAGTGTTGCTAAGATTCCATGCAGATTGCTTTATCCAGGATGCTGCAACAGTGCTGCTCCGAAAACAGCAGGGCGGCCTGAGGTAGGGCACGTGGGTTCTCGCCGTAGCGCCAGCGGAGGCGAGGTTCCGCGTGCCGCGATGGCGGATCCCCTGTTGGATCGCCGGGCGCCCTCGCGGCACGCAGAACCGCTCCGCTACGCTCCGCGAACCTACGTGCCCTACGTGTCGGGCCCGTTTTCGTCGTCTGCGTGTGCGGCCCATGATTGGGGGCCCGATGGGCTTGATCGGAGGTGGACGACCGGAAGAGCCGGCCTGGGCGACAGGGCCTCCAGTCGCCTCAGCACCCGTGCGACCAGGTCCGCCAGCGGGCACGCGCTGCTCAGCGACAGCACCACCGGCCGCACCGGGACCGCCACCGGCACACCAATCGTAAGTTGCAGAAGCCGAATCGTCCCGGCCTGCCCCAAGACTCACATCAGCCCGGTCGTCAGGTGCATCGGCAACGTCACCAGCATCTGCGCCCCCTGCCCTGGCGTCCGGCCCATGGATGGTCCTGCTCGAGGGCCACCGTGGGCGGCTGGCCGATCCGCGAGCCGCCGAACAATAGCGTTGATCGAGTGGTGGTCCTTGACGAACCACTGGAACACCTGCTCCACCCAAGGGCCTGTCTCTGAGTCGCTCACGATCCGCCGTGCCGGCCGGCCCGTCTTGGTCGTCAGGCCCGCGATCTCCTCGCCCGTATAGCCGAAGGTCTCGGTGCCGAATACCCTCCCTGCAGCAGCAGCCCCTGCTGGGCGGCCTGGATGTGGGCCTTGCCGCTGCGCGCTTGCATCCGGTCGAACAGCGCCCGCATCTGGAGGTTGGCCACCAGATTCTCCATCGGCACGCCGCCCTGTAGATTGTGGCTGGTGCTGAGGATGTAGTGGCCCTGGCCGCCCAGTGCTTCGACCAGGTGATGCACCTCGGCCCGCACCTGCTCAGCCGTGCCGAACGGCAGCGGGTGCTGCGTGTCCAGGCCGCCGTGGAAGTTGGCCCCTGGGAAGCGGCCCCGCACCTGCTCGGGCGACAGGCCCAGAGCGGCGTGGACGCGTTGGCGGGGTTCCATCGCTGTTCTCCTCAAGGGCACTCGACGCAACGACCTGGCCGGCGCATGGTCAACCGCCCTGCACCACGGCCATGGCCGTGTCCGCCCACTGGAACAGGCGCTGGGGCTCGTAGCGGACGGTGCTGATGTCCTTGAGGATCAGCTCCAGCGGACAGCCATGCTCGCGGCAGATGTCGCGGGTGGTCCGAAGGTCGTCGGCGACGGCGTTGGCGTTGAACCGATCCCACGCCAGCAAGGCCGGGCTGGGCTTTCGGCTAAAGACGTAGTCGCCGCCGACCTCGGCCGCCCCGCGGGCCTGCTCGACCCAGGGGCTCATGGAGATCTTGCGGACGTTGGGGATCTGCCGCACCGGGGGCATCGTGCCGTCCAGCGGGTCGCAGCAGCCGTAGTAGACCAGCCCGAACCGCGCGCAGACCGGGCTCGCGTAGCGGACCTCGAACTCGTCGAACATCTCCGGGGAGACTGTCGAGAGCATCTGCGCCAGGCCGAACATCCACATGTCCTTCGCGCGGGGGCGATCGGGGTCGTACCCCTCGGCCGGCAGTTCGTCGGTCCAGGCGCCGGTGCAGTGGATCAGACTTTGCGGGCCGCTGAACAGGCCCTGGCCCTCGAGCTGGTCGAGAAAGCTCATCATGGCCGCGGTGAAGCGGCGCAGCAGCTCGTGCATGAACTCGGGCCGGTCGATCAGGCCGTACAGGGCGCCCTCGACGCCCATCCAGTGGCTGATGGGGTCCCACAGGGACAGGTACGGGTCGTGCCCCCAGGGCCGAACCTCCAGCAGGCCGCCGAAGAGCGTCGCGGCCAGCTCCAGGCGCCGGGCGGTCTCGGCGGGGTCATGGCTGACCTGGGGGGTCTTGAGCTTGTCGAGGTCCTCGTCGCGCTCGAGCTGATTGAAGAACCGATGGCCGACGACGGAGTTGGTTGGGTCGGTGACGGCCCGCTCCTCCTTGATGCCGATGCCGTAGCCGGTGCTGTGAATGGCCTTGGGGACGCGGATGAACGGCTCGACGACCATGTCCACCCGGAAGTGGTGCCACTGGAACAGCAGCTGGCGGAGCTGCTGCTCGTACTGGCGGCAGTGGGGGTCCTCGCAGCGGAGCGTCAGCTCGTCGTCGCCGTTCATCTCGTTCCAGCAGACCTGGTCGATCATGACCATCGGCCGCTGGGGCCGAAGGGCGTTCAGGTCGCGCCACAGCTGGCGGGTCTGCTCCTGGACGGGCAGGGCCGCGATCTCGGCGACCTGCCCGGCCAGCGAACGGATGATGTCGATGTCACTGGGGTTCATGCGGACTCCTCATCTCGGTGTCCAATCAGCCTTCACGTCTGCGACGGAACCTGTCCCGGGGTATACCTCCCCCGGTGCCCGCCCGGTTCGATCTCGCCGACCTCGACCGCCTGTCGGCTGCGTCCATGGGCTCCGCGGCGCCTGTCGCCCAAGCCCACGGATTGCCATCCGTGGGCATCGCGCCGGGCCGAGCATAGCGCGGCCCAACACCACCGAACGTCCAACCCACAAACGCTCTGGCCCCAGCGTATCAGCGGGCGGGTAACAGTCAACGCGTTGCCAGCCTACTCACTGCAGACCCGTGGCATCAATAGAGGCGCGTCCGCGGCTGGGCCGACCGCCCGGCGGCCAGGGCTCGGGTCAGCAGGCGGTCGCGCATCTCGATCAGGGCCTCGCGGCAGGCCGGGTCGGCGGCGCGGTTGGTCAGCTCGGCCGGCTGCTCGGCGAGGTCGTAGAGCACCTCCCCGCCGGTCAGGCCGTAGCGGATGTACTTCCACCGCTCGCTGCGCAGCATGGCCGAGGCGCCGCCGCCGTGGTAGGCCAGCACGTCGGGCCTGCCCTCGACGGGTCGATTGGCCAGGAGCGCCTCAGCGGCCGACCGTCCCGCCATCACGTCGGGCACGTGCCCGCCGGAGAGCTCCAGCAGCGTCGGCAGCAGGTCGACCATCTCCAGCAGGCCCGGCTCGTCGCGGCGGGCGCTGCCGAAGCCGGCCGGCCAGTGCAGGATCAGCGGCAGGTGCATCACCTCGTCGTAGAAGCTGTGCTGCTTGTGCGTGATGCCGTGGTCGCCGCACATGTCGCCGTGGTCGGAGCTGAAGACGATCAGCGTGTCGTCCAGCATGCCCTGGGCTTGCAGGTCGTCCAGCAGCTGGCCGATCGCCAGGTCCATCTCGGTGACCAGGGCGTAGAAGTAGCGGCGGTAGTTGAGGAAGTCCGCCTCCGTCCAGTCCTGCCGCGCCTGCAGCATGCCGGCCAGCGGTTGGGGCTTGTCGGCCCACTCGTTCTCGTGGCGGCGCGGCGAGGGGATCTCGGCGTCGGCGTAGAACGCGAAGGCCTCGGCGGCCGGGTTCAGCGGCGGGTGGGGGTTGTAGAAGCCCAGGTGCACGAACTGCCGGCCCCGGTGGGCGCCGAGGTAGCGGTCGGCCATGTGGACGATCCAGCCGCCCTGGCTGGTCTGCCAGGGGGCGTCGACGGCGACGCCCTGCTTCTCGGTGAAGTTTCGGCCCGGGTCGGTCGAGCGCGGCACGCGCCACTTGTGCTTGTGCTGGGGATGGTTGGTCTCCAGCCAGGTCATGTAGGCGTCCTCGTAGCAGCCCCGCTCCTCGCTGAGCCACAGCACGTCGAAGCCGTACGCGTGGCGGGCGCGGGGGTCGAGGTCGTGGTTCTCGTGGGGCTCGAAGTGCAGCTTGCCGATCTGGGCGGTCTGGTAGCCGGCGGCCTTGAACGCCGTCGCCACCGTCGGCTCGAAGTCGGGGCGCAGGGCGTGGCCGTTCTCCGTCACGCCGGTCTGCTGGGGGTAGAGCCCGGTCATGAAGCTCACCCGGCTGGGCATGCACAGGGGGTTCTGCGCGTAGCAGCCATGGAAGTTCACCCCGCCGGCCGCCAGCCGGTCGAGGTTGGGCGTGTGCAGGCAGGCGTTGCCGTACGCCCCGATGCAGTCGTAGCGCATGTGATCGGAGGTAATCCAGATCACCCGTTGCGGACGCAGGCTCGGCATGGGAGTCTCCTTGCGGAAGGCGGGCCGGGGCTGGGCCTGTCGCCCGATCGGTCAGTCCGGCGTTGGCCAGTCGCCCGGGGCGGCGTAGCCGGCGGCGGTGTCGTCCAGGACGAGCACCCAGTCGCACCCGGGCCCGCGGGTCGGCGGCGTGAAGGTGAGGATTCCCTTGACGCCCGTGTGCAGCGGGTAGGCCGTGCCGTAGCGCGGGTCGTACCAGCTCTGGCGGATCTGCAGGCCCGTCAGCTGCGCCATGTCCACCGTGACCGGCTCGCCCTGGGGTGTGTAGACCAGGGCGAACGACCCGTCGTCCGCCCGGGCCGCACGGGCCTTGGCCGGGCCGGCCCGCGGGGCGTCCAGCAGCAGGTCCTGGGCGGGCTCGAGCCGCTGGAAGGGTCGCGACTCCATCAGCCGGCGCGCGTGCGTCATCTGCCGCGCCCCGGGATGCTGCAGGGCCTCGTACCACGGCACGTTGGCGCCGAGGATGGACTTTCGCCCCGGCTGCCACATCTGCCAGATGTTGTTGTTGCCGTACGTGTGCCCGCACGCCCCGGCCAGCAGCGACCACCAGGCCGCCTGCCGGGCGTCGACGTCGGTGAAGCGGTCGGCGGGGTGCTGGCCCTGGAAGTAGAAGCCCGTGGGGATCGACTCGTACCGCGGCTCGCCATCGAGTGTGGGCTTGGGCGGCGTCAGGGCCCGGTCGCGCTCCATGAACAGCCCGTTGTCGAAACCGTGCCCCGCGTGCGACGACTGGACCATGTTGAAGTCGAGCCAGTCGGCCCCGTGGAAGACGTCGCTGGACCGCCCCGGACCGCAGGGGTGGTAGGTCTGCAGGTGGCGGCCCCCATCGCCGAGCCGCAGGCCCGCCGACAGGGCCTCTACCGTCCGCACCATGGTCTCGTTGGCCGCGTTCGTGTCGCCGCCGAGGATCCAGATCACCGCCGCGTCGCGGTAGCGCCGGCCCAGGAACTCGCCGTAGGGCCCGGCGTTGTCCGGCGTGAAGATGCACTCCTTGTGGCCCGGGATGAAGTACTTGCCCCAGGTCGGCAGCAGGCCCATGACCAGGCCCCGCCGGCCGGCCTCGGCGACGATGGCATCGACGTGGCGGAAGTACGCCTCGTTGGGCCGGGCCGGGTCGTTGGCGATCAGCGGGCGGTCGCCGTTGGCGTTGGGGGCCGTCAGCCCCTCCAACTCGCCCAGGACCACCGTCTGGATCACGGTGAAGCCCTTGGCCGAGCGGTCGGCGAGGTAATGGCGGGCCTCGTCGAGGCTCAGCCGGTGCAGCAGTTCCCAGGCGGTGTCGCCCAGGTAGAGAAACGCCGCGCCGTCGTCGTACTGCAGCCAGCGACGGTCGGGCGCAACGCGCAGGCTGGGGTTGGTCCGTTGGAGGTTGGGCCACGCGGGCGTCTTCATGCTCGGCTCCAGTCAGGCCGCCCTGGCGGGGCGGCGGGGGTCTCATGTCGCGCCGCTGATGATACCCGGCCACCCCGCGGCGCCAAGGGTCCGGGCCAGGACAACCCATCGGACCGCGCTTGACGCCTCGGCGGAGGTTGGTACCCTCGGGGGTAGCACAAGGAGCATGCCATGAACGTGATGATCCTCTCCGGCAGCCGCAACCCGCAGGGCCAGACCGCCCAGGCCCTCGACGCCCTGCGCGAGGGGCTTGGCCAGGGCGGCGCGACGGCCGAGGTGGCCTGGCTGCCTCAGCTGCGCATCGAGCGGTGCCGCCAGTGCGATGCCGCCGGCTGGGGCCCCTGCCGCACCGAGGGCCGGTGCGTCATCGACGACGACCTGGCCGGCCTGGTCGATAAGCTCCGCGCCGCCGACGCCGCGGTGCTGGCCACGCCCGTCTACTTCAGCGACCTCAGCGAGAGCCTGCGAGCCTTCCTGGACCGCCTGCGCCGCATCGGGCGCCATGACATCGGCCGGACGGGCATCGCCGGCAAGCCGGCCGTCGGCGTCTGCGTGGCCGGCGGCGGGGGCGGCGGGGCGCCGGCCTGCACCGTCAGCCTCGAGCGCATCCTGGGCCACTGCGGCCTGGACGTGATCGACCTGGTCCCCGTCCGCCGACAGAACCTCGCGATGAAACGCGACGTCCTCCGCACCGTCGGCGCCTGGCTGGCCCAGCAGAAGCCCCGCCAGGATTGAGCCCCGCAGGCTCTCTTCGAGCGCAGCGACGCCCGGCCACAGCCCGGCGCTGGCGGGTCCAGAGCGGGCCACCGCCCCCTCCTGTAGGCCGGACGCAGTCCGGCAGGGGAAAGAGGCCCCCCGCGGCGTTTCTGCCCAGCCGGACTGCGTCCGGCCTACCAGAACTATCCACGGCCTGCTCGCGATTGCCCCCGGCGGCCGCTTCGGATACCCTGCATCGGGCCGCCCCTCACCGGGCGGTCGGGAGAACCACGATGGTACAGGAAACGATGACCCCCCGGCAGCGCTGGCTGGGGGCCCTGGATATGCAGCCGATCGACCGCCTGCCGTTCTGGCCCAAGATCGAGGGCGCCTACTGCGCCGCCCGCACCGGCCGATTCGGCGGCATGGACGTGCCGGCCCTGCACGAGTTCATCGGCGCCGAGCCGCAAGGCTGGGCCGGCGAGATCGTCCGCGAGGTCCGCACCAGCACCACCGTCGAGCGCTCGCGCGACAACGGCACGCTGCGAACAGTCTTCCGCTCGCCCCGCGGGCAGACCGAGCAGGTCTACCAGTGGGACCCGGGCAGCCATTCGTGGCACCCGGTGGTCTTCCCCGCCCGCGACCGCGAGAGCCTCGGGGTGCTGATCGACTGCTACCGCGACGGCGGGGCCGAGCTCGACCGCGACGCGCTCGAGCAGGCCCGCAGCCAGGGGCGGGCCCACGGCGAGCGCGGGGCGGTGGCCGGCAACATCGGCGAATCGCCGCTGATGCACTGGGTGGAGCACCTCGCCGGCGTGGAGAACGCCCACTACTTCCTGGCCGACTGGCCCGACCTCGTCGAGGAACTCTTCGAGGCCATGCACGCCGACCTGCTGCGCCGCACGGCGATCTACGCCGAGCACCACCCGGCCGACTTCATCTACCTCACGGAGAACACCTCCACCACGCTGATCTCGCCCGACCAGTACCGCCGCTACTGCTCGCGGCACATCGGCGAGTACGGGCGGATCATGCGCCAGGCGGGCCGGCGGCTCGTACTGCACATGTGCGGCAAGCTGCGGGGCCTGCTCGACCAGCTCGCCGAGGTGCCCGCGGCGGGCTTCGAGGCCTTCACCAGCCCCACCGTCGGCGACACACGGCTGATCGACGGACGCACCGCCTGTCCGAGCATCTGCCTGATCGGCGGCACGAACGCCTGGCTGTGGACCCGCCCGGCCGAGCAGATCATCGCCGAACTGCAGCGCGACCTGGACGCCCTGGCCCACCACCGTGGCCTGGTCGTCACCAGCGCCGGCGTGATGCCCCCCGCCGCCGAGCCCGAAACCATCCGCCGCGTCTGCCAGTGGGTGCACGACTACCCCGCCAGGATGTGACCCGTAGGCCGAGCCCCGTAGGCCGGGTCGAGCGCAGCGAGGCCCGGCAGCTCTTATGAGATAGGACACCGTGGTCGGACCTGCATCCGCCACCGCCCGAGGACCCCCATGACCGACACGAAGCGCCCCAACGTAATCATCATCCTCACCGACGACCAGGGCTACGGCGACCTGGGCTGCCACGGCCATCCGGCCCTGAAGACGCCCCACTTCGACCGCCTGCACGCCGAGTCGCTCCGCCTGACGGACTTCCACGTGACGCCCATGTGCGCGCCGAGCCGCGGCGAGCTGATGAGCGGCCTGCACTGCCTGCGCAACGGCGCGATGGCGACCAGCCTGGGCCGGCACCTGCTCAAGCCCGAACTGCCCACGATGGCTGACCTGTTCAGCGCCGGCGGCTACGCCACGGGCATCTTCGGCAAGTGGCACCTCGGCGACAGCTACCCCTACCGCCCCCACGACCGCGGCTTCGCCGAGGCCATCTACCACCACGGCTTCGGCCTGACGGGGGCGGACGACTACTGGAATAACGACTACCTGAACCCCTACTACCGCCACAACGGCCAACTCAAGCAGGCCCAGGGCTACTGCACCGACTTCTGGTTCGACTCGGCCATGGACTGGATGGGCCGACAGGCCGACGCCGACCAGCCCTTCCTGTGCTACATTCCCACCAACGTGCCACACTTTCCCATGTGGGTCGACGACGTCTACAAGGAGCAGTACGCCGCCTACGGCGACGACCCGTCGGGCTTCTTCGGCATGATCATCGAGCTCGACGAGAACCTCGCCCGCCTGGAGACCTTCCTCCGTGGCCGAGGCCTGCGGGACGATACCATCCTGGTCTACATGACCGACAACGGCCACGCCGGCGGGGCGCTGAACGTCTACAACGCCGGCATGCGCGGCGGCAAGTGCTCGCGGTACGACGGCGGCCACCGCGTGCCGTGCTTTGTCCGCTGGCCCAACGGCAACCTGCGAGCGCCCGGCGACCTCGACACGCCCACCCAGGCCATGGACATCCTGCCGACGCTGCTGGAGCTGTGCGACATCGAGGAGCCCGCCGACGCCGCGTTCGACGGTGAGAGCCTCGCCGGCTACCTGCGGGGACAGGACGACGGGCCCACCGAGCGGATGTTCGTGGTGCAGTACTACCAGAACTCCATCGGCAAGAACGACGCCGCCGTCGTCTGGAAGCAGTGGCGGCTGGTCTTCGGCAAGGAGCTCTACGACATCCGCCAGGACCCCGGCCAGGAGCACGACGTCTCGGCCGAGCAGCCCGACGTGGTGGCGGCCATGAAGGACTTCTACGACCGCTGGTGGGCCCAGGTCGAGCCGGGGCTGGACGAGTTCAGCCCGCTGACGATCGGCTCGGAGCACGAGCCGACGACCATGCTCACCAGCTGCGAGTGGGAAAACGTCCGCGCTGACGGCGCCGGCAGCGTCCGCGCCGCCAAGGCCACCGGCGGCCATGCGCGCGGCGGGCCGTGGAATGTCCTGGTGGACCGCGCGGGCGAGTACGAGGTGCGCCTGGGCCGCTGGCCCGAGGAGGCGGACCTGGGCCTGGCCGAGCCGGCCCCGCCCTTCCAGGCCGCCTACGGCACCGTCGAGGCCGGCATCGCCCTGCCCATCGCCCAGGCCGTCCTCGAGCACGAGGGGCGAACAATGACCCTCCCAACCGCCCCGACCGACCGGGCCGCCCGCTTCACCCTCCGCCTGCCCGCGGGCCGAACGAAGCTCCACGGCTGGTTCCGCGACGCCACCGGCCAGGACCTCTGCGGGGCCTTCTACGGCTACTTCCGCCGCATCGGCGAGTAGCCCGTAGGGCGTGCAACTTGGTTGTACGCGTAACGAAGGCGCCCGGCGCAACAGACGGGTCCGGACGCCCTATGGACGGCCAGACCCGTTTCGTTGCGCGAGCAACGCAGTTGCTCGCCCTACGCGCTCACGCAGGGGTCGCGGAGGTTGGCGAACCAGATGTGGGCGGCGTCGCCGGGCGGGTAGTGCTCGATGGCGCTGAGCTCGGCGCGCCGCTCGGCCAGCAGCTGCTGATAGCGGGCGGAATCGAGAAACGCGTCGGGCTCGGCCGGGAAGGGCCGCGGCAGCGTGTCGATGATCCGCCGCAACTCGGCCTGCATGTCGGCCAGCACGGCGGCGCGGGCGGGGTCGGCGGCGAGGTTCCATCGCTCGCCCGGGTCGGTCGCGAGGTCGTAGAGCTGGTCGGCGTCGAAGTAGCCCGGCTTGAACGGCGCGTTGAGCTTGTCGAACATCTGGCCGATGCCCACTTTCACTTTTGCGTCGCCGTTGTTGCCGAAGGCCTCGATCGCGCTGCCCGGGTACCGCGTCGCGATGTAGTGCCACCGCCCCTTGACGACAGACCGCGACCAGCCCATCTCCGAGAACGCCACCTGCCGCGGCCAGGGCGATTCACCCCGCAGCGCCCCCAGGACGCTGACGCCGTCGACGGTGTGGCCGGCCGGCATGCTCACGCCGCAGGCTTCGCACAGCGTCGGCACCACGTCAGTCCAACTGAACACCTCGCTGACGACGCGCCCGGCCGGCACGGCCGCGGGCCAGCGCAGCACGAAGGGCAGGTGCTGGCCGTCGATGTGGCAGGAGCCCTTGCCCGGAATGCCGTGGTCGGCCGTGTAGATGACGATGGTGCTCTCGGCCAGCCCCAACTCGTCGAGCCGGGCCAGCACGGCCCCCACCTGGTCGTCGAGCATCACCATGCCCGCATTCACGCCGGCGATAGGCCCCTGCGTCTGCAGGCCGGCCGCCCGGAGGCGATCAAGGACGGTCTCGTCGGCTGGGTGGGACTTTGGCGGCGCGGCCAGCTTGCCGCTGAACGTGTAGCGGTGGTCGGCGCCGAGCGAGTCGTTGCAGTCGGGCGTGTGCGGCACGCTGTTGGCCAGGTGCAGGTAGAAGGGCCGATCGCCCTGGGCCGCCTGGTCGAGAAACTCCAGGGCCCCGTCGGTCATCCAGGCGATGTTGTGGTGCCGCAGCTTCGGATGCACGTTGCCGCTGATGTTGCCCCAACTGACGCAGGCGGCGTGCTCGAAACCGGCACACTGCCGCACCACCTCCTGGGCGAGGGCCTGGCGGCGGCGGATCTCCGCGTCGACGGCCGGGTCGTCCGGGTCGCCCGAGGCCATCGTCGGCTCGCCCCCGCCAAGGAACCCCGTGTCGAATCGGCTGTGCCACTTGCCCACGTGCCCGGTGAGGTAGCCCGCCTCTCGCAGGGCCTTGGCCAGTGTGGGCGTTTCGGGGTCGAGCATGCCGTTCTGGCTCACGAGGTAGGGCTCGTCGGCGGGCGTGCCCTGGTGGACCCATCGGCTGCGACCGACGTACTGACCCGTGAAGAGCGTCCAGCGGCTCGGGCAACACAGCGATGCGCAGCAGTAGCCACGGTCGAAGCGCACTCCCTCGCGCATCAGCCGATCGATGTGCGGCGTCGGCGTCGGCCCGCCGTAGCCGCTGTGGTAGTTGGGCGTGGTGTCGTCGGCGACGATCATGACGATGTTCGGGCGCTGCATCACCGGGGCCTCCTTGGAATGGACAGGGTCGGGGCCCCGAGTCTACCGGCCGGCCGAACCCCTGGCCAGCTTGAACCGCCCGCTGGACAGTGGCCCCAGCCCCCCCGGCCGGGTATCCTGAGGCCATGCCAAACCAAACCGCCATCGATCGGCCCAACGTCCTGATCCTCCTGGCCGACCAGCTTCGCCGCCAGGCGCTGGGCTGCTACGGCGACCCGAACGTCGCCACGCCGCACATCGACGCGCTGAGCCGCGGCGGCGTAACCTTCGAGGCCGCCTGCTCCACCTACGCCGTCTGCGTGCCGTTCCGCTTCACGCTCATGACCGGCCAGTATGCCCACACCCGCCTGGTGCCCACGCTGGGCTGGCGGATGAGCCCGGCCGAGCGAACGCTGGCCGACGAGTTCAACGACGCCGGCTACCACACGGCCTACGTGGGCAAGTGGCACCTGGAGGGCTGTCGACCCAGCGAGCCGATCCCCCGCAGCCGGCAGGGCCGATGGCAGAAGTGGCTCGGCTTCGAGCTGCGCAACAGCCATTTCGATACATTTTACTTCGAGGACGACGACCCGACGCCCAAGCCCCTCAACGCCTACCAGACCGACGGCCTGTTCGACCTGGCCATGCGCCACCTCCAGCACGGCCGGCCCACAGACCGGCCCTTCTGCTGCGTGCTGTCCGTCGAGCCGCCGCACTTCCCCTACGAGGCCCCCGAGGCCTACGAGGCCCGCTGGCGCGATCGGCCCATCGAACTGCCCGAGACCTTCGAGCGGCCCGACGACTACGAGGTGCCCCAGAGCCACTGGTCCGGCGACGACACCCACACCCGCGAGATCAAGCTCGACCGCGTGCGCACCTACTACGCCATGATCGAGAACCTCGACGACAACGTGGGCCGCCTGATGGCCTGGCTCGACCGCCAGGGCCTCGCCGAGAACACCGTCGTGGTGCTCATGGGCGACCACGGCGAGATGGGCGGCATGCACGCCCTGCCGACGGCCATGAAGGAGTACCCCTTCGAGGAGTCCATCGCCATCCCGCTGATCGTCCGCGACGGCCGCCTCGCCGACCGGGCCGGGGCCCGCTGCGACGAGCCGGTCTGCACCGAGGACCTGTTCCCCACCCTCTGCGGCCTGGCCGACATCACCCCGCGGGGCCCGCTGCCCGGCGCCGATCTGACCCCCATTGTCGCCGGCCGACAGGAGCGGCTCGACCGCGCCGGCATCCTGCTCGAGAGCGTCCGCGAGGACCGCCGGCCCGGGGCGTTCTTCAACCGCCCCTTCCGCGGCATCCGCACGCAGCACCACAAGTACACCGTCCTGGCCGGCAAACCCTGGCAGCTGTTCGACCTGCAGGCCGACCCGCTGGAGGCCCGCAACCTCGTAGCCGACCCGGCCTGTGCGGACCTCATCACCGAACTCCACGCCGCCCTGCGCGACCTGCTGACCCGCTCGGAAGACCACTTCCACCTGCCCGAAACCCCCTGGCCCCACGCGGAGTGACCGCCCCGAATTGGGTTCGTTTCGCCAGGCCCCGTAGGCCGGGTCGAGCGCAGCGAGGCCCGGCGGACCCGGGAAAAGGCTTACCTATCTTCCCATTGGGTTCATTTCGGCGGAACCGCCCCTGGCGGGTGATCCCGATGACGTGGCTACAAACGCCGTAGCCACGGCACCCGCGCGGTGGGGGTTACCCATCTTCCCATTGGGTTCGTTTCGTCACGCTCGCTGGGTGGATTCCGGTTGACGGACGGGGCGGGGTGTGGCATAATCCATGACTGGTGGATTAAAATTCATCATTGCTGGAAAATCAATGCCGGCCAGCAGCACCATTCAATCGCTGACGCGGGGGCTGGAAGTCCTCGAGCACGTCGCCCGGGCCCAGCGCGGGCTCACGCTGGCGGAGCTGTCGGCGGCGATGGGGCTCAAGCCCACCACGCTGCACAACCTCGCGCGGTCGCTGTGGGTGAAAGGTTACCTGGCCAAGTCGGCCCGTCCGGTCCGCTACACGCTCGGGCCGGCCATCGAGACGCTGGCGGCGGCGACGCGGTCGCCGGGCCGACTGCAGCAGTCGGCGGCGGCCGTCCATCGGCTCTCGGCCGAGCTGCCCTGGGCCACCATCACCTACTGCCAGGAGCTCGCCGGCGAGGTCGCCGTCCTGCTCCGCATGAGCCCCCAGCAGCCCGGCGTCCTGGAACACCCCGCCGACCGCCGCATGGCCGCCTACGCCTCGGCCACCGCCCTGGTGTTCCAGGCCTGGTGGCCCGACGGGCCCCGCCAGACCTACGCGCAGCGCTACCCCTTCGAGGAGTACGGCGCGGGCCTCTGGGCCGGGCGCGACGCCCTGGAGGCCTTCCTGGCCGAGGTCCGGGCCCGGGGCTACGCCGAGCCGCCCCTGAAACGCGAGCTGTTCCGCTTGGCCGTGCCGGTCTTCTCCCCCGGCCGAGAGCTGGTCGGCGCCCTGGGCGTCGCCCTGCCCGTCGAGGCCGTCGACGAACCCACCCGACAACAGATCATCCACACCGCGGTGGCGGCAGCGGCCGCGCTGTCCGCCCCGCCCGACAAGGAGGCATTGCCATGCTGACGGCTGAACAGGTCAAAAAACAGGCCCTCGCCCTGGGCGCCGACATGGTCGGCATCGCCAACATCGAGCGCTTCGAGGGCGCCCCCATACAGATGGACCCCCGCCAGATCATGCCCGAGGCCCGCTCGGTCATCTCGATGGCCTTCCGCGTCATGCGCGGCAGCATGCGGGGCATCGAGGAGGGCACCTTCTTCAGCAACTACTCGGCAATGGGCTACGGCGGCATCACCTACCTGTACATGCCCATGACGGTGATCAACCTGGCCAAGTTCATCGAGGACGACGGCTGGGAGGCGATCCCCTACGGCCACCAGAGCGATTGGCGGGAGATCGACGGGGTGGGGCGCTCCCGCGGCAACAGTCGCCCCGTCGCGCCGGGACGGGCCGCCCCGGACGTGATGGTCCATCAGCGCATCGCCGCCTACCTCGCAGGCCTCGGCGAGATCGGCTTCTCCAAGATGCTGCTGACTCCGAAGTTCGGCCCCCGCCAGCGAGTCGGCATCGTCATCACCGAGGCCGAGCTCGAGCCCGACCCCATCTACGCCGGGCCCCAGCTGTGCAACCGCTGCATGGCCTGCGTCCGCGACTGCCCCGGCGGCGCCCTCAAGGCCGACAAGACCGTCAAGGTGACGCTCGCCGGCCATGAGGTCGAATGGACCGATATCGACTGCACCGCCTGCGACATCGCCTTCCGCGGCGGGCAGGTCGACGATAACGTCTCCGACGCCGAACTCTACGACACCACCGCCGGCCGACGCACCCGGCCCGGATGGTGGTCGCCCTTCAAACGCAAGCCCCGCAACCTCTACAACACCGGCCAGGCCGTCTGCGGCGCCCGTGGCTGCACTCGCGCGTGCATGGTCAGCCTGGAGAGCCGCGGCGTGCTGACCAACAAATTCCACGCCCCCTTCCGCCGCCGCAAGCCCTGGAGCGTCGACTGGACCCAACCCCCCGAGCCCGTCGCCACCCCCTCCACCGACCGCTCGACGACCGACTGACGCGACTGGACCTGCAAGGCGGGCGATGGGACTGGGCCGTTTGGCTACCGAGTCTGCGGGCAACCTTGGCCCGGGCAAAGGGGGGGGCTGCGCTTACGCTTCGCCCCCCGCCTGCGAAAACGGCCCGCGCTGTAGGCTGGGGCGCAGCGGAGCGAAGCCCCACCTTCGCCGGTGCCTCCCCAGCCCGCACGTCCGATGGGCAGATGGACTGGACGAGGGCTCAGGACGTCGCTGCGCTCTGGCCATTCCACATCTTGAGGTACATCTCGACGGCCTGCCGGGTCTGGGGGCTGAAGTGCGCGAGCTCTTCATCGGTCACCAGGCGGTGGTAACACATGAGTGACAGCTGCGTCAGCGCCGTCGAGCGTCGCAGGTTGTTGAAGGTGTCGCCGAGCTCGTCGTCCCGCTGGTCGATCAGCTTGAACAGCGCCAGGTAGCGATGGTGGCTCGACCCGCCCTCGGCGCTGCCGTTGACCAGCGGCGCAGCCTCTTCCAGGACCCGCTGGCAGAACCGCTCCAGCGCCACGTCCTTCAGGCCCCGCAGGACCTTCCAGTCGGCTTCGGGAAACGCGTGCATGACCGGTCTCTCCTCAGAACGGGATGGTGCCGTCGTCCTCCCAGCCCCCCGGGCCAGGCTGGATCATGAGGGGGCTCCCCTGGAGTAGTGACCCTGTTGCGACCGCAGGCGGAGTATAGGGCCCGCCTGCGATACGGTCAACGGGCCAGCCCCTACACGGGGAGGGACGAATGCGGGCTGCATCCTCTGACTCAGAAAGTAGAAAGGAGAAAGTAGACCGCAGGAGAGGCCTTGCCGCCGGGGGCTGCGGTGCGCCCGATGAGGCGTCAGCCTCCGCTCTACTCTCTACTTTCTCCTCTCTCCTGCTCTAGTAAAAAGGCCGCCCGAAGGCGGCCTTTTTACTCGCCGCTCCCCTTGCGACGTTGAACGCGCTTCGGTCGCGTTTCTGTCCTGGTTCTTCGAGCCGTCGCTGCAACGGGCGGTGATCGAAGAACTTATGGCCGACTTGGCTTCCGGCGAAGTCGATAACTGCCTGGTCGCGGCTTTCGCTTGAACTCGATCAGGCCCCGTTTCGTGAGCGGATTCAGCACCCGAGCGGCCTGTTTCGGGCCGATCGTGAACTCCTTTTCGACCATCCCGCGCGTCAATTCCACCTCGTCACGTAGTTGATCCAACACCCAGTGCTGACGGTCTGTCAGTAGGACATCCGCGTCCGATGCATGGACATTCTGCGGAATGTCCACGCGCGCCGGCGTCGATGTCCTAGCGCGATGTCCTAGCGTCGGCGCGTGGACATCGTCGTTCCGGGGAGCCTCGTCGTGCTCCTCGATCACCAGCCAGGTGGCCAGATGGTAGCCCCTCCCGAGGTTGGCGACCACGTCGTCGCGGCCGACGGTGAGGTTGGCCTCGGCCAGCATCGTGTCGGTGATCCTGGCGCGGAGCGTGTGGATGCAGGAATTGATCGCCCCGTCGGACAGTTGCCCCGACGGGTCGATGGCCTTGGCCAGTTTCGGGGCGCTGAGCCGAGGCAGCTTGCCCGATCGCGGCGTCCGGAGAATCTGCACGACCTCCCAGTCATGGCCGGGGCCGCCGCGTTCGACAATCGTTTCGCCTTCGAGATCGATGTGGTCGGGGTAGAACGCCAGTACGCCGCCCTCGAACTTCCTGGGCGGGTCCCCCGGCAGTACGCCCGGTGGGAATGACTTTCGGTGCTGCTCGAGCACGCCCTGGATCACCTGCGGCAGGCTCTTGCCCTCCGTGCCGTCGCCGAAGGGCTTGGAGATGAAATCCATCGCCCCGTTGCCGAGCAGTTCGCGGACCATGTTCAGGCCATGCTTGTGGTGGCCGGTCATGACGATGACCGGGATGACGCCACGCCCCTTGATCTGCTGAATCTGCCCGATGAGCTTCTTGCCGTACTCGATCTTCGCAAAGCCCCGTCCCGGCCGGGCGGGAATCTCCAGGTCCGCCAGCACGTAGTCGTAGTGGTTCCGCTCAATCAGGTCGTGGGCTTCCTGCTGGCTTTCCGCCCAGTCGTGGTCATGGCAGAGCAGGCCCAGAACGTCCTCGATCTCTCCCTGAATCTCCAGGTCGTCCTCGACCACCAGTGCCTTGATCTTCGGCTTCATATTGCCCCCTCCATGCAGGGCTGCGCACGCGGCAACGTGATCGTGGCCGTGGTGCCCGCGTCTTCTGTGCTCTCGAAGGTCAGTGTCCCGCCGTGGGCCTCGATGTACCGCCGGGCGATGGGCACGCCGAAGCCCGTGCTCCGCCGCTTGGCCTTGTTCCGCCGGTGCGGCACGCCGGAGGACAGGTCGTCCAGGTCCTCGGCCGCCATGCCCATGCCGTTGTCGCGGATAGCGATCTGGACCTCATCCTCTGCATTGCATGCCGTGACGGTGATCTCTCCGCGCCGCAGGTGCTTGTGCCGCTCCATGAACGACTCGTAGGCGTTCTTCACGAGGTTGCACACCGCCAGGATGATCAGGTGACGCGACAGCTGAAGCCGCAGGCCGTCGGGCACCTCCTGGCGCAGCACGACCATGTGCGAGTCGAAGCCCAGTTCCTCGATGTTCTTGACCGCCATCTCACAGGCGGCATGGAGCACCTCGGCCAGGTCCTCGGCCTGCCGCTCGACCGGCAGCGGCTGGGTGTACCGCTCCATGTCGCTGACGCACCGATCCATGAAGGCCATGCCGTCGACCACACGGGTAGCCTTCCGCTTGAGCGCCGCCGGATCGGCCTGCTCGTCCAGCGACCTTCGCAGCCCCGTGGCCGCTGGCTGGAGGTGGGTCAGGATGCTCCGCAGATCGTGGGCCATGGCCCCGGCGAGTTGGTTGAACCGCAGTTCGCTGATGGCGATCAGGTCCTTGACGGCATCCTCGCCGTGTTTTTCGCGGAGCTTGGTCAGGCGGTTGGCCAGTTGCCGGTCGGTCGCTTCACGCTTGCGGGCCTGGCGATGGTCCCGGCGGCGCAGCCGGAAGCTCTGCTCGGCCGACCGCTTGACGAACCCATTGGAGTCGCTGAGCAGCCGGGCGGCGAGGTCATCGAAGACGCCGTCATCCACCAGGTTCAGGCCGTTGGCGACGACCTTGCGGACCTCCCATTTCGGATCGTCCGCCAAGCGGAGCAGCAACTGGCGAACCACCGACTGAGGCTCGATGATTTGCCCAGTCTGAAGCGCATCCATCAGGTCCTCGGCCATGGCGAGCCGTTCGCGCCAGTAGTCCACCTGCCCGCCGTCCAGGCGGGCGAGCATGTCTTCCCAGCCGTCATGCATCAGCGGGCGTACCTTTCCCGGCGCTGGGCGAAC
>JAWLCG010000014.1:0-29810 GCA_041687295.1 Phycisphaerae bacterium | reverse complement strand
CCGCCGGCCCGCGGCGGTCGCGATGGGGCAAAGCCGGCCTTGGGACTGGCCGGGGCGGTTCGTGAGGGCGATACTGGTAAGGCCGTAGCAACCTTTCCGGCTTTCGGTCTATAACCTTTGAGGAGAAACGCGTGGAGGAGAACTTCTGGCTGGCCCTGGGCCTGACGACCTTCGCGGGGCTCTCGACGGGTATCGGCAGCGCGATCGCGTTCTTCGCCAAGAAGACGAACTACCGCTTCCTCTCGGTGGCGACGGGCTTCTCGGCCGGCGTGATGATCTACGTGTCCTTCGTGGAGATCCTGCCCAAGGCCACCGAGAGCCTGGGCGACTCGGCCAACGGGCAGTGGGCGCACTGGCTGGCGGCGGCGAGCTTCTTCGGCGGCATCGTGCTGATCCTGCTGATCGACCGGATGATCCCCTCGGCGGAGAACCCCCACGAGGTCCGCCGCGGCGCCCAGGTAGAGGCCGTGCACGCCGGCGCCAATCCCCAGCAGGTGCTGCACACCACGCCGGAGAAGCTTCACCGCATGGGCCTGTTCACGGCCCTGGCGATCGGCATCCACAACTTCCCCGAGGGCCTGGCGACCTTCCTGGCCGCCCTGGATGACCCGGCCCTGGGCGTGGCGATCGCCATCGCCATCGCCCTGCACAACATCCCCGAGGGCATCAGCGTCTCAGTGCCGATCTACTTCGCCACGGGGCGCCGGGGCAAGGCGTTCGGCTACTCGCTGCTGTCGGGCCTGGCCGAGCCGGCCGGGGCGCTGGTGGGCTACCTGGTCCTGCGGCCCTTCCTGGGCCCCGGCCTGATGGGCGTGCTGTTCGGGGGCGTGGCCGGCATCATGGTCTACATCTCGCTGGACGAGCTGCTGCCGACCAGCCGCGCTTACGGGCGGGGGCACGACTCGCTCTACGGCCTGCTGGCCGGCATGGTCGTGATGGCCCTGAGCCTGCTGCTGATGAGCTAGGCCATTGCCCATCGGACGTGCGGGCTCGGGGGGCACCCGGCGAAGGTGGGGCTTCGCTCCGCTGCGCCCCAGCCTACCGCGCGGGCCGTTTTCGTAGGCTGGGGCGCAGCGTAAGCGCAGCCCCACCTTTGCCCGGGTCAAGGCTGCCCGCAGATTCGTAGGCAGACGGTCCAGGCTGGGTGCCATGCCCGCTTGCGGGCATGCGGAGGCGGTAGCCGCTTGGCGGGGACGCTGGGCCACCCGCCTGCTGATGCGCTCCAACCTGTAGGCCGGACCGTCTGTCCATCGGCAGGCGGTTCAGTCCTCGGCCGGCAGGGCGAAGTAGAAGGTCGAGCCCTCGCCCGGGGTGCTCTGGACCCAGATCTGCCCGCCGTGGCGCTCGACGATCTTCTTGCAGATGGCCAGGCCGATGCCGCTGCCCTCGTACTGATCGCGGGTGTGGAGGCGCTGGAAGATCACGAAGACCCGCTCGGCCTGGGTCGGCTCGATGCCGATGCCGTTGTCGCTCACGCAGAACTGCCACTGGCCCTGCTGCCGCTGGACGCCCACGTGCACGCGGGGCGGCACGTCGGGCCGGCGGAACTTCAGGCCGTTGGCGATGAGGTTCTGCAACAGCTGGGCCATCTGTGTGGGGTCGGCGCGGACGGTCGGCAATTCATCGGCCGAGACTTCCGCGCCGGTGTCCTGGACGCTCTGCCACAGGTTGGCCAGGGCGATGTCGAAGGCCTCGCCCATCGCCACCGGCTCGGGCTGCCGGCGCTGCGTGGTGACGCGGGAGTATTCCAGCAGCCCGCTGAGCAGCCCCTGCATCCGCTCGGCCCCGTCGACGGCGTAGCTGATGAACTCGCGCCCCTCCTCGCCCACCTGCTCACCGTACCTCTCCTTGAGCAGGCCCATGAAGCCGGTGATCATCCGCAGCGGCTCGCGGAGATCGTGGCTGGCGACGTAGGCGAACTGCTCGAGGTCCTGGTTGGAGCGGGTGAGCTCGGCGGTGAGCTGGTGGCGGGCGTGCTCGGCGTCCTTGCGGGCGGTCACGTCGTGCACGATCGAGTAGAGCAGGTCGCGGCCCTGGATTTGAATCGTGCCGCTGTAGGTCTCCACGTCGCGGACTTCGCCGCTGGCGAGGCGGTGGCGGAACTCGAACGCCCGTTGGCGCCCGTCGCGGGCCCGCTGCATCGCCTGGCGGACCTGTTCGGGCGACAGGGTGTTGATCTGCGTGATCCGCATCGCCTTGATCTGCGCCTCGTCGTAGCCGTAGAAGGCGCAGGCGGCCTGGTTGGCGTCGACAATCTGCCCGTCGGCCGGGTCGATCAGCAGCATGACGGCATGGCTGTTGTGGAAGAGGCTGCTGTAGCGGGCCTCACTCTGGCGCAGGGCCTCCTCGGCCTGGCGGCGGGCGGCCTGGCGGCGGCTGATGCCCAGGCTGACGAAGTAGGCCGTGGCGGTGAAGGATACGACGAACACCAGCATGAGCAGCTCGGTGCCCATGGCTGCGTCGTACAGGCCCATCCGCTCGCCGACCAGTCGAAGGTAGCCCAGCCCCAGCGGCAGCAGCGTCGAGGCCAGCACCAGCCGGCGCAACGCCCGCCCGCCCGCGTCGTCGGCGGCCACCAGGGCCATCAGGCCCGTTCCCGGGCGGGCGCACAGGGTGCCCAGCCCCAGCCCCAGCAGCGCCAGGGCCGTCGGCCAGGCGATAGCCGTCAGGCGGGTGATCGCGTAGAACTGCGCCACGTTGTACAGGAAGCCCACCGCGCTGAGCAGGCCGATCAGGCAGACCCCCAGGGCCAGGGCCTGGGCCGTCCGCCGCCGGCGGTCCAGCCCCAGCAGCGCCGCACCCGCCAGCACAAACGCCAGCGATGCCGGCGGGCCCATGCGGTTGGGATGCTCCACGCCCAGGGCCCCGGGGGGCTCCTCAGCCAGCAGCTGGTCGATGCCCAGGTCCCAGCCAAAAACGTTCTCGCTGAGCGTCAGCGCGCCGATCAGCAGGGCCAGCCCCGCGCACACCGACGCCGTCACGCGAAGGGCCCGCCCCGGCCCATCCGCCGCCCGCAGCGCCAGCGACACCCCCAGCAGCAGGATCGCCAGGCCGGTGTTGGCCTTCATCGTGATCTGCGTGAAGCCCCGCTCAGCCATGACCCCAGCCAGCCAGGCCGCCAGGTGCGCACCGCCGGCCAGCGCCGCCAGCACCGCCAACACCAGCGCCGCCACGCGGAACCACCCTGCCATCGGCTCGGTGGGGGGAAGAATGTATTCTGGGCGCGTGGACGGACCGCTCATGGCCTGCTCTGGGCCTGGCCGCCCAGCCCCCCGACCCCTCGACCCGCGTCTGTATCGATCCCGATGGGGCATCATCCTTCCGCTCTGCCAAACGCCCCCTCCGGCGCAGGCTCGACCGGGCCCGCCGCTGACAGGGCTACTCGTCATAGTACGGCTGACAAGGTCGGCGGATCACGCCAATTACCGGCCCCAAGGCCCTGCCGGCCCCCGCCTACGCGTGCCAAAGCCCTTGCGGGCCTGCCGGCGGGGCCTATACTCATCGGCATGAAGTTCACGCTGATCCAACACAACATCGACCTGGACTACTCGCCCAAGAACCACCTGGACATGCTCGAGGCCCTGGGCGTGGACGTCTCGGCCCTGCGGGCTCGGCTGGCTGAGCTGACGCCGCGCGTGCCGCCGACCCAGCGGGCCGACTCCGCCGTCTGGCAGGCCCTCGAGCGCGACATCCTCCAGGCCGACGCCGACTGCGACCCCGGCGAGCCATGGGCCCTGGCGGACATCCAGGCCGCCCGCCCCACCCCGCGGATCGACCGCTACGACGAGAGCCTCTCCGACGCGCAGCTGCTCGACCGCGTCCACGGCGCCTGGCTGGGCCGGGTGGTCGGCTGTATGCTTGGCAAGCCGCTGGAGTGGTTCATGAAGGAGGAGCACTCCCGCCCCCGCACCAGGCACTACCTCTCGGCCATCGGCGAGTACCCCCTGCGCGACTACGCCCCCGCCGCCGCCGTCATGCCCTACTACCAGCAGCTCACCGACAAGGGCCTGGTCCGCGACGGCGTGACGCACGCCCCCGGCCTGCCCGCCCTGCGAGAGAACATCCGCTACGCCTGCAGCGACGACGACCTGCAGTACACGCTGATCAACCTGCGAAAGATGCAGGCCCTGGGCCGCGACTTCACCCTCGACGACACGATCGAGTGGGTCTGGGTCCGCCACCTCTGCCGCGGCGTGGGCGACTACGTCCGCCACTCCGCCCTGCGCAACCGGGCGATGGGCCTGGGCTACCCCGCCGCCGCCCGGTTCATGAACACCGGGCGCGAGTGCGTGCGCCTGCAGATCCGCGCGGACCTGTACGGCTTCGTCAGCCCGGCCGCCCCCGCCGAGGCCGCCCGGCTCGCCTGGCACGACGCCGCCGCCAACGGCTCGGAGGCCGGCCTGTACGGCGCCCTGTGGATCGCCGCGTGCATCGCCGCCGCCTTCGTCGAGCACGACGCCGAGACCATCGTCCGCCGGGGCCTCGAGCAGATCCCCGCCCGCTGCCGCTTCCGCGACGAGATCCAGCGCACCCTCGACCAGTGCCGCCGCCATGGCCGGGACTTCGACCGCACCCTCGACGCCATCGACGCACGCTACAACCGCTTCCCGCCCAACTGGGCCCTGCCCAACTGCGCGATCATCACGGCCGCCCTGGTCCACGGCGAGGGCGACTTCACCCGCACGCTGGGCCTGTGCATGGCCGGCGGCTACGACACCGACAGCAACGGCGCCAACGTCGGCTCGGTCCTCGGCGCCCGCCTCGGCGCCCGCCAGCTGCCGCCGCACTGGGTCGAGCCGCTCAACGACACGCTGCACACGGGCCTGCACGGCTGGCCGACGGCCAGCATCGCCGGCCTCGCCCGCCAGACCTGCGAACTCTACCTCCGCCATCCCATTCCCGTGCAGTGATCTGTCCCGCACCGGCCAGGCCGAAACGGGCCGGGCAAGCGAGATTCCACCCCCCATTGGCCACGAAACGAGATCTTTCCCGCCGGCCCCGCCGGCCCTCGGCCAGGCTGCGGGCGGTCGATCGCCCGGCCGCAACCCCCGCTTCCACACCGCACCCCGAGCCGGCGCTAGGGAAGCGCCCCCAGGGCCCCCGTGCGGCCCCCTCCGGAGCGGCCCGGAGGACCCGCCACCAGCCACCCGCCACGCTCATGACGCAAGGCTTCTGATGACAGCAGTTTGCACACCTCCACCCCAGGCGGAACCGATCGCCCTTGCGGTGCGGTCCTGCCGTGGGCAAGCGTCCCAAGGACCGATAACTAGGGCCTCGCCCCATCGCGATCACAGGATCTCCCTAGTATCGAAACGGGGCCGGCCCTGATTGTGGCTTCTGGGCCGTCACTTTAGTATGGGGCCAGATGAATGAGACCTCCCGAGGGCACTGGGAGGTTCGGCCGTCGGGGGAATGGACGGCCACCATAACAAGAGCTTCACGAGCGAAGGGAGTCCAGCATGGTTACGGTTGAGCACGCAACGCGTACGGTTCGGTTCCAGTTCCACCATCCCGCCGCCACAGACGTTCAGTTGGTCGGCGACTTCACCGGCTGGCGGACGGGACAGATCCGCATGGAGTCCAAGGGGGATGGCGAGTGGCAGGCCGAGGTGGAGCTGATGCCGGGCATCTACCACTTCCGCTACCGCGCCGACGGCCAGTGGTTCACCGACGACTGGGCCAGCCGGGTCCAGGACGGGCCCTTCGGCGCCGACAGCGTGATCTGGGTCCTGCCGACCTGCACCAACGGCCAGGAGGTCCACGAGGCCGACCTGCCCAAGACGATCGACGCCCGCCTGGGCATGCCCGCCCCGCAGGTGGCCGCCCGAATGCGCGAGCTGGCCGCCAGTTGCGTCGCCTAGCTGTAGATTGTCTTCGAAGTAGTCCGGGCCTCCCGCGGGTGTAGTCGATCCTGCGGGAGGCCCGTGTGTTTTGGCACACCTGAACCGTCTGCCGATTGCGTCTGCGGGTCCCAAGGCACCTCCGGCCCAAGCCCCCGGAAGGCAGTCCTGCGATATCTACATAAGTCCTGTAGCTTCGTCAGGGCCGGACGAATGCAGCCCAGCGCGCAGAACCGGGAACAGCGGTCCCCATTGTGTGGTGAGCCCCGAAGGGGCGCCGGATCGGAGCCCCTCCGGGGCTGAAGGACGACGCATCCACGACAGCCGGACGCCCTACCGGCTCCGCTCCTCGTCGCGGTCGGTGGCGACGGGGACGGGCGGGGTCAGCTCCGAAATCTCGCGGTACTGCCCGGGGCTCATCGCGTAGTCGCCGGCGGCCAGGGCGGGCTCGAGCTGCTCGACGGTCCGGGCGCCCAGGATCGGGGCCGTGATGGCTGGATGGGCCTTCGCCCAGGCCACCGCCAGCGTCACCGGGTGGACGCCCTGCTGGCGGGCGTACTCGGCGAAACGCGTGGCGATGTCGTGGTAGGTCTGCTCGGCGTAGCGCTGGGCGTAGTTGGCCTGCCGCGTGAGGCGGGCCTGGTCGTCGGCCTGGCCGGCGGCGTATTTGCCCGTCAGCAGGCCCCCGCCGAGGGGGCTGTAGTTGATCACGCCGAGCCCCTCCGCCGCCGCCAGGGGCAGCAGCTCGATCTCGGCCGTCCGCTTGGCCAGGCTGTACATGGGCTGGAGCACGCTGAACCGCTCCAGGCCCAGCCTCTCGCTGGTGCCCAGGGCCCGGGCGATCTGCCAGGCCGACCAGTTGCTCACGCCCAGGTACACCACCTTGCCCTGACGGACCAGGTCGTCCAGGGCCGCCAGCGTCACCTCGACGGGCACGGCCGGGTCGAACTGGTGGCAGAAGTACACGTCCAGCCGATCCGTCCCCAGCCGGCGCAGCGACGCCTCCACCTGGGCCATGATGTGCCGCCGGCTGAGCCCCTGCCCGTTGGGCCCCTCGCCCGCCGACATGCCGACCTTGCTGGTGATGACCAACTCGTCGCGCTCCGAGCGGACCAGTCGGCCGAGGATCTCCTCGCTCTGCCCGCCGGCGTACACGTTCGCGCAGTCGAAGAAGCTGATGCCCGCCTCGCGGCAGAGCCGGTAGATGGCGGCCGAGGTGGCCTCGTCGGCCTCGCGCCCAAACGTCATCGTGCCCATGCACAGCCGGCTGACCGTGACGCCCGTGGTGCCCAGTGTGGAGTATTGCATGGCGTGCCCCCTCCGAGAGAAGTAGGAGTTAACTGGTTAATTCGTTAATTCGTTAATTGGTTACTGCGTCACTGCGTCCGACATTGTAGCGCCCTGGACCCGATGGACCCGGTGGCGGCTTTGGGTGCGGGTGCAACTCTTTCCACGCCCACGCAATGCTTTGCGTGGGCTTCTCGTCCGGGCGGACCCTCGGAGGCTCAACGCCACATGGGCATTCCGCGGTATCAAGCCCCCCCGCCTTCGACGCACCCAAGACGTAGCGACAAACGCCGTAGCCACGGCACCCGAACGCTCTGTGTGCCTTCTCTCTGAGTCCTCTGTACCACTAACCTGGAGAATCACGATCCTCTGTAACGATTTCGCCTGCACCGCCGGCAGAGAAACCGCCCGGGGCTCTGCCCCGGACCCCGGGATTTTGCGCATTGGGCCCCACCGGCAGAGGCTCCAAGCCGCCCGCCTTTGGGCCCGGCCGGCCGGCAGGGGCGTGAGCCCATCCCATGCCGGAGGCCCAAAGCGACAAATCCCGGGGGGGTGGGGGCAGAGCCCCCACGCTGTTTCCTCTAGTCCACCGGGCCGCGGTACGGATTCTGGTTGCGTTGCGGGCGAAGCCCGCGCTGTGTCCTCTGTGACCCATCCTCGGTCTTACGCCTTCGCTGCCGGGCCTCGCTGGCGCCCGACCCGGCCTACGGCTACTTCACATAGACGACGCTCTCGGTGTCCAGCGACTCGATGGCGGCGGCGAGCACCTTTTGGGCGGCCAGGCCGTCGGCGCCGCTGCCGTCGATGGCGGCGGGGTCACAGCCCTCGGTCACCTGCTGGAGGAACTTGTGGATGCGGGCGCGGAAGGTGTCCTCGAAGTCGCGGTAGCCGCCGAAGACCGGGTTGGTGTAGACCCGCTTTTCCCAGTCGCCGGCGGGGTAGAGCGTGGCCTCGCGCCACATGTCGTCCAGGACGAACCGCCCGCCGGTGCCGGCCACCTCGCAGCGCTCCATGGGGTGGCCGCGCTCGATGTCGTAGCTGCCCGTCAGCGAGCCGACCACGCCGTTGCGGAAGCGCATGTTGAACTGCGCGGTCGACCAGATCCGCCGGCCCGGGGCCTTGGTGGCGAAGCACTGGACGGCCTCGATGTCGCCGCAGAAGTAGCGCATCACGTCCACCGTGTGCGGGTGCAGGGCCTTGAGCTGGAAGTAGGGCGAGCTCTCGGCAGGGTTCTTGATCCACATGGCCATGTTGACGAACAGCAGGTGGCCCAGTCGGCCCTCGTCGAGCCACTGCTTGGCGACCAGGGCGGCCGGCGTGAAGCGGTGGTTCAGGTCGATGCCGAAGCAGACGTTCTGTTGGCGGGCCTTGGCGACCATTTGCTCGGCCTGGTCGATCTGGTTGCTGATGGGCTTCTCGCACAGGACGTGGCAGCCGGCCTCCAGGGCCTGCATCGTCGGCAGGTAGTGGTCGCTGCCGTACTCGTAGCCGCCGGTGGCGACGCTGACGAGGTCGGGCTTCAGCTCGGCCAGCATCGTCGGGGCGTCCAGGAAGTGCGGCACGCCATGCGCCAGGCCGGCCGCCTCCGCCCGGTCGGCGCGAATGTCGCACACGCCGACCAGCTCGGCCAGCGCGTCCTCGCGATAGAGCATCGCGTGGCGATTGCCGATCGGCCCCATCCCGATTACGCAGACTCTCAGCATGATAGACTCTCCACCGTGTCCGAGTCAGGGACCTCATAGCCATGCGCCCGCATGGCCGGGGCCAGGAAGTCGTAGTAGCTGATGGCCGGGTCGCGCCGCCACCGGTCGACCGCCTCGGGCCGAACCGCGATCCGTGCCAGGGGCCGGCCGACGAACGCCTCCAGGCGCTCCAGCGTCTGCTCCTGACGGAGCACGAAATCCTCGAACCGGACCTCGATCCAATATTTCGGCCGGGGGGTCGCCCGGACAAGGTCGTACTGGTATTTCCACGAGATGGCCCGCCGGCGGGTCTCGTCGTCGGTGGGCGGGTAGGCGATGCCGAAACGCCCCATGTCGTCTGTGACGTGGCCGCCGAGGATGCAGTCGCGGGGGTTGCGGATCCAGAAGATGTACCGCATCTCGGGAAACATTCGCTGGATCCACGGGTAGACCAGCGTGGTCTCGGGGATCTTCCAGCCCTTCGCCTCGCCGCTGTGTTCGCGGACGCTGCGGAGGTACGTCTCGATCAACCGGGTGAACGGCTCGGGGATGTCCATCGTGTGCAGGGCTGAGAAATCCCACGACAGCCCCCCCCGCCACCGCACGTAGGGCGCCAGCACGCGGCAGGCGTCGTACATGGGCTCGGGCGGCAGCAGGTCGCCGGACTCGTTGAGCGGCTCGCCCATGAACACGCCGCTGGCCGAGAGCGTGTGGCTCATCGCGCGGGTGCCGGAGTGGCCTCGACCGATCACGGTAAACAGCGTTTGCGGCATGGTTCGCCTGAGGATCCGGGGGGGACTGCGGGAACATCGCGGATGCCGTGGCCGCCCCCGGGGCCGCCACGGCATCCGCTAACTCCTAAGGCACTTTCAGGGGCCTGCGCCCCGGGGCTACTTCTTCTGCTGCAGGCGGATGGCCGCCCCGACGTCGCCGATGTGCAACTTCTCGTACGCCTGCTCGCTGGACTCGAAGGGTCCCGGCACGTCCTTATGGCCATGCCAGTGCAGGTTGGTGTACATCGGGTTAGGCCGGCCGGTCTCGCGCTCGCGGCGGGCGATGAAGTTCATCATCCGGTGCTCGAGCATCGAGACGACCTCGGGGGCCTGCTCGGCGACGTTGGTCGTCTCCTCGGGGTCGTCGACGAGGTTGTACAGCTCGATCTCGGGCTTGCCGTGGAAGTCCGGCTCGAGGGCGTGGATGAGCTTCCACTCCGGCGTCCGCCAGCCGTGCTTGCGCATCCAGGTGCATTCGGTGATGTAGAACTCGGTGCGAGGCACGCGCCGCTCGCCGAGCATCTCGGGCAGGAGGCTCTGGCCGTCGAACTCGACCTTGGGCGAGAGGCCCAGGATGTCCAGGATGGTCGGGGTCACGTCGATGAGCGTGGTGTTGCCCGCGAGGCGCTTGCCGGCCGGCACCTTGCCGGGCATGCGGAAGACCAGCGGCACGCGGAGCGTCGGCTCATACAGGCCGTGGTGGTCGAACCAGCACTCGTGGTCGTAGAGGGTCTCGCCGTGGTCGCTGTCGAGGACGACCAGGGTGTTCTCCTCCAGGCCCAGGGCGCGGATCTTCTCGAACAGGACGGCCAGGCAGGCGTCCATGTAGGCGACGGCGCCGTCGTACTGGGCGACGACGTAGTCCTTGTCGGTCACGCCGGGAGGCATCCAGCTGGCGAAGAAGTCGCAGAAGGGCTTGAAGCCGAAGACCGGCTCCATGGACTTGTTGGCCGGGTCGAACTCGTCGCCGCCGTAGAACGCCCGCTCGAACGGGCCCGGGGGCAGGTACGGGGCGTGCGGGTCCATGTGCCGCATGAACAGGCAGAAGGGTTGGTCCTGGTTGGCCAGGCGCTCGAGCTCGGGGAGGGTGACGGCGTTGAGGTTCTCGGCCTTGGGGCTTCGGCCCTCGGCCCAGGAGCCCCAGCCGGAGAACTCCAGGTACTTGTCGAAGCCGCGCCCGGCGACGTTCTTGAAGCCCACGCAGGTGCTCGTGTAGCCGGCCTCGCGGAGGATCTCGGGCAGCGTCTGAATGCCCTCGGCCATGCCGCCCTGGTGGCGCAGCGCGACCAGGCCGGTGCTGAACGGGTCCATGCCGGTCAGCATGGCGCCGTAGCCCGAGGTCGTCGGGATGTGCGGGCTGAAGCAGTTGTCAAAGACCGTGCCGCCCTGGGCGTACTTGGCGATGTGCGGCGTGGTGAGCCGCGGGTAGCCGTAGAGGCTCATATGGTCGGCCCGCAGGCTGTCGATGCCAATGAAGATCAGGTTTCGCTTCTCGGACATGAGTCGTCCTTTTCATCGGTCACGCCGGTGGGCGCGGCCAGGTAAATCCTATCGACTGGCCCGGGCGCTACCGCGCGCCCAGCGCCTTGAGACACGCGTTCATGTAGCCGAAGCTCTCCGCGGCCACGGTGGCCTGCTGGCTGAGCTCGTACTTGCCCGCCCCGATCACCTCGAGGCAGACGGGCCCGTCGTAGCCGCCGTCGACCATGGCCTTGAAGTAGCCCATCAGGTCGATGTCGCCGCGTCCGCAGGCCTGCATGGCTGGCTCGCCGGGGCTGGGCCCGCGGCCCTTGCAGTCGCGGATGTGGACGTGCCGCACCCGGCTCAGCACAGCCGGCAGGGCCTCGACGGGGTTCTCGTTGGCCCGGTAGATGTGGCTGGGGTCCATATCGATGCCGAAGGCCGGGCTGGTCACCTTCTCCATCAGCCGAAGCGTCGTCGGCGTGTTGTAGACGCTGGCGTTGACGTGCGCCTTGCAGCAGAGCGTCACGCCGTAGGACTCGGCCTTGGCGGCCATCCTGGCGATCATATCGCTCTGGCGCTGGAAGTCCTCCTCGACGTCGCTCTTGCCGCCGGGGCCGATGTTGACGATCGGGATGCCGATCTCCGCGCCGGCCTCGAAGGCCTTGGTCAGCCGATCCTCGTCGAGGGCGGCCTCTTCCATGCTCAGCAGCTCCAGCTCGTACTTAGCGGCCAGGTCTTTAATGGTCTGCGCCTGGCTGCGCCAGTTGTCCAGCTCGAGGTGCTCGCACATGCCCTTCAGGGCCGACAGCTCCACGCCGTCGTAGCCCGCCCAGGCGATGTGCTTCATCGCCGTCTCGAGGTCCTGATTGCCGAACAGGACCGAGTTGACGCCCAGTCGGATCATGCCGTGTTCTCCCTCTGCCGCCCGCGGGGGCGGGAATGTCAGAAGGTTAATTCGCTAACTGGTTAATTGGTTAACTGGTTGACTCATGGGCGTTGTCAGCCTTCGTCTTCCCAGTCAACCAATGAACCAATCAACCAATTAACCAATTAACCCTTAATACTTAACGTCCACCACGCGGCCGGTCTCGAAGCTGGTGATGGCGGCCTCGATGACCTTCTGGGCCCGCAGGGCGGCCTCGCCGGAGGCCTCGATCTGGTCGGGCGGGGTCTTGGCCAGCAGCTGGTCGACCCAGTGGCCGATGCGGCTCTTGAAGGTCTCGCCGAAGCCCATCATGCCGCCGATGTAGTCGTAGCGCTCGACGTCCTTGCCCTTGCGGGGGTAGAAGTAGAGCCGCTCGCAGGCGTCGACCAGGACGAACCGCCCGTCGGAGCCGGCGATGTCGCACTGCTCCAGGCCGAAGCTGCCGCCGGCGTCGTAGCTGCCGGTGAGGTTGCCGACCACGCCGTTCTCGAACAGCATGCCGACCTGGGCGTTGGACCAGATGGTTCGGCCCTTGCCCTTGCCCATGAAGGCGTGGACGCTCTTGACGTCGCCGCAGAAGTAGCGCATCACGTCGACCGAGTGCGGGTGCAGGGCCCGCATGTGGAACCAGGGGCTGGTCTCGTTGGGGTTGTTGATCCACATGCGCATGTTGATCAGGTGCAGCTGGCCGAGCCGGCCCTGGTCGATCCACTGCTTGGCCCGCAGGGCGGCCGGGGTGAAGCGGTGGTTGAGGTCGATGGCGTAGGGGACGTTCTTCTCGCGGGCCTTGGCGACCATCTGCTCGGCCTTGTCGATCTCGTTGCTGATGGGCTTCTCGCCGAGGGTGGGGATGCCCGCCTCGAGCAGCTCCATGGTGGGCTGGTAGTGGTCGCCGCCGTTCTCCTTGCCGGCCGTGCACATGCTGGCCGCGTCGATGGCGATGCCGCTGTCGAGCATCTCCTGGACGCTGTAGAAGGCCTTGGCGTTGTAGGCGGTGGCGGCCTTGTCGGCCTTTTCCCTGATAATGTCGCAAACGGCGACGATCTCGACCTTGCCCTCCTTCTGGAGGTCGACGTACTGGCGGGCGTGGTTGTTGCCGATGTTGCCCATCCCGACGATGGCGATCCGCAGTGCCATGAATCGATCCTTTCACCTGTAAGGGCCCGGGGGCCCGTGAGATTTCAACGCATTGGGCCCTAGCCTAGACAAGAGTTGGCCGGGTGCAAGGGGGTGGGCGGGTTTTTTTGGGGCCCAATGCCCCCGCCCCCCCGGCCGGGCCGGCCGGGGGCTTGCATTCGGGGGCGCCGGCAGGCATCCTGAAGGCCGGCCGGCGACGGGCCCCGCGGTGGGGCCGGGCGCCAACGGCCCCAGGAGGCGCTTCATGTCCACACTGACCGACCGCGTCCGCCAGGTCGCCCGGGCCAGCGGGGCCGACCTGGTCGGCTTCGCCCCGATCGACCGCTTCGCCAACGCCCCAGCCGAGCTGCACCCGCGAACGATGTTCCCCCAGACCCGCACCGCCATCGCCTTCGCCGTCCGCCAGGGGCGCGGCACGCTCAAGGCCGTCGAGGAGGGCACCTACTGGGGCGCGTACAACTGCGACAGCTACTGGTACCTCAACGAGGTGGTCGCGCCGGCCCTGCTGCGGGCGGTGATGCTGGCCCTGGAGGACGAGGGCTACACCAGCCTGCCCGTGCACAACCCCTTCCACCCCCACAGCGGCCGACAGATCCGCGACGACCAGCCGGCTGGGCCTGACGGCATGATGTCCCTGCGCGTGCTCGGTGTGGCCGCGGGGCTGGGCGAGCTGGGCCACTCGAAGGTCTTCCTCACGCCGCAGTTCGGCCCGCGTCAGCGGGTCTTCGGCCTGCTGACCGACGCCGAGCTCGAGCCGACCCCCCTGTTCACCGGTAAGGTCTGCGATGGCTGCGGCGCGTGCGTCCGCGAGTGCGAGGCCAACGCCATCGGCCCCGAGCGGAGCGTCACGTTCACCATCGAGGGCCAGCAGTACTCCCACGCCCCGCTCGACTGCCCGGCCTGCGGCGTCGTCCACCGCGGCGACGACAAGCGGTTCAGCCCCTTCTGGAACGGCTCGGAAAAGCCCGGCCAGGAGAAGAACAGTTTCCAGCAGTTCGTCCTGCACCGCTTCCGCCACCTCTCCACCTGCGTGGGCCGAGGCTGCGTGCGGGCCTGCCTGGACCACCTGGAAAAGACGGGCCGCATCGAGGCGAAGTTCCACACCCCCTTCATCCAGCGCGACCGCTGGAAGCTCAACGAGCCCCCCGAGCCCAAGGCGTGAGGGCGTAGGCCGGGTCGAGCCCCAGCAAGGCCCGGCGTCTTGTAGGCCGGGTCGAGCGGAGCGAGGCCCGGCAGTGAAGTAGTCCCAGCGCCCGGGTGCCGTGGCTGCGGTGTCTGCAGCCACGTCTTTTCAGCGCCGAAGACGACGCGCCATCGCACCCATGAACCGTTGGGCCCCAGACGCACGGCCCGGACGAGAAGCCCATGGAAAGCATTCCGTGGGCTTGGGGAAGACGTCTGGCGCCGATGCGGCGGGCCGTGCCCGCCCTACCAACATCGCGGGGCGCGTGTCGGGTTAACACGCGCCCCGCGGTGCGTTGGGGACGAAGGCGGAGCTACCGGGTGCGGGCCTCGGTGGCGGCCGCCTCGAGGGCGCCGGCGTCGCGACGCTCGCCGGTGGGCTCGGCGCCGGTGAAGTCGCGCAGGAACGGCCCGTCGAACTGCCAGGCGTAGAGCTCCTCGATCGTCGTCGCCGCGTCGGTCAGCGTGCCGCGGGCCACGCGGAGGAACTCCAGCGTGCCGGCGAAGAAGCTGCCCTCGTCGGCGCCGCGCCCGACGAGGAAGTCGGCGGTGTTGCTCAGCGACGCCTCGGCCGGGGGCAGTTGGCCGGTGGCGTCGCCGTTGGCCACCTGGCCGTCGACATAGAGGGTGATGCCCTGCTCGCCCGCGCGGTCGACCTCGGCGATCACGTGGTGCCACTGCCCGTCGTTGATGGCCGTCGAGGCCGTCCGGGCCGCCCGCTCGCCGCCGGCCAGCACCGTCAGCCTGGGCCGACCCGCGTCGAGGTCCAGCACGTAGCCGGTCTGCCCGTCGGACTTGCTGACGATCGTGCCGGAGTCGGCGTCGGTCTTGAAGTGCACCTCGATCAGGAAGTTGTTGGTGCCCATGTCGACGGTCTTGCGGTCGGGGCCGGGCACGTGCGTGGCCCGTTCGCCCTGGCCCATGGAGACGTCGGTCTTGAGCGTCTCGTCGGCCAGCACGAGGAACTGGTCCTGGCCGTTGAGCGTCAGGGCACCGGCCGTCCAGTCCTCCAGGACGCCGTCGGTGTAGCTCTCGGCGGTGACGTTTTGGGCCGACAGGTCGTAGCGCGGGGCGTGCCGGTAGTCGCCCCGGCCCCGGTAGAGAGCGGTGAGGTACCAGTGCTCGTCGACGACGGTGGACGGGTCGTCCGTGCGGTAAAAGTTCCACTCGCCGACCATGCCGTAGAGGCCCCAGGGGACGAAGAACTTCACGCCGCGGTCGATGGCGGGCGAGTCGGGGCCGAGGCGGAAGTCGTGCTGGGCGGCGTTGGGCATGGGCTGGGCGTCGGCGTTCCAGCCGACCTGGTCGGCCAGCGCGTCCTGGCCGGCGAGGGCCTGGCGGAAGCTCTGGAGGCTCTCGTAGAGCACGCCGAGGTGCTCGAAGACGCCGAAGGCCCGCGGGTCGCCGAAGAAGACGTTGGCGGCGTAGGCGAGCGTGGCGTAGTCGTAGGGATCTTCCTGGCTGCCGGCGACGGCGGCGTCGGCGGCGTTGGCCTCGGCCTCGCTGAACCGCTCGTTGGCGTGGCGGAAGTACATCTCGCTCATGTCCTGCCAGATGTTGCCGAGGTACTTGTTGCGCCCGGCCTGGGGGGCCTGGCGGCGCGAGCCGGCCACGAACTTGTAGAAGCTGTTATTGAAGATGTTGTTCTGGAAGCCAATGATCTCCTGCAGCGGCGTGGTGTTGGCCAGCGGGCTGGTCAGGTCGTTGTTCTTGCCCCAGGCGATGTTGTTGAACAGGTAGTTCTTGAACGACCCGTCGAGGTAGTACGCGAAGCCGAACCGCGCCGTCGTGTGGGTCCGCTGGGCGGGGTCAGGCTTGCGGACGTGGTTGGTGTGCCAGTACCCGCCGGGGTTGCCCGAGACGTTGTTGAACACGTAGTGCGGACCGCCCTGCCAGGTCTCGATGCCGCCCCAGTCGTTGGTGTTCAGCAGCGGGTCGGTGACCTTGTTGTGGTGGATGAGGATTCGGCTGAGCGCCCGCTCGCCGGCCTGGCCGCTGCCCTTGCCGCCGAAGACGAACAGCCCGGCGCCCCAGATGCGGTCCAGCACGTTGCCGGCCACGTGGGCCACGGCCGGGAAGCTCACCGTCACGGCCATGCCGTGCTCGCTGCGCAGCGGGCGCAGGCCGACGCGGTAGAGCCGGTTCCGCAGCACCTCCACGCGGTAGAGGTTGCTGACGGGCTGCTCGTCCACGCCGCCGTGACGCAGCACGATGGCGTCGTAGTCGGTCTCGCGAACGTCGTTATCGGTGACGGAGATGCGGTCCATCCGCCCGCCCTCGGGCGCATTGGCCCAGATGGCGTTGCGGACGTGCTCGAACAGGCAGTGCGAGACGGCCACGTCGTCGCAGTTGCCCAGGATGCTGACGGTGTTGCCGTCCTCCTCGGGCATGTCCCACCAGCGGTCGTACCAGTGGGCGCCGTTGTTGAAGCGGAACGTCAGGCCGGAGATGCGGATGTGGTTCTGGTCGCGGACCTGCACCACCTGCGTCAGCCGGGGCACCTCGACGTGCGACTCGTTGGGGTTGCGCCCCTCCGGCAGGCGGACGTACAGCCGGCCGGTCTGGTCATCGTACCAGTACTCGCCGTCGCTGTCGAGGAAGCGCGGCAGGTTCTCGAGGTAGTAGCGGTTGTGGATGATCGGGCGGTACCGCCCGGTGTTGCCCCAGGGCCCGCCGACCAGGACCGCGCCGCGCTGCGGGTCGTAGTCCTCGATGCGGGTGGGGTACGGCGAGGCCATCACGCCGGAGTACTCCGTCCACACCGTGCCGCCGACGTAGGCGTCCTCCTCCTCGGCCGTGAGGTGCTCGGGGTCCATGGCCCAGGTGCGCATGCCGCCATCGGTCTCGACGTTCTCGCTGGTCTTCCACTCGTACCACTCGGCCTTGACGTCGTCGGGGTTCGAGACGGTCCAGTTGGGGTCGCGGGCCAGGTGGATGCGGGTGATCTGCCCGTCGTGCACCTCGTAGAGGGCGCGGGGGAACCACTCGGTGCCCAGCTCGTAGACCCACACCCGCTGCGGCTCGGGCAGGCTGGCCGGGGCGGTCTCCGGCGTGACCTGCTGCCAGCCGTCGGTCAGGGGCACCGAGCCGTAGAGCATCGCCTCGCCCTCGCCCCAGTCGGGGTCGCTGGTGAGCAGGATGGGTCGGTCGGGCTGGCCGGACTCCTGGGCGGTCAGTTGGCCGCGATAGATCACGCCGCGGCGGAAGACGTAGGTGTCGACGCCCTGGGCCTCGGCGGCGTTGGAGGCGGCGTTAGCGTCCCAGGGGTGGTGCTTCCAGGGCTGGTCGCGCGTGCCGGGGTTGGCGTCGTCGCCGTTCTCGAAGTCGATGTAGCGGACAGTCTGTCCGGGGCGGAACTCGAACGGCTCGGGCTGCCACTCCAGGTCGCCCTGGGGCAGGACGCGGGCGTGGGGCCTTTGCCACGAGAACTCGGCCGGCTGGGCCCCAGCCGACCCGGCCAGCAGAGCCAGGGCCGACAGGACAATCGACAAGCGGATGGCGGTCCCGAACATGAGCGTGTACCCCTTTCCTCAAGAACGCGCGACGGGTCGGCGCCCGGCCCACCCGGGGCGCCCCACCAGTTCAACCCCAGAGGTCCAAACCGGTTCCGTTCCATTGTAGCGCGCCGGGCCAGGAAGAAATCCCAGCGTGGGGCCGAGCCCCGCAGGGGCGTGGATCGGAGCCCCGGAGGGGCGCCAGTTCTTGGCCGGGGGCGTGAGCCCCCGGAAAAGGTGTCCCTAAATGCGCAGAGCCCCGAAGGGGCGGCAGTGCCGCACCGTGGCGCACTGCCTTGGCTTGACAACCGCGGGCCGGGCCGGTGCAATGGGGCCGACCCCGTACAAGGAGTACCCCATGGCCGACATGACCCAGGCCGTCATCCTCGCCCGCGGGCTGGGCACGCGGATGCGCCAGGCCGACGCCGACGCCCGCCTCGACCCCGCCCAGGCCGCCATCGCCCAGACGGGCCTCAAGGCCATGATCCCGATCGATCGGCCCTTCCTGGACTACGTCCTGCACGAGCTGGCCGAGGCCGGCTACACCCGCGCCTGCCTGGTGATCGGGCCCGAGCACGACAGCGTCCGCGACTACTACACCCGCCAGGTGAAGACCACCCGCATCGCCGTGGAGTTCGCCATCCAGCCCGAGCCGCGCGGCACGGCCGACGCGGTGGCTGCCGCCGAGGCCTTCGCCGACGGCGAGCCCTTCCTGGTGATCAACTCGGACAACCACTACCCGCCGGCGGCCCTGGCGGCGCTGCGGGGGCTCGACGGGCCCGGCCTGGTCGCCTTCGACCGCGACGCCATGCTCGCCGGCAGCAACATCCCGCCCGAGCGGATCGCGAAGTTCGCCGTCGTCGAGACCGACCCGGCCGGCCACCTGCGGCGGATCGTCGAGAAGCCCGACGCGGCGGACCTGGCCCGGCTGAGCGGCCCGGTCGGCGTGAGCATGAACTGCTGGCGGTTCGGCCCGGCCATCTTCACAGCCTGCCGGAACATCGAGCCCAGCCCCCGCGGCGAGCTGGAGATCCCCTCGGCGGTGGAGTACGCCATCGAGCGGTTGGGCGAGTGCTTCACCGTCGTGCCCCTGGCCGGGGCGGTTCTCGACCTGTCCAGCCGAGCCGACATCGAGGCCGTCGCCCAGCGACTGCGGGGCCGGGAGGTGCGGTTATGAGCCTGACGCTGCGCGAGCTGGACGCCTCGGCCGACCTGGCCCGGCAGCTGGCGCGGCAGGGCCTGTCCGCCCCGGCCGCCCGCGACAAGGCCGCCCTGTTCGCCCAGGTCGCCGACGCCCTGCGCGACGCGGGCACCCCGGCCAGTGCACCGGTGCGGGCCTTCTACGTGCCAGGACGCATCGAGGTGCTCGGCAAGCACACCGACTACGCCGGCGGCCGAAGCCTCCTGGCCGTGCCGGAGCGGGGCTTCTGCGTGGTCGCCCACCCGCGGACCGACGCGCAGCTGCGGGTGCTGAACGTGGCGGGGGCCGACGAGGCCGCCTTCACGCTTTCACCCGACCTGACGCCGGCGAGCAGCGGCTGGACGAACTACCCCATGACCGTCGCCCGCCGACTGGCCCGCAACTTCGCCGGGCCCCTGCGAGGGGCGGAGCTGGCCTTCCTGAGCGACCTGCCCATGGCGGCCGGCATGAGCAGCTCCAGCGCCCTGATGGTCTCGGTGTTCCTGGCGCTGTCGGCGATCAACGACCTGCCCGCCCGCGGGCCCTACCGCCAGGCCATCGACACGCGCGAGGCCCTGGCCGAGTACCTCGGCACCGTCGAGAACGGCCAGAGCTTCGGGCCCCTGCCGGGCGATCGGGGCGTGGGCACCTTCGGCGGCAGCGAGGACCACACGGCCATGCTGTGCTGCGAGGCCGGCCGGCTGCGGCAGTACCGCTTCTGCCCGGTGGCCCTGGAGCGGTCGGTGGCCCTGGCTGAGCCATGGGCCTTCGTCATCGCCTCCAGCGGCGTGCTGGCCGAGAAGACTGGCAGCGCCCGCGAGCTTTACAACCGCGCCAGCCGACTGGCCGGCGAGGCTGCTCGCCTGTGGCGCCTCGCCAGCGGGGGCGAGCAGCCGCACCTCGCCGCCGCGATCGACGCCGCCGGGCCCGGGGCCGTGCGCGACGCCGTCGCCTCCGGCGCCGGCCAGAGCGACTTCGCCGCCGAGGACCTGCTCCGCCGGGTCGACCACTTCGTCGCCGAGAGCGAGCGGGTCATCCCGGCCGCCGTCGACGCCCTGGCCGGCGGCGACATGGACGGCTTCGGCCTGCTCGTCGATCGCTCGCAGGATGGGGCGGAACGGCTGCTGGGCAACCAGGTGCTCGAGACGGTCTTTCTCGCCCGCACCGCTCGCGAGCTGGGGGCGGAGGCGGCCTCGGCGTTCGGGGCGGGCTTCGGCGGCAGCGTGTGGGCCCTGGCCCCCCGCGAGCAGGCCGACACCCTCGCCCAGCTCTGGGCCGTCCGCTACAGCGAGGCCTTCCCCGCCCCAGCCGCCCGGGCCGCGTTCCTGGTGACCCGCCCCGGGCCGGCGGCGTTTGAGGTCGCCAGATCGTAGGCCCAGCCGACTGAACCGCGACACACCGCACACAGGACCCGACATGACCACCACGCTGAGCATCCAGGGCGACCGCTTCTGCATCAACGGCCAGCCCACCTACCAGGCCCAGGGCGCCACCAACCCCGCCGCCCACGGCCTGCTGATGAACGGGCGATTCATCCAGGGCATCTTCGACGACGCCGCCGACCCGGCCCGCTTCGCCCGCTTCGGCTGGGACCGCTGGGACCCCGAGCGCCACACCGACGAGCTGATCGCCGCCCTGCCGCAGTGGCACCGCTACGGCGTGCTCGCCCTGACGGTGGGCCTGCAGGGCGGCATGCCGGTGTTCACCACGGCCAATGACACGATCGACAACAACCCCTTCAGCGAGGACGGCACGGTGATCGACGGGCGCTACCTCGGGCGGCTCGAGCGGCTCATCGCGGCCGCCGACCGCGTGGGGATGGTCATCATCGTCAGCTTCCTCTACCAGGGCCAGGCCCCCCGCCTGCGCGACGCCCGCACGATCCGCAACGGCGTGGTGTCGGCCTCGCGGTGGCTGGGCGAGATCGGCTACCGCAACGTGATCCTCGAGGTCGCCAACGAGCAGGAGGTCGGCAACTTCCGCCACCGCCCGCTGGTCAACAGCGGCGAGGGCATGGCCGTGCTGATCGACCTGGCCCGCGAGCACTCCGGCGGGCTGCCGGTCGGCTGCAGCGGCGGGGGCGGCACGTTCTTCCCCGAGACGGCGGCCGCCAGCGACGTGGTGCTGATCCACGGCAACGGCCTGGACCGCGCGCAGTACTACGCCTTCGTCCAGAAGGTCCGCGCGGTCTGCCCCGGCGTGCCGATCGTCTGCAACGAGGACTCCCCCTGCTACAGCCGCGTCGACGTGGCGGCCGAGACCGGCACCAGTTGGGGCTACTACAACAACCTGACCAAGCAGGAGCCGCCCGCCGACTGGAGCGTGTCGGCGGCGGAGGACCGCTTCTTCGCCGAGCGCGTCGCCCGCGCCGTCGGCCTGCCGGGCCCGCTGAGCGAGTCGGGCCAGGCCCGCCCCGGCGACGGGGCCAACCCGCTGGCCTTTCTCGGCTTCGACCGCCACGTGGGCAAAGACGGCACGCGCTGGCTCGGCGTGGCCGCCCTGTACCCCGAGTGGATCGACCGCGTTGAGTTCCACCAGCAAGGCCGCCACGTCTACACCGCCTACGAGGAGCCCTTCTACCTCTACCGCACCAACACCTGGACGCAGCGCGGCCTGGCCAACCCCGACCCGGCCCACTGGCACGCCGTCGTCCACCACGCCGCCGGCCAGACTACCGAGCTGAGGCCGTAGCCTCCGCCCCCACCGGCCGACCGCCACGGGCCGACCAACATTTCGATGATTGACGGATTCGGGTTCTGCCTGTACGATTCAGCATATGGAATCCGACACGACCCAGGACCTGACCCAGGCCGAGGCTGCCAGCCCTGACCGCGTCACGCTGGCCCGCCTGGCCGAGTTGACAGGCGTTTCGCTGCGGGTGGTGACCGACATCGTCAACGACCGCCGCAGCGGGTCGGTCCGCTACAGCGAGCGGACCCGCCAGCGCGTTCTCGCTACGGCCCGGCAGGTGGGATATCGTCCCAACCGGTCGTACCGCAACCACTTCCGCCGCCGCCACGGGGCCGTCGCCGTCCTGGCCCAGGCCCTGGGCTTCATCCCCGAACGCGTGCTGGACCTGCTGACCATCGCCGCCCACCGGCGCGACTGGCTGCTGGTGGTCGAGCGGCTGAACCCTGAGGGCGAGCTGCCCCGGGTCATCCGCGAGAGTTGCGTCGACGGGCTGATGCTGTTCTCCACGCCCTCGCCGGCCGTGCGCGAGGCCGTCGACCGTTTCGGCATCCCCACCGTGCAGGCGAACACCAACGACCGCACGGGGCCGGGCTGTATCAGCTTTGACGAAGAGGGTGCGATTCGCCAGGCGCTGGCGCTGTTCGCCCGGCGCGGGCGGCGGAGAGTCGCCTACGTTCGCCAGCGGCCCTCTGGCGTGGGCCCGGCCCACTACGCCTACGAGGTCCGCCTCGGGGTCCTGGCGGAACTGGCCGGCGCGCAGGGCCTGGAGGTGCTGCCGGTCTGCACGTGCAAGCCCGCCGCCGTTGCCGATGTCCGGACCTGGCTGGCGCAGCACCCGCAGGCCGACGCGCTGCTGCTGAGCACGCCCTCGCTGGCCGGGCCGGTCTGGCGAGCGGCGCTGGAGGCCGGTCGGCCCGTGCCCGAGGCGCTCTCGCTGATCGTCCTGGGCCCCGGTTACCAGGCCGGCGGCCTGCCCATCCAGCCGACCGAGCTGACCGTGACCCACGAGGCCCTGGCCCGCCAGACGATCGCCGCCCTCGACGCCGTCGTCGCCGGCCAGTGCCCCGCCCCCGTCACGTTGCCCTATACCCTCGTGCCGGGAGAGACGCTCTGACTGAGCGATGCCCCCAAGCCATCCCGACAGGACAAGGAGGAACAGCCGTGAGACATGCCGTCTATCCGATGACGACGCTGGCCGCGACACTGGTATCGGCGGTCCTGGCCGTCCCGGCCGCGGCCCAGTACCAGGTCCAAGGACGGTTCCTGTACGACCCCAACGGCGACCGCGTCGTTATCCGGGGCACCGAGACCTCGTTCCCCACCGACGCCAGTGGAACCACCGAGATCCCCCAGATCGCGCAGACCGGCGCCAACTGCGTCCGGATCCTGAACAAGCTTTCGCCGCAGTGGGGCCTGAGCCTGGCGCAGATGGAGACGCGCCTCGTCACCATGATCGACAACGGGATGCTCCCGCAAGTGTGGGTAAACGACGGGTCCGGGGTGCTCAACACGGTGCTGCGGCCTGACGTGCAGGAACTGCTCAAGAAGTACCAGGACCACATCACCCTGAATGTCCTGCCGGAGACCCCCGAGGTCGACGTGGAGCTCTGGCGCACCCGGGCCAAGGACGCGATCACCGCCGCCCGCCAGGCCGGCTACGTGTGCCCCCTGTCCGTCATGTCGCACAGGTACGGACGCGACCTGCCCACCACGCTGCTCCATGGCCAGGAGATCGTCGACCACGACCCGCTGGGCAACGTGATCGTGGGCTGGCAAGCCTACTGGGGCGACAACGCCGATCAGAGCCGGAACTGGTACGAGGGGAGGTACGGCCTGACGCTGGAGGAGGGCCTGGCGGCCATCGCACAGCTGGACTATCCCGTTCAGGTGGGCCTTCTGGCCGACGACGGCAGCGCCAGTTCGCCATACCCGTGGATCGACTACCCGACGATCATGGCCCTGGCGGCCGAGCATGACATCAGCTGGCTGCACTGGGACTGGCATAACCACTACGCCCTGCGGAACAGCCTCAGCACGACGGGCCAGTTCGGCGACTGGAACAGCACGGCCGGCCACATCCACGGCGAGGACTGGGGCTACCAGATTGCCGTGGGCCATCCCGGCTCGATCGCCAACACGTCAGTCCGCACGCCCTATCTGCTCAATGGCGCCGTTTGGGGCGACGTCGACCGCAGCGGCACCGTAGATGATGCCGACCTGAACCTCCTGCTGACCCACTGGGGCCAGAGCGGCACAGGCTGGACCGAGGGCGACATGAACGGCGACGACGTTGTCGATGACCGGGACTTGAGCCTCCTGCTGAGCCACTGGGGGGCTGGCATATCGGCCGTGCCCGAGCCGGGCACGTTGGGGCTGCTCGCTGCGTCTATCCTGGCCGGATTCTTCCGCCTGCACCGATAGCGTGTTACGTCCACCCATGTTTACCTGAACTGAACCACCGGGGAATGGAGGAACAGCCGTGCGACGTGCAATGAACCTGCTTGCCCTACTTGCAGTGCTGGCATCATCGCTGTCTGCCGCCCAGGCCCAGCCAGTCGGCCCCAGCGATCCGAACGCCACGCCTGAGACGGCCGCCCTGCTAGCAGGGCTCCAGCGAATCCGCGGCGAGAAGATGCTCTTCGGCCACCACATGACGGACACCTTCGTCATCACCAACCCGCCGGCCGGCGCGGACCGCTGGTCGGACGTCAAGGCCGCCACCGGCGAGTGGCCGGGGATGTGGAGCTACCAGATGAACTTCGCCACCAGGTTCGGCGCCGCCGACTCGATGCGCGAGAGCATCCGCTTCGCCCACGAGCTCGGCGCGCCCGTCACGATGTGCTGGCACATGGGCAACCCCGTCACCGGCGGCGGCTCGGGCGACACGAACATCGACATCGCCTCGATCCTGCCCGGCGGGGCCAACCACCACCTGCTGGTCGCCGAGATGTCGCGCGGGGCCGACTACCTCGAGACGCTTACGGACTCCCAGGGCCAGCCAATCCCCGTCCTGTACCGGCCCTGGCACGAGTTCAACCTGGTCAGCGCCTTCTGGTGGAACCTGGCGACGCCGGCGCAGTTCAAGCAGCTCTGGCAGTTCACCGTGGAGTACTACCGCGACACCCGCGGCCTGCACAACCTGCTGTACGTGTGGAACCCCAACTGGCGAAAGCCCATGTCCGAGGGCGACATCCGGGCCAACCTGTTGGAGAAGTACCCCGGCGACGCCTACGTCGACGTGCTGGGCCTGGACCACTACGGCGACATCAACAAGCCCGGCGTGATGGAGGTGCTGCGAGAGATCGTCCGCCTCGCCGATGAGCGGGGCAAGCTGCCCACGCTGCACGAGACGGGCGTCTCCATCGGCAGCGCCTACGCCAACCCCTACGCCGACCCCGACTGGTACATCGACCTGCTGACGGCCCTCAAGGGCGACCCGCTGACGGCGACGATCCCCTACGTGACCACCTGGTACAACAAGCCCAGCGCCTTCTGGGTGCCCTACGCCGAGGGCGTCAACGGCTACGAGGCATTCATGGAGTTCTACAACGACCCATGGACGGGCTTCAGCGGCGACCTGCCGGCCCTGAATCTCTACAGCCGGCTGGCCGGCGACGTGGACCTCGACGGGCGGGTCGACGACGCGGACCTCAACCTCCTTCTGAGCGCCTGGGGCCAGACGGGCCAGGGCTGGACCGGCGGCGACCTCACCGGCGACGGGGCCGTCGACGACCGCGACCTGAGCGTCCTGCTGAGCCACTGGGGCGACAGTGTGGCCGTGCCCGAGCCGGCGTCGCTGGTCCTGTGGGCCCTGGCCGCGCTGGGGCTGGCCCGGCATCGGTAGAGCGGCTCGCCCCTGCATCGTTGGCGCCACGGCCTGGCGCGGTAGAATGCCCCCACACCCATCGACACCGCCCCGGGCCCTTTGCAGGAGGCCGTCATGCCGTACAACGTCGTGCTGATCACCTCGGACCAGCATCGCCGGGACGCCGTGGGCTGCTACGGCAACCCGATCGTCCAGACGCCCCACCTGGACGCCCTGGCGGCGAGGGGGGTCCGCTTCACCCGGGCCTACTGCGACTCGCCGCTGTGCGCCCCCTCGCGGGCGTCCTACATCAGCGGGCGACTGGTGCACCGCCACGGGGCCCTGACCCACGCCATTCACAACAAGTGCCCCGGCACGCCGGGCAACGGCGGCATCGTCAGCTGCGAGACCCTCGGCACGCTGTTTCGCAAGGGCGGCTACGCCACGGCCGCCATCGGCAAGCTGCACGTCCACGGCGAGACGCGGGAGAACGACCTGGGCTTCGACGTGCGGGCCCACCGCTTCTACACCTACCACTACGAGGACTACATCGACGCCGTCGGGCCCGAGCGGGTCGAGGCCTACCTCAGCGGCAAGGGCCATAGCGACGAGCTGAAGTACAACACCGCCAAGGCCCCCGTCCGCCTCGAAGAGCGGTACATGCAGGACAGCCTGACCACGGCCACGTCGGTCGAGTTCATCCGCCACCATGCGGGCCAGCCGTTCTTCCTCCACGTGGGCCTGGAAAAGCCCCACCCGCCCTGGACCACGCAAGGGCGCTTCCTCGACCTCTACGACCCGGCCCAGATGCCCCTGCCGGCCAACCGCCACCAGTGGTGGGAGAACGAGCCGCTGTTCCCCTTCCCCCCGGCCAAGGGCTTCAACCGTGACCGCCAGGCGCCCTTCACCGACGAGCAGATGCGAAACTGCATCGCCTCCTACTACGCCTGCATCAGCGAGATGGACGCCAACGTGGGCCGCGTCGTCGCCGCCCTGGGCGAGGCCGGCGTGCTGGAGAATACCGTGATCGTCTTCTCGGCGGACCACGGCGACAACCTCTTCGAGCATGGCCTGGAGCAGAAGCACTGCTTCTACGAGGGCGCCGTTGCCGTGCCGCTGATCGTGACCGTGCCGGACGGCTTCGCCCGGGGCGTCGCCAGCGAGCAGATGACGGCCCTGGTCGACCTGATGCCCACCCTGGCCGAGCTGACCGGCCTGCCCACGCCGCCCGACGCGGACGGTGAATCGCTCGTGCCGGCCCTCGGCGGCCAGGCGGACGATGAGCGGGCGGTCTTCTCGGAGTTCTACGAATGGCCCCAGTGGCCCGGGCGGATGGTCCGCTACCGCCAGTGGAAGTACATCCACTATCGCGGCCAGGCGGAGCTGCTGTTCGACCTCGACCGCGACCCCGGCGAGATGCGCAACCTGGCGGCCGAAGCCGACCACGCCGCCATCCGCGAGCAGCTGCGGGGCCTGGTGCTGGCCGGCTGGGAGATCCCGGAGAATGGCCACGCCCGGCCCTGAGCCCCCGAGGGGCGGGATAAGGGCCTTGCGGATCTGCCCGGGTGCCGTGGCTACGGCGTTTGTAGCCACGTCTTTCTCGCCCGGGGTGCCTGGGGTGACTCTGTGCGGCAGGCGGACCGCGCTTTTGGAGTGCGGCGGCCTTGACGCCGCTTTGGATCGCATACGACCGAGCCAGCCAAAGCGGCGTCAAGGCCGCCGCACTCCATATTGCGCTGGCGCCCTGGGTCTCCATCGGTTGGTGCGCCTGACGAGCCGGCGCTGGAAGACGTGGCTACAAACGCCGTAGTTACGGGGCCGGCTGGGTGTCGGCGGGGGTGGGCTGGATGGTGATGACCAGCTGGGCCATGCGCTGCGAGGCCATCGGCCCAGCCGACTGGTTGGCCAGCGGGTGGCTCAACGCCTGGCGGAGCAGTTGGCCCGGCTGCGGGGAGGCGAGCCTGGCCTGGGCCTGATGGCGTTGCACCGCCTGCGCCAGCGATTGGGCCAGGGCCGACACCAGCGGGCGATACGGGTACGCCGCCTGGAGGGCCACCGGCCGGCGGGGCGCGATGTCGACGAACCGGTACGCGGGCGCGCCGCCCGGCGGGGCCGGCGGGGCCGGGAGGGGCACGAAGGCCTGCGGGCCCTCGGGGGACGGTGCACCGGCGCCGGAGAGCCCCGACGGCGCGCCCTTATAGGCAGGCGGCCTGGTGGCCCCCCGCGGCCTGGCCGAGGCGGTCGGCGGGTGGTGGGCCGGCGGGTTCGTGACGGTGGCCACGCCGCGCATCGTCAGGCCTCCGTATCGGCTGGAGGGGCGGGTGGTGGGTGCGGCAAGCGCCGCCTCCCCGGCCTCCAGTTCGGCCAGGGGCGCCGGCAGCGGCGCGGCCGGGCGGCTGGGCAGGGCGGCGTTGGCGAAGACGTCGCGCTCGATCTGGGGCAGCTGCTCGACGGGCACGACGACGAGGATCCGCTGGGCCTGGCGGTCGGCCTGGGGCTCGAACCAGCCCGCGACGGCCGGTGCGAGGTCCGGGCCGGCCTGGCCGGTCTCGACGGCGGCGGCCTGCACGGCCTGCGTCAGCGGGGCCAGGCCCTGGCTGGCCAGCGCGTCGAGCACCTGCCGATTGGCCAGCACCGGGTCGGCGCTGCTGACGACGATCTCGCGGACAGGCGGCCCGGCCAGCAGGCCCATGCCCATCCAGCCCAGCGCCGGCGCCGCCGCGGGCCGATCGGCCCGCGGCGGCGGCTCCCCGCGGGTCGGCTCACGGCTGTACGTTCGTTCCATCGCCGGCCCGGGGCGATCGCGGTCGGGCGCCGGGCGCAGCGCCCGCACCCGCTCGGTCGAGTCCAGGGCCCGCTCGGTCGCCGGCTCCATGGCCGCCAGCGGCGGGCCGTCGTGGCCGTTGCGGGCCGTCCAGGGCGGCTCGCTCAGCTCGTCGTAGAGGTAGAGCCCCAGCCCCGCCGCCAGGACGATCACGGCCGCTCCCGCGGCCCGGCGGAGCCACCGCAGGGGACGCCGCTGCTCGACGGGCTCGGCGGCGGCCTGCAGCAGGCGGTCGCGCTCGACCCGCTCCAGCACGCTCTCGACCAGGCCCTCCGGGGCGCCCTCGCGCGCCAGGCCGCCCAGCAGGCCCCGCACGGCCCGCAGCTGGGCCAGCTCGGCCTGCAGGGCTGGGTCGGCCTCGACGGCCTGGGCCACCCGCCGGGCCCGCTCGGGCGACAGCTCGCCGTCCAGCAGGGCCGAGAGCTCCTCATGCATGTCCGGGTGCGATGGGCTCATGTCTTCGCCTGGCTCAGCCGGTCGCCGAGCTTCTCCCGCAGCATCGTCCGCGCCCGGTGCAGCCGGCTCTTGACCGTGCCGACCGGCAGGCCGAGCGTCTCGGCGATCTGCTGGTAGTCCATGTCTTCAATGTCGCGCAATACCACGACCACGCGAAAATCGTCGTCCAACGCCTCCAGGGCCGCCAGCACGCAGCGGTGGGTGTCGCGTGCCATGGCCGCCTCGGCCGGGTCCGGCTCGCGGCGGTCGGGCAGCTGGGCGGCGAGGCCCCCGGCCTGGCTGTCGGCGAACCGCGGCTCGGGCGACAGCGAGGTGAACCGCACCACCTTCGCCCGCCGACGCCGGCTGAGCACCAGGTTCACCCCGATGCGGAACAGCCAGGTGTAGAACCGGCTGCGCCCGTGGAACTGCGGGATCTTCTCCAGGGCCCGCACGAAGGCCTCCTGGCAGACGTCGGCGGCCTCGTCGCGGTCGTGGCACATCCGCAGCACCGCGTTGAACAGGCGGTCCTGGTACTTGGCCACCAGCGGGCCGAAGCTCCGCATGTCGCCGCGCCGGCAGCCCTCGACCAGGACGTCGTCCTCGAAGGCGATCGCCTCGGGCGCTGCCCCGGATGGCGACACCGGTGTCGGCGGCAATGGGTTGGACGAAGGCTGGGTCACTTTGTTCCCGCTGTCCGACGGCACGGGCCGGTTTCACAGCCGGCCTGGCCGCGGGCGTTCAGTCCCCTGGGGCCACAAACCGCGAAAGCGAATATCATAGCACGACCCGCCGATTCGGACAATACCACTGCGCGGACCGGCGGTTGGGAAGAAGCAGCGCGGGGGCTCTGCCCCCACACCCCCGGGGTCTATCGCTTTGGGGCCTCCGGCATGGGATGGGCTCACGCCCTCTCCCAGCCGCTCCCGGGGACCGACGGCTCGGGGCCTCTGCCGGTGGGCGAGAATGCGATAAATCCCGGGGTCTGGGGCAGAGCCCCAGGGAAGTCTCCTCGATAACCGGTGAGTCCTGTAGGCCGGACGCAGTCCGGCAGGGGCAGGCCCTTCATGGGCGCCTCGTCCCCGCCGGAC
>JAWLCG010000013.1:0-29900 GCA_041687295.1 Phycisphaerae bacterium | reverse complement strand
TAGTACGCGGGCGCCATCGCCCTGGCCCCATCGGGCCCCAGCGGCGGATCGTCGCCTTCCGGCGCGGGCGTGGAGCTCGGCGCGGGCCCTCGCTCGACGGCCCGCGCCGATCCACCGTGTACCGGAGTCGATGGACTACTTGAGGAACCGGTAGGGCACCAGCGGGTATCGATAGTCCTCGCCCTTGTTGGCCGTGACCGCGGCGAGGATCCCGAAGACCACGGCGACGACCCAGACGATGGGCCCTCCGACGCCACAGGTCACTGCGCCGAGCACGATGCCGTAGATGAGGATCCAGATCTGGAAGTTGATGGCTTCCTTGCCCTGGCGGTCGACAAAGGGCATCTCGTCCTTCTTGATCAGCCAGATGATCAGCGGCCCGATGACGCTGGTTAAGATACCCAGCAGGTGGGCCAGCATGCCGAAGGTGCGAGCCTCGGGGTTGGTCTCGGCACCGCCGGTGTAGCCGACCGGCTCGGCCGGGCCGTGCGGAGGGGTCGGGCCGCCGGGCGGGGTCTGGGCGTTGGGGTCGTTGGGGTTGGGCGACTGATCGGACATAGTTGCGCTCCTGGTATGGACGCGGTATTCGGTCGGACTGCCGGGCCTCTCTGGGGCTCGGCCCGGCCTACACACTCTACGATAGCGGCGGGGCGCGCGGGCCCGGACGGGCCGCACGCCCTATGGGTCTCCTATCGGCCAGACGGGCCCTGCAAGTGCAGCGGGGTTACTTGACCTGGCTCATCTTGATGGCGCTCTTCTCCTTGGCGGCCAGGCTCATGGCCTCCAGGACGCGCTGGGTTTCGTAGGCGTCGGCGAAGTCGGGCAGCGGGACGGTGGGCTTCTGGCCGGCCAGGTCCAGCAGCATGTCGTAGGCCTGGTTGGTGAAGCTGTGCTCGTAGCCGATGATGTGGGCGTCGGGCCACCAGGCCTCGGCGTAGGGATGGCTGCCGGCGTGGGTGACGATGACCGTGTGCCAGCCCTGGGTCCGGCGCTCCTCGGTGGCGTCGTAGAACTCCAGTTCGTTCATCCGCTCGAAGTTGAAGCGGATCGCGCCCTTGTCGCCGTTGATCTCCAGGCCGTTCTTGTTTTGGTTGCCGGTGGCGAAGCGGGTGGCCTCGAACGTGGCCAGGCCGCCACCGCTAAGGCGGGTGATGGCCAGCACGGCGTCGTCGACCTTGACCTTGCCCTTCTTGCTCGAGCCCTTGGAGCCGCCTGCGATGCCGCCGGCGCTGCCGACGCTGGGCAGCGTCCGCTCGGTGATGAACGTCTCCATGGCCGCCCCGATGACCTCGGTGATCTCCTCGCCGGTGACGAAGCGGCACATGTCGATGATGTGGGCGTTGAGGTCGCCGTGACTGCCCGAGCCGGCGATCTTCTTGTCGAAGCGCCAGATCAGCGGCACGGAGGCGTCGAAGGCCCAGTCCTGCAGGTAGTAGGCGCGGACGTGGCTGATCTTGCCGATCTTGCCCTCGCGGACGAGCTGGTGGGCCAGGGCGACGGCGGGGGTGCGGCGGTAGTTGTACCAGACGTAGGTCTTCTGCTTCTTGGCCTTGCGGGCGGCCCGAAGCATATCGCGGGCCTCGTCCAGCGTGCGGGCGAGGGGCTTCTCGCAGGCGACGTTTCGGCCGGCCTCGAGGGCGGCGATGCTCATCTCGGCGTGCAGGTGGTTGGGCACGCCGATGTCGACCAGGCCGATCTGGTCGTTGGTCACCACGTCCTTCCAGCGGGTGCTGATGTTCTGCCAGCCCCACTGGGCGGCGAAGACCTCGAGCTCATCGCGGTGGCGGGCGCAGATCGTGTGCTGCACCGGCCGAAGGGGCGGCTCGAAGAACCGCCGCACCTGCGTCCAGGCATTGGAGTGGGTCTTGCCCATGAACTTCTGCCCGATCAGGGCGACGTTGACGGTACGGTCCTTGGCCATGCCATGGCTCCTTGCGCTAGGTCCGCGGAGAGTCGATCCATCCCTTTCGTGGGGCATGATAGGTCCGCCGGCGGCGGTCGGCAAGAGTCTGCCCGGCCTGCCGTTGCCGGTCGCGTCCGGCCGGCCCCCTATAATGGGACAGACCAAAGGAGGGCTGCCATGCCGGAGATTGCATTCAACCGTCTGATCCTGTGGATCATCATCCTGCTGGTGCTGCTGGGGATCGCGTGGTTCCTCATCCGCCGCCAGCGCCGCCGGGCCACGCCCCGCCACCGTCCGCCGGCGCCGTAAACGCGGCACCGCTCGCGTAGGACCCGTAGGTTCGCGGAGCGCCAGCGCCGCGGTTCTGCGTGCCGCCGATGCCGCCGCCGCTCGCCACGGCCGCCGGGCGGGCCTGTTCTCCCTCGCCGGTACGCGGAACCTGGCCTGCGCTGTCGCTGCGGCCAGACCCCACGTACCCTACGGCGCGAGGCCGGGGGTGCCGTTGTCGGGCGGGGGCTGGCGGGGGGGCCAGGGGGGCTCGCCGGGCGGCGGGGGCAGCGGGCCGGGGGCCCGGCGGTCCTCGTTGCGCACGCCGGGGAAGATGTTGCCGATCTCACGGACGACGTCGATGGCCGCCCCGCCCAGCTGGCCGGGGGTCCGCAGCAGCTCGCGCAGGGCCCCCTGGACCAGCGAGCCCAGGGCCCCGGTGAGGCTCTCCATGACCACCAGGGGCGCGGCCCGGCTGCCGCGGATGGGCACCTCGACGTAGCGCTCGCCGAGGATCTCGGCGATGGCGTTGCCGATGCCGGGGATGTCCGGCAGGCGCAGCGTGTCCGAAAAGTTCCGCAGCAGGTCCGGCGTGATCGGCACGCCCATCGTCAGCTCCAGCGAGCCATCCAGGCCCACCGACCCACGGAAGCGGACGTGGTAGAGCCCCTTCCACAGCAGGCGGAAATCGTCGTAGTGGATCCGCCCGTTGCGGATGACGAAGCTGACGGCCGAGACTTTCGTCGCGCCGAGCTCGCCGGTGAGCGGGCTCAGCGCGTTGAGGATGTCGCCCAGCGGCCCGGTGGGCTGGATGCTCAGGTCGGCCAGGTCGAGCCGCCCGTTGCGAATGGTGGCCGTGCTGAGGGCCCGTGCGTCCAGCGGGATGTCGGCGTCCTCGATGTCCAGTGAGACCCGCCCGCTGACCGAGAGCGGTCGGAAGAACAGCGGGTGCAGCCGGCTGAGCAGCTCGCTGGCGAGCTCCTCGTCGACTTCCAGGTTGTCCAGCAGGCGCAGCGGGCCCTGCAGGCGGTAGCGCGGTGCCAGGGCGCCCCGCTGGAGCCCGACGGGGTCGCTCAGCTCGATGACGCCGCCGAGGTTCACGGCCCCGCCGTCGGCGGGGATGCTGGTCTGGGGCAGCAGGACGCGGGCCTGTTCGAGGCGCAGGGGGATGCGGGCCTGGCCCATCTCGATGCCCATGACCTCGGCGGCGCCCCAGGTGAGGGCGGCCTGGCCCTGCAGGTCGCCGTAGGTCGGCGTGATGGCCGGCCGATCCAGAGGCCCGGTCACCGCGAAGCTGCCCTCCAGCGGCCCGCGGAAGGCGACGTACTGCACGGCATCGGGCGAGAACTGGGCCAGCAGGTCCATGGCCCCGGCCCAGTCGCCGCGGTAGTCGCCCTGCAGGTCGAGCTGCTTGGTGGCCAGGTAGTCGCGGATCGTGCCGCGCGCCCGAGCGGCCAGCAGCGGGGCGTCGATGCTGAGGCGGCGCACGTCGACGACCTGGCTGATCGTGTCGGCCGAGAGGTCGTAGGCCAGCTCGACGCGGTCCTGGGTGACGGCCTGCTCGCCCGCGCCGACCAGCAGATTGAGGATGGTGCCCTCGCCCCGGAGGCTGATGGTGCCCTCCTCGGTAACGGCCTGGCCGGTGAGCTGGGCATCGCCGGCCAGGGCGGGCAGGTCGCGATAGGCCTCGAAGGCCCGGGCCAGTGCAGCCAGCCGCTCCAGGTCGCCCCGCACGCGGAAATCGCCAGCGGCGGCCGGGCTCAGCGCCGTCAGCCGGGCCCGCCCGTCACGGATGCTGGCTCGCAGCAGGTCGCTGGTCAGGTCGGCCTGGCCGACCACCAGCCGGCGGGCGGGCACGCTGATCTGGGCGTCCTGCCAGGCAAGCTCGACGGGGGCCTGCGAGAGCGTCTGGCCGCCCACGCCGAAGGCCGTCACGCTCAGCTCGCCGGCCGAGGCGAAGGTCTCGGCCTGCGGTTCGCGACTGAACTGCACCTCCAGCGACGCCTGCCCGGTCAGCGGCTCGGCCAGGCCGCCCAGCAGGCCCGCCAGGCCCGTCGTGATCCGCTCGAGATCGGCCCCGGCCAACTGGGCCCGGCCATCCACCGTCAGCGGGTCGAGCCCGACCACCCCGCCGGCGGCCAAGGCGCCCCACGGCGTGATCAGCCGGAAGGGCGTACCCAGCTCGATCCGCCCGGCCGAGAGATCCCACGTCAGCGGCGTCTGGAAGGAAGCCTGGTCCCACTGCACATCGGCGGCGCCCGGCTGGAAATACCGCAGCGACGCCAGCTGGCCCTCGAGCCGCTTGACGATCAGGACCGCCTCGTCCGTCAGCCGGGCCGAGAGAACCACGTCGGCCCGACCGGCCAGCTGGGTGTCCGGGCCCAGGGCCAGTGCTGGCACGCCCGCCGACAGGGCCGACAGGTCCGCCCCGGCCAGACGCGCCTGGATTTCGAAGGTGGACATCCCCACATCCGCCTCGCCGGCGGCGCTGAGCTGGCCCCAGGGGCTGTCCACGGCGAAGCCCTCGCCCAGCGTCAGCTCTCCGGTGCCGACCGCGTAGCTCAGCGGGACCTGCCAGGAGGCGCCCGACCAGTCCAGCTGGACCGCCCCCGGCACGGCCAGCCGCAACGGCTGGGCCTGACCAGCGAGTTGCTCGACCGTCACCGTGCCCTGCTCATAGCGGACCTGCAGCCGGGTTTGGCCCGCGCCGGCCAACTGCACGTCAGGGCCCATCCAGCCCAGCACCTTCAGCGTGCGGGCGAGCGTGGCCAGGTCGTCCGAGACCACCTGCCCGTCGAACGCCCCCGCCACAGTCGGCTGCACGGCGGCGAAGCCCTGGCCCTGCACCTGCAGGCCCTGGCTGTTGAGCGCCAGGGAACTCAGCTCCAGCCGGACCAGGCGGCGCTGCTCGGTCAACTCCAGCCGACCGGCCACCTGCAGGGCCGGCGAGGGCAGCTCCAGCGACACGGGCTGGCCCTGAGCGTCTGACAGGGCTACCTGAATGGCCTGGCCTTGGCCGTCGAAGTCGAAGTGGTAGCCTCCCTGCTCCGCCCGGACGGCCAACTCGGCCTGAACCCGCCCGTCCATGGCCGGGGCGTCCCACACGGTCAGCTCGTCGATCCGCCGCTCCAGGGCGCCCAGCACCAGGGTGAACTGCGTCGTGAAGCCGTCGGGCAATCCCTGGCCGGTGGCCTCGAGGAACTCGCTGGTGAAGAAGGCCCGGCTGACCTGCACCGGCTCGCCCGCCGGCCAGTGGGCCTGCAGGGCCGTCTCGACGGGCCCGAACTCGAACCGCTGGCCAGCCTGCGTCGCCCGTAGGCTGCTCAGCCGCAGGTCCGCGTCGATGGTGGGCTGGGCGGTCGTGTCGGCCTGCAGGTCGAGGCTGAGCCGCCCCTCGTCGATCACCAGCCCCGGGCGAACCGCCAGCAGGGCCGGCACGGCCTGGCTGAGCAGGGCCAGGTTCACCTCGCCGACCGCCTCGATCCGCCCGGCCGGCAGCTCGACCGTCCCGCCACCGGTCAGGGCCGACAGCAGCCGATCCACGTCAGGCCGATACGCCAGCAGCTCCGGGGAGACCCGCCCGCTGGCCTGCAGTGCGCCCAGGCCCCCCTGGGCGATCGGCTCGCCCGTCAGGGCCACGTCGCCGGCGAGCACTTCCGGCCCGCCGGCCAGGTTCAGGGCGACCTCCAGGTCCACCGCCGCAGGCACCGGGTCGATAGGCCGGGCCACCTGGAGATCGGTAAACCCCGCCTGCCCCTGCACCTGCCACTGGCCCGGGGCGAAGCGCCCCGTCACGTCCAGCCGGGCCCGCCCCGCGGCCCGCACGTCCCGCGGCCCGATCGCCAGCACCAGGGCCGAGAGGTCCAGCGGCTCGGCGATGCGCAGGGCCCACTGCCCGCGAGCCTGTCCGGGCCGAATGAACCCCTCCTCCAGCAGATCGTCCAGCTCGCCGGCCAGGGCCACCCGCCCCTCGGCCAGCCGGCCCGACAGGGCCACCTCCAGCCGGTCCAGCGTGTCGACGTCGACCGTCAGGTCCACCTCCTCGGCCAGCCACAGCCGACCCTCCACGCCCTGGACGTGGACGCTGGCGTCGGGCATCCGCAGCCGGGCCCGCAGGTCTTGCAGGAAGGCGGGCAGGGGTGCGGCTGGCTCGTCCGGCGGGCCGGGCCGGGGCACGTCGGCGATGGTGAAGCTGCCGTCCTCGGTGGCGATCAGGTCCAGCCGACCCCCGGCCACCCGCACCTCACCCACGGGCGCCCGGCCCGTGAACACGCCGGCCAGGCCCCCTTCGCGGGTGATGGCCGAGGCCCCGAAGACCTGCTGGCCCTGCGGGTCGTACAGCCGCACGCCCGTCAGCCGAAGCGGGTCGAACCACCCCATCTCCAGCGCGTCAACCTCCAGCCGACCGGCCAGGCTGGCGTTGACCCGGCCCACCAGATACCCCCGGCCCGCATTGGTCGACAACAGCGTCGGGGCCAGGGCGACCAGCAGCACGATCAGGCCCAGGGCGATGGCCACGCCGATCAGCACCTTGCGCAGCCGGTGGCGGCGCGGCCTGGACTTGTCGGAACTCGTTGATTGGCTTGGCTCTGTCATGGGCGTCCCGTATGTAGACACTCCCCCGGGGGCGGCGTTGGTCTATTGTAGGATGGGAGGGGCCATCTTGCCACGCCCGCCGGCACCTTGCGGAAATCGCCCCCCGGGGCGATACTGACCCGCTACGAACGCCGATGACAACCACAGGGCCCCGCGCGCAGGCCGGGTGAAGCCCGTAGGCCGGGTCGAGCGCCAGCGAGGCCCGGCAGCGGCGTCCCCTGACCCCCACGGCTGACGGGTCGGTCCACCACGATAAGGAGTCTTGCGTGCTGTCAGACCTTGAGATCGCCCAGGCGGCCCCGGTGCGGCCCATCGACGAGATCGCCGCCCAGGCGGGCATCGCCCCCCAGGAGCTCGAGCCCTATGGCCGCCACAAGGCCAAGGTCCGGCTGGGGCTGCTGGAGCGGCTGGCCGAGGCCCCCCTGGGAATGAACATGGTGGTGCCGGCCGTCACCCCCACGCCGCTGGGCGAGGGCAAGACGACCACCAGCGTCGGGCTCACGCAGGGCCTCGGGGCGATCGGCAAGCGCTCGTTCCTGTGCATCCGCCAGCCCAGCATGGGCCCGACCTTCGGCATCAAGGGCGGGGCGGCCGGCGGCGGCTACAGCCAGGTCATCCCGATGGACGAGATCAACCTGCACCTCACCGGCGACATCCACGCGGTCGGGGCGGCCCACAACCTGGTCTCGGCGGCCATCGATGCGAGGATCTTCCACGAGGAGCAGCTCAGCGACGCTCAGCTCGAGGCCCAGGGGCTCAGGCGGCTTCGACTGGACCCCTACTCGATCATCTGGCGGCGGGTGTTGGACGTCAACGACCGCGCCCTGCGCAACGTCATCGTGGGCCTGGGCGAGCGGCTCGACGGGCGACCCCGCCAGACGGGCTTCGACATCACCGTCGCCAGCGAGCTGATGGCGATCCTGGCCCTGACGACCGGCGTGGGCGACATGCGGCGGCGGATCGGCCGGATCATCCTGGGCCGCGACACCAGCGGCAAGCCCATCACCGCCGAGGACATCGGCGTCGCCGGGGCCGCCGGGGCCCTGCTCGCCGAGGCGATCAAGCCCAACCTCATGCAGACCCTCGAGGGCCAGCCCGTGTTCGTGCACACCGGGCCCTTCGCCAACATCGCCCACGGCAACAGCTCGGTGCTGGCCGACCAGATGGCCCTGCGCCTGGCGGACTACGTGGTCACCGAGAGCGGCTTCGCGGCCGACATGGGCCTGGAGAAGTTCGTCGACATCAAGTGCCGCGTCTCGGGCCTGAGGCCCAATTGCGTGGTGGTGGTCACGACGATCCGCGCCCTGAAGATGCACGGCGGGGGCCCGGCCGTCGTGCCCGGGCGCCCGCTGGATCGGGCCTACACCGAGCCCAACGTGCCGCTGGTCGAGGCCGGCGCGGGCAACCTGGCGGCCTGCATCCGCATTGCGCGGACCTTCAACGTGCCGGTCGTGGTGGCTGTCAACGCCTTTCCGACCGACGCCGAAGACGAGATCCGCGCCGTCCAGCGGGCCACCCAGGCCGCCGGGGGCGCCGCTGCCGTCGTCAGCCGGCACTACACCGACGGTGGGGCCGGCTCGCGCGAGCTGGCCGAGGCCGTTGTCGCCGCCTGCGAGCAGTCCAATGGGCGCTTCCGCTACCTCTACGAGTGCGATCGGCCCGTGCGGGAGAAGATCCACAACATCGCCACTCAGATCTACGGCGCCGACGGCGTGCACTTCGAGCCCGACGCCAGCAAGCAGATCGACCTGTTCAACCAGTGGGGCTACGGCGATCTGCCCATCTGCATGGCCAAGACCCACCTGTCGCTCTCGCACGACCCCAAGCGCAAGGGCGTGCCCACCAACTTCATCCTGCCCATCCGCGAGGTCCGCTGCTCGGCCGGCGCGGGGTTCCTCTACCCCCTCTGCGGCGAGATGCGGACCATGCCCGGCCTGCCCAGCCGACCCGCCTTCATGAACGTCGACATCGACGAGACCGGCAAGATCCGCGGGCTGTTCTAGCGATGGCGTCAGGCGCATCCACGTGGTTCCTCATATAGCCCCCGGCATGCCGGGGGTCTTCCGATGGCGTCCCGGGACTCGCGGCGGGGGCGGCGGGCGCCATCGCGGCACGCGGAACCGCTCCGCTGACGCTCCGCGAACCCACGTGCCCTACGAACTGCTTTGGGTCCGGTCGGCCCAGCGGGTACAATGGCCGGACTATGATCCTGCGCACCCGATATGCCTGGATGGTTCTCCTGCTGGCGGGGCTGCTGGCCGGCTGTGGCGGCGGCTCGACGGGCCAGCGTTTCGCCGTCGACGCCCCGGTCCAGTCGGCCCCGTGGGACTTCGGTGGCCACGGCGGCCAGGCCTTCACCACCCAGCACTACCGCCTGTACAGCACGGCCGAGCCGGCCTTCGCGCGATCGCTGGCGGGTTTCCTGGAGGCCTGCAACAAGCACTACGTTGCCCTGACGGGCCTGCAGAGCCCTGCCACCGAGGGGCGGGTGGTCTACCTGATGGGCTCGCGCCAGCAGTGGGCGATGCTGACCGCCCACGCCACCGGACCGGCCGCCCGGTTCTACCTGCAGGTCGACTCGGGTGCCTACTGCCACGACGGCGTCTGCGTGCTGTGGGACATGGGTCGGCTGCCCACCTACAGCACGGCCGCCCACGAGGGGCTCCACCAGTTCCTCCACCACGCCCTGCGCCAGCCGTTGCCCAGCTGGGCCGAGGAGGGCCTGGCCACCCAGGTCGAGGCCTTTCGCCTGCGGCCCGACGAGGCCGTCTTCAACCCCGCCGACAATACGCTGCGCTTCACCGACCTGCGCAAGGCTCTGCACGCTGGCCGCTGGCGGAGCATCGAGCAGCTGCTGAACATGGACGCCGGCGACAACATCACCCAGTCGCACGCGCCCAACGTGGGGGTGGACTACTACGCCCAGCTGTGGGCCCTGCTGCTGATGATCCGCACCGACCCGACCTACGCCGCAGGCCTGGAGCGGATGCTCGCCGCCGCCGCGGCCGGTCGACTGACCGCCCAGCTGGGCCTGGACGACCCGGCCCTGGCGCGGCACGGCGGGCGGACCCGGCTTTACAACCGTCATGTGGGCCCGGCCGCCTTCCGCCACTACATCGACGCCGACCTGGATCGCTTCGAGCAGCGCTACCGCCGATTCGCCAACGACCTGGCCGGCATCCGGTAGGGCTCGTAGGGTACGTGGGTTCTCGCCGAAGCGGTAGCGCAGGCGAGGTTCCGCGTACCATCGAGGGCGCAGGGCGTGCCGGACGTCTGACGCCATCGCGGCACGCGGAACCGCTCCGCTGACGCTCCGCGAACCCACGTGCCCTACTGCAGGACGCCTTTGTCAGACCCCCGCGCTGACGCCTGGACGGGATTTCTCCGTGTTCGACACCGCCACGATCGTCGCCGTCAGCAGCCCGGCCGGGCAGGCCGCACGGGCTATCGTGCGCGCCAGCGGGGCGGAGGCCTGGGCCCTGATGGGGCGAGTGATTCGGCCCTGGGGCGGCGCGCTGGCGGGCGGAGGGTTCCGCTGGATCGACGGGCAGGTGGTCTGCGAGGGCCTGGCCCTGCCGGCACGGGCGTACCTGTTCCGCGGGCCGCGAAGCTATACCCGGCAGGACCTGGTCGAGCTGCACCTGCCGGGCCATCCGCTGGCGGCCGAGCGGGTGGTCGAGGCCCTGCTGGCCAGCGGCGCCCGCCGGGCCGAGCCGGGCGAGTTCACGCTACGGGCGTTCCTGAGCGGACGGATCGACCTGGCCCAGGCCGAGGCCGTCGCCGACGTGATCGCCGCGGCCACCGACGCCCAGCTGCGCTCGGCCACGGCGAACGCGGCCGGCGAGCTGTCGGGGCTGTGCGGGGCGTGGAGCGAGGCCCTGGCCGACGCGCTGGCGGTGGTCGAGGCGAGCCTGGACCTGGCCGAGGAAGACATCGAACTGGCGCCCCCCGCCGCCGTGGCGGCCGACCTGGCGGCCCTGGCCGAGGCGATGGCGGGTGCCCTGGCCTCGGCGGCCCCGGTCACGGCGGCGGTCGAGGTGCCCCGGGTCGCCCTGGCCGGCCGGCCCAATGTCGGCAAGAGCAGCCTGCTCAACGCCCTGACGGGCCTGGACCGGGCGATCGTCTCGGCGACGGCCGGCACGACCCGTGACGTGCTGAGCGCCCCGCTGCGCCTGCCAGGCGGCTGCGAGGTGATGCTGCTGGACCTGGCCGGCTGGACCGGCTCAGCTGAGCCGATCGGCCGCGCCGCCGACGGCGCCGCCCGGTCGGCCCTGACCGCCGCCGATGCGGTGATCGTGGTGACCGAACCGGCCGAGGAGCCCGCCGCCGCCCTGCTGGCCGGGCTGCTGGCCGGTCGCCGCGGCGCAGCCATGCTCCTGCTGAACAAGGCCGACCTGCTCGACGCCGACGCCCGCACCAGCCGGACCCGCCAGTGGCACGAGGCGACCGGACTGACGACACTATCGGCCTCGGCCCGGACGGGCGAAGGGCTCGACGCCTTGCGGAGGCACCTGTCGGGTCTGCTGGGCGGGCCGGGCGAACGGCCTGGCTCGACGCTGGCCCTGCATCGCCGCCAGCGGACCGCCATCGACCAGGCCCGCCAGGCCCTCCGGGCCGGCGTCGACCGCCTGACAGGTGCCGCCCACCTGGCCGACGAGGGCGAGCTGCTCGCCCTGGACCTGCGGACCGCCCTGGCCGAATTGGGTATGATCTCCGGGCAGGCCCTCAGCGAGGAGCTGCTGGGCCGAATCTTCGCCCGCTTCTGCGTGGGCAAGTAACCGCCTGCGGAGGCTGGTAATGCGTTCACGCGTTGATGCGTTAGCGTGTAAGATGCCCCCGCCTGGAAGGGTGGCGTGGCTGCGCCGTTCGCAGCCACGCCTGAGAGCCCGCAACGGCCTTGCCCGATGGCGGCCCCGCGGGATCATGCACCTTGAACTTGACAGGCTGGCGCGTCAACGCGTTGACCCATTGACGCCATAACCTTTTCGACGGACACGGCATGGCCAAAAGCGACACGACGGACAAGAAGGTACCGACCCCCAAAGAGACACGGAACAAGTGGCGGATGTGGCTGCGGGTGCTGGGCATCGCCCTGGGGATCCTGCTGCTGGTGCGCCTGGGCTGGGGGGTGCTCAGCGCCCGCGACGCCCGCCGGGCCGTCGCCGAGGCCGAGGCCGCCGGCTGGCCGATGACGATGGCCGAGGTGCTCCCGCCGCCGGTGGGGCCCGCCGACGACGCCTGGCCGCTCTACCAGGAGCTGCTGGCCCAGGCCGACCAGGCCGCCGTCGGCGTGACGGCCGAGCTGCAGGACAAGCGGGCCGCCGGCCGACTCAGCCCCGCCGAGGCTGCCCGCTTCCAGGCCCACCAGACCGACCAGGAGCTGCTGCGCCAGTGGTTTGACGCCGAGCAGCGCACGCCCGAGCTGGCCGAGGCCCTGGGCCGGCGCCTCGAGGCGCTCGAGCCGCTGCTGGAGCGGCTGGAGCAGGCCTCGGCCCGGCCGGCGGTGGCCTGGCCCCGCGACGGCGGGCCGGTGATGCCCACGCCCGACCTGTCGCTGCTGACGCCGCTGGTGCACTTCCAGATGGCCCGCGCCCTGCACCGCTTCGACGCCGGCGAGCACGCCGCCGCCCTGGCCGACCTGGCGACGGCCGTGGGCGTGGCCAACCACCTGGCCGAGCTGCCCACCCTCGAGGGCCGGGCCGCCGAGGCCAGCCTCATCGGCTTCGCCAGCGGCGTGCTGCAGCGGATGCTGCCGGGGCTCGAGACCTCGCCGCAGGCCCGCCAGATGCTGCGAGCCGCCCTGGCCGGCGGGAGCCGGCGCGAGCAGTTCCTCCGGGCCGTCCGCTTCAGCCACGCGCGCCTGCACGAGACCTACCGCGCCCTGGCCGACGGGCAGCTGACCCTCGAGGGCCAGCCCATCGACGGCGGGCTCGGCCAGGGCCTCAAGATCTGGCTGTTGCGGCCCTTCCTGGACAACAACCTCGCCCACGCCCTGCGGACCTACCGCGAGGTGATGCCGCTGCTGGAGCGCCCCTTCGCCGAGGGCGGCGGCGAGGTCAACGCCTTCGCCGAGGCCTTCGTGGAGGAGGCGGGCGGCATGGGCCAGCAGATGCGCCTGTGGGCGTCGGTCAGCGTGTACAACCTGCTCAACGCCGCCGGCGGCATGGCGACCTCGCGGGCCCAGCGGGAGATGATGTCGGTCGCCCTGGCCCTGCGGGCCTGGCAGCGCGACCATGACGGGGCCCTGCCGGCCGAGCTGGGGGCCCTGGTGGGCGACTACCTGCCCGCCCTGCCGGTCGACCCGTTCACCGGCGAGCCCATCGGCTACCTGCCTGACGACGAATACCCTCGCCTCTACACGGCCGGCATGGACCGCACCGACGACGGCGGCACGTGCGACCCCGCCGACCCCGTCGGCCATCGCGGCCACGACGTGTGCTTCTTCCTCCAGGGAACCCCCCCGCCGACCACCCAGCCAACCACGCAACCCGCGGCGACCCAGCCGGCAATCGCCCCGGCCACCCAGCCCGCAACGGCCCCCGCGTCGTAGGCCGGGGGGATGCCAGCGCCTGCCGGACGCTGCCCGTGGGTGGCCGGTCCCTCCACCAAGGGGGTCCGCCCCTGCCAGGAGTTTTTCCTGTCCCCCCGTGGGCTCGCCTCGGGGCCGGGCCTAGAATTCGGCACTGGTACCTCGAGCCCTCGCGAAAGGGGGTGGGGAACGCTCACCAGAACAGGGCGCCGCTGAGGCCTGAGCTTGGGCCCGGCGGCCATGGGGGATGCCGCCACGCCGTCGATGCCATCGACCAGCCGTTGCGATGGCGTATTGTTGCTCCTGCTCCGTCCCCTCCGGCCGCCGCCCCACTGACGGCAGAGGCGTCCTGGCCTGTCAGGAAAAGGGAGGCAGATCACGATGAAGGCGCAGTACTTCGCTCTTGCGTTTCTGCTGATGGCGGCCGGTGCCGCCCAGGCGGATCTGTTCGTATTTACGGCCGACCTCAGCGGCCCGGCCGAGGACCCACCGGTCGCCTCGCCCGGGACAGGCTCGGCGACGGTCACCTTCGACGATGTGGCCAAGACGATGCGGGTGGAGGCCAACTTCTCCGACCTGATCGGGAACACGACCGCAGCCCACATCCATGGCCCGACAGCGGTTCCGTTGGCCGGCAACGCCGGCGTCGCCACGCAGACGCCGAGCTTCAGCGGCTTCCCGCTGGGGGTCACCGGCGGCCTGATGGACACCACGTTCGACATGACCCTGGCCGGCAGCTACAGCGCTGCGTACCTGGCGGCCAACGGCGACGACCCTGAAACTGCCTTCGTCGCACTGATGGAACAGGTGGCCGATGGGCGGACCTACTTCAACATTCACACCAGTTCGTTCGGCGGCGGTGAGATCCGTGGCTTCCTGGTGCCCGAGCCGACCTCTACCGCGCTGATGCTGGCAGGGGCCCTGGGCCTGGGGGTCCGACGCCGACGGCGGTAGCGTCGCTCTCTGCAGGCACGAAAATGGGGGCCGGGGACGCCGACGAGGCGTCCCCGGTCACGCGTCTGCGCCCTGCCTGCTGGCCCCTACCGCTGGACCGCCCGGGCGGGTAGGATGTCCGGCCAGGAGGTGCCGCCATGGCCCAGCGCGACCTGTTCGTGATCGGTGACAGCATCAGTCAGCAATATGGCCCCTACCTCGAGCGGATGGTGGCCGGGCAGTTCCGCTACGCCCGCAAGACCGGCACTGAGCCGGGGCTGGAGGACATCCACCTGGACCACCCGGCCTCGGAGGAGGGCCTGCACACCAGCAACGGCTGCGACAGCCGGGCCGTGCGGGCCTACGTCGAGCTGCGCCTGCGCGATCCCGCCTGGCGGCCGGACTGGCTGCTGCTCAACGCCGGCCTGCACGACATCAAGGTGCCCCCCGGCTCGGACGCGCGGCAGGTGCCCCTGGAGGAGTATCGCGAGAACCTGCGGGCGACCCTCGCCGCCCTGGCCGGCCGGGGCGTCCGCGTGCTGTGGGTCCGCACCAGTCCGCTGGACGAGGCCCGCCACAATGCCCGCAGCGGGCCCGGCATGGGTATCCACCGCTACCAGGCCGACCACGCCGCCTACGACGCCGCCGCCCTGGCCGTCATGGCCGAGGCCGACGTGCCGGTGATCGACCTGCTGGGCTTCACGCGGTCGCTGGAGGGCGAGGTCTTCCGCGACCACGTCCACTTCGTCGAGCCCGTCCGCGCCCTGCAGGCCGCCTACATCGCCGGCCACCTCGCCGCCCGGTAGGGTACGTGGGTTCTGGCCGAAGCGACAGCGCAGGCCAAGTTCCGCGTACCGCCGCCGCCGGACCCGTTGGCCCACGCCCTCCGCCTTCGCGGCACGCAGAACCCCGCCTGCGGCGGGAACCTACGTGCCCTACCTGCCTACGCCAGGCGGGGCCAGTTGCCCTTGGCGATGATCGCGCGGGCCTGGGGGGCCTGGGCGCGGGGGACGGCGATCTCCAGCAGGATGGTGTCGTCGCCGGCGTCCTCAATGAGGATGTGCGCCTCCAGGCCGGCCTCGGCCAGGGCCGAGCGGACGGCGTCGGCCTGGGCGGCGTCGGCGGGACGGAAGATGCGTTCCAGGTCGTCGATGGGCATGACTTCTTTCTACTCCTGGGGCGCAGCGGTTTCCAGGGCGCCGAGCAGATCGTCCAGGCTGATGGCCCCGCGGAGACGGAGGGGCTCGTCCTGTCCGGGCGGGTAGATCACCGTCACCGGCGGGCCCGGCTCGCCCAGGTGCGTCAGCAGGGCGCGGGCGGGCATGTCCGCGCGGGTGATGTCGCCGAGCACCGCCAGCACGCCGGCGTCCCGCAGGGCGGCGACGGCCTGGTCGGTGCGGTAGACGCGGTAGTCCACCAGCTTACACTCGGTGCACCAGTCGGCCGTGAACTTGACCAGCACGGGCTGGCCGGCGTCGCGGGCGGCCTGGATCAGGGCCGGGTCGTAGGGCTGCCACGGGATCGCCGGCTCGGCCGGGGGCCCCAGCATCCACCAGCCCGCCCCCACCGCCAGCAGCAGGGCCAGGCCCCGCACCGCCAGCCGACGCGGCGCCGCTGTCGCGAAGGACACCCAGGTGCCCGCCATCCACACGGCCACGCTCAGCACGACCGCATAGGCCGCCACCCACCCCATCCAGACAGCATCCCCCAGAAGCGTAAGCAGATACGCCGCCACCAGCAGCAGCAGAAAGCCCATGCCCTGCTTGAGGTACTCCATCCACGGCCCCGGACGCGGCAACCGCTCCAGCAGCTGCGGGAAGCTCGCCAGCACCGCGTGCGGCAGGGCCATGCCCACCCCGATCAACAGAAACGTAACCACACCCAGCCACACCGGTTGCAGCTGCGCCCAGCCCAGCACTGCCGCCAGGACCGCGAAGCTGCACGGCGTGCTCAGCACCGCCGCCACGAAACCCATGAAAACCGACCCGCCGTGGCCCCCGCCCGTCTGTCGCCCGGCCAGCGAGGTGCCCAGGCTCACGGTGAACAGGTTGAACAGGTTCAGCGCCAGCACCACCATCAGCAGCGCCAGGCCGATCACCACGGCCGGGTAGCTCAGCAACTCGCCCCAGGTAATCGCCCGGCCTATGGTCAGGCGTAGGATGGTGCTGATGGCCGCCAGCAGGGCGAAGAACAGCACGATGCCGCCCGCGAAGGCCAGCCCCAGCGTCACCGCCCGGCGGCGCTGGCCGTGAGCCTGGTCCATCAGCGAGAGGATCTTCAGCGGCACCACCGGCAGCACGCAGGGCATGACGTTGAGGATCAGCCCGGCCAGCACCGCCAGCGGCAGGGCCGCCCACGCCGTCAGGGCCGCCCCCGGCGCCCCGGCCAGCCGGGCGGGGCCCGCACCGCCGCCGGGGATCTGCGGCAGGGCCTGCTGCCAGCCCTCGACCGTGCGGTAGGTGCCCTCCGGCGACCGATAGGCGGGGTTGGCGACCGGCTCGGGCCCGACCGTGACCTGCACCGACGCCACCTGCCGCATCTCCAGGCACAGGCCCGGGTCGCGGCAGAGCTGCCCGCGAAGGGTCACCCCGACAGTCAGCGACGTGCCCGGCTGGGCGTCGGCCGGCACGGTCAGCGGCACGTACAGGCGGACGGGCTTGTCGTAGACGAAGTGCTCGTCGTAGACCTCGCCCTCACCGGTGGGGTGCACGTGCGGGTCGGGGTACTGCAGGGGGCCGGCCTGCAGACCGGGCGCCTCCACCGTCGCCCGTAGCGGCCGGGGCTGGACCTCGCCGCGGGGCACGGGTCCATAGAGGTAGTAGCTCTCGTCCATGGCCAGCTCGACGGCCAGCGTCAGTTGGCCGCCCGGGGCCACGACGCTGTGCGAGGGCACCAGCGTGGTGCGCAGGTGGCGGTTGGCTTGGGCAAACAGCGGGTCGGTCTCGACGGGCCCGAGCAGCTCGCCCAGGCTCCCCGGCCCCAGGTCCTGCAGCAACGGCCCCGGGGCCGGCGCCTGGCCCTGCGCCGGCAACGATATCGCCATCGCCGCTACCAGCGTGACAAGCGTAACAGTACGAACCATGCAGTTGGCTCCCTTGCGACAACGGGCCTTCGGGTAGGGGATCTCGTGACCAGGATACCCGAATCCACGTCTCATCCAGTAATTATTGGTCTTGGATGGGAGGATGTCCTGCCCATGAGCCGAAAAAGACTCAGGTGAAGCCCCGGCCGGCGGGTCGGGCGAGGTCAGCAGATTCCCCACGGACTCTTGGCCGAACCGATGGGACGCGGGGTTATTTGCTTGACTGACAGGGGTCCGGAAATGCATGATCTGTAAACGGTTGACACCGTGCGCCGCTGCGCACGCAACCGGATAACCACGGGTATTCCGTACTGTTTTCAGCGAGAGGCTGGCCGAGACACCCCCAGGGGTCGGCCGCCAAGCAACCGCCGTTCAACCGCTTACGGTTGGCCGACGGGGCCGCCCGGCCAGGCCGGGAACTTCGATGCCGCAAAGGGCCCCCAAGGTCGGAACGGCGATTAGATCCCGACGCGGTCTACCGCCGGCGGGCCATAGATATGGACAATCGCCAACGCATGCTGAAATCGCTGCCGCCCGGTCGGGTGACCGCCGGCACGAAGGCTCTCTCTCTTGGGCCCGCCGGGGGCGCCTCGCCGCCGGCCGGGTCGGAGATCCCTCGGTAACATCCACTGTTTCCGAGCTTTGGCGTCGCTGGCCCCGCTCGCCGTCGTCCGCGGATCGCATCCGCTTGGCCGGTCCGCCCCGATTCGGTCCGCCGGAAAGGATCGGGAACGATGGAATGTTCAATGCTGCTCGCCCTGAGTGACGCGCTCGGGGCGGGTCTGGTGGTCCTGGCCCTGCTGATCGGGGCCGGGGCAACGTACGCCTGGTTCCGCCTGCTGTCCAACCGTCAGCGGCTCAGCGCCGAGTTTGAGGCCCAGCGGGTCGTCGCCGACGCCCGGGAGCAGGCCCGCGAACAGCTCCGCCAGGCGGAGATCGACTCCAAGTCAGAGTACATCAAGCGACTCGAGCAGTTCGAGAAGGAAACCACCGAGGCCCGCCGTGAGCTCCGCGAGGAGGAGCGCCGGCTGACCAAGCGGGAGGACCTGCTCGACCAGAAGCTCGAGAGCATCACCTCCAAGGAGCGTCAGGTCGAGCTGGCCGTCCGCAGCGTGGCCGAGAAGGAGCGGGCTGTCGCCGCCAAGGACCGCGAGCTGGCCGAGGTGCTCGAACAGCACCGCGCCGAGCTGCTCCGCATCAGCCGACTGACCGAGGAGGAGGCCCGCGCGACCGTCCTGCGCCGCGTGGAGGCTGAGGTCGAGCACGAGGCCAGCCAGCTCATCGAGCGGACGCTCCAGCACGCCAAGGAGACCGCCGACGAGCAGGCCCGCGAGGTGATCATCCAGAGCATCCAGCGTTACGCGGCCAACCACACCTGCGACTCGACCGTCTCGACCGTCGACATCCCCAGCGACGACATGAAGGGCCGGGTCATCGGCCGAGAGGGCCGCAACATCCGCGCCTTCGAGAAGGCCACCGGCGTCGACGTCATCGTCGACGACACCCCCGGGGTCGTCGTGGTCAGCGCGTTCGACCCGGTCCGCCGCGAGGTGGCCCGGCTGGCCCTGGAGAAGCTCATCCAGGACGGACGGATCCACCCCACCCGCATCGAAGAGCTGGTCGCCGAGACGCAGGAAGAGGTCAACAAGCAGATCCTCGAGGCCGGCAAGCGGGCCTGGCTCGAGGCCAACGTTCGCGGCCTGCACGGCAAGCTCTCGCAGCTGCTGGGCCGACTGAGCCTGCGGACCAGCTATGGCCAGAACGTGCTGCGCCACAGCGTGGAGGTGGCCTACCTTGCCCAGACGATGGCCGAGGAGCTGGGCCTCGATGGCGAGCTGGCCCGCCGGGCCGGCCTGCTGCACGACATCGGCAAGGCCGTCGACCACGAGGTCGAGGGCGGCCACCCGCAGATCGGCGCCGACCTGCTCCGTCGCTACGGCGAGAACGAGACGGTCATCGCCGCCGCCGCCGGCCACCACGACGGGGGCACGGGCCTGTACACCGCCATCGTCTCGGCCGCCGACGCCATCAGCGCCAGCCGACCCGGCGCCCGCCGCGAGACCCTCGACCGCTACCTCAAGCGGCTGGAGAAGCTCGAGGAGATCGCCACCGGTTTCGAGGGCGTCAAGCAGGCCTACGCCATCCAGGCCGGCCGGGAGATCCGCGTCATCGTCGATGCCGACAGCGTCGACGACCGCCTCGCCGGCAAGATCGCCCGCGACATCGCCAAGAAGATCGAGGAAGAGCTCACCTACCCCGGCGAGGTCCGCGTGACCCTCATCCGCGAAACCCGCTGCGTCGAATACGCCCGGTAGGCCGCGTAGGGCACGTAGGTTCGCGAGCGGAGCGAGCGGTTCTGCGTGCCGCCCGGGCGGGTCTCGGTGCGAAAGGTGGTCCTCCCGCGCGGCACGCGGAACCCCGCCTCCGCTACCGCTGCGGCGGGAACCCACGTGCCCTACCCGCGGCGGCGGCGGCATCGCCGGTGGATCCTACAAAGGAGTTGGTCAGATGAGTCTATCGGCCCTGATGCGACAGTTCGAGCAGGCCTTCGGCCCCGGGGAGGCGCCGCGGGCGATCCGGGCGCCCGGGCGGGTGAACCTCATCGGCGAGCACACCGACTACAACGACGGTTTCGTGCTGCCGATCGCCATTGACAAACAGGTCATCGCTCTGGCCCGCCGCCGGGCCGACCGGACGGTGCGGCTCCGCTCGGCCGAGCTGGCCGGCGAGGCGAGCGTCGCGCTGGACGGGCCCATCGCCAAGGGCGAGCCCAAGTGGGCCAACTACTGCCGCGGCGTCCTGGCTGGCCTGCGCGAGCGGGGCCTGGAGCTGACCGGGGCCGAGCTGCTGTTCAGCAGCGACATCCCGCTGGGCGGGGGTCTGAGCAGCTCGGCCGCCCTGGAAGTAGCGACGGCCCTGGCGATGCTGGGCCTGGTCGACGCCGATGGGCAGATCAGCCCGACGGAGCTGGCCCTGCTGTGCCAGCACGCCGAGCACACCTTCGCCGGCACGCCGTGCGGCATCATGGACCAGAGCATCGTCATCCTCGGCCAGGCCGGCCGGGCCCTGCTGCTGGACTGCCGCGACCAGTCGACCCGCCAGGTCCGCTTCGACGACCCCGACGTGGTCCTGCTGGTGGCCGATACGCAGGTCAAGCACGAGCTCAACGACGGCGGGTACGCCGCCCGGCGTGCCCAGTGCGAGTCGGCCGCCGCGAAGATGGGCCTGCGGGCCCTGCGCGACGCCTCGGCCGATCAGGTCGCCGCCGCCGAGCTCACCGACGTCGAGCGGAGGCGGGCCCGCTACGTCGTGGGCGAGAACGCCCGCACGATGCAGGCCGTTCAGGCCCTGGAGGCCGGCGACTACACGCAGTTCGGCCAGTTGATGTACGCCAGCCACGAGGGCCTGCGCGACGACTACGAGGTCAGTTGCGAAGAGCTCGACGCCATCGTGCAACTCGCCCGTGGCCAGGCCGGCGTCTTCGGCGCCCGCATGACCGGCGGCGGCTTCGGCGGCTGCGCGATCGTCCTGGTGCGGGCCGGCCGGGCCGGGGCCGTCAGCGAGGCCATCGCCGCGGGCTTCGAGAAGCTTTTCGCCCGGCGCTGCCCGATCTTCGCCACCCGCGCCGCCCCTGGCGCCGGGCCGGTCGAAATCGCGGCCATATAGTCTATTCCGCCCCTGGCCGACCGCAGCACTTTTTGTACTTCTTGCCGCTGCCGCAGGGGCAGGGGTCGTTCCGCCCGATCTTGGGGCTCTCGTTGACAATCGGCTGGACCAGCGGCTCCGGCTCGTAGGCCTGTTGGGCCTGCCTCAGCTCGGTCAGCCGGCGATTGTGCTCGGCGATGATCTGGTTCATCGCGTTTTGGTCGGTCGGGTCGAGGCCGCGATCCATCGCCTCCATAGCCAGGGCCTTGGCCATACCCCAGTTGTCCGGGTCCTGGCTGCGGGCAAGGATCTGGCTGTGCCATCGGCCGACCGCCCGCTTGAGCCTGTCGACGTCGCTCAGGATGCCCCGCTCCTGCAGGAAGTCCAGGAACGCCTGCACCACGGGTGCGGTCAGCTCGAAGAACCGCTTCTCGGCGGTGACCTTCCGCGGGAAGAGGTTCACCAGCACCTCCTGCAGGACCGTTTTGTTGAGATCCTCCGGGCGGGCCCCTCGTAGTCCCAGGCATAGTTGAGCATGAACTCGGCGGTGTTGGCCGCCGACGGCCGGTCGTCTTCGCTCAGCTCGGCCAAAGCCGGCGACTGCTCGTGGAAATCGCTCGCCAGGTCGCTGGCCCGGCGGTAGGCGGCCTGCTGGCCTGCCTCGCCGCCCAGTCCTGATCGCCCCGATACTCCTGTTGCAGAAATTGGTGATACTGGGGAACCCACTCCTTCACCGGACGCTTCCACAGTTCCGCGTACCCCGGATCCTCGGGGTCGATCTCCCAATTCCCGTCCATCAGGTCCAGGTAGTCGTCCAGGTCGGGCGACTGTGCCTTGTCCTGGATCCGCTGAACCAGCGCCCGGGCCTCCCGATAGCCCAGACGTCCCAGCAGGTAAGCCGCCCAACTCACCTCGTCGATCTCCACCTCGCCCCGGTCGGCCTTCTCCAGCGCCTCTACGCACAGGCGGATGATCGGCTCGCGATACTGCGGCGCATCCGTGTCGAGGACCAGCGCGGCCATCGCCCACAGAGCGAGGCTCACGGACCAAGGCCGGTAGTCCTTCGGCATGGCCTCCACGATGAGGGGCAGGACGATCTCCGGCCCCATGCGCCCCAGGACCGTCGACACGACGTTCGCCATCGTTTCGTCGCCTTCGTCCGCAGCCTCCAGCATCGCGCGCAGAAAATACCGCGCCGCCTGGTCCCGAGCCTCCGGCGGCATGGAGGACGCCGCCATCGCCAGGATGGCCGGCACGTAGAGGCACTCGAAGCTCTGGCGGTCGAAGCGGCTCTCCAAGGACTCCTCAAAGAGCTCCTGGAGCCTCTCGCGCACATCCTCGTCCCGGCCCGCAGCGTGGGCGAGCCGCTTGAGGGCATCCCACGGAATGGGGCCCTGCGGTTCCCGCAACGCATCCCACGGCAGGGATGGGTTCGTTTCGGCAGTCATACCAGGTTTCTCTGGGCCACAATTGGCTCTTCGGCGACAGTGTTCTGGCAGTCTCCCCTCTCCATTGGGCAGTATACCTCCCCTGCAGGCTGTTGCGTAGGGGGACGTTGCTCAAGCCCGACTTCCCCCCGGCCGATAGGGCCTGTGGACGCGGTCTGCGTACCCGGTCGCGGTCCACGGACGTCCCCTGCCGTGAGGTATCCGCATGACCAGCGAGAACAGTGACAATATCCCGCCCGCCTCTCCGCCCCGCGTGGCGGAGGACCCGGAGAACCGCCGCAGCGAGCCGCGTTTCGACGTGAGCCTCCGCGGTAGCGCCAGGCCCCTGATGAGCGCGCACGGCACGGGCGAGCGGACCTACCCGATCACGATCGTCGACGTCTCGCGCACGGGCATGCGGTTCCTGGTCGACTCGACGGCCCCGCTGTACCCGCTGGCGGAGGTGAGCTTCGCCGGGCCCTCGGGGCGAATCCGCAACGTGCTGATCAAGCTGCTGCGGATCCGCCTGGTCTTCCGCAAGGGCCTCGACGCCCAGACCCGCCAGACCTGCGAGGTGGCCGCCCGCGCCATCGACGATTCGGAAATGGCCCAGATCCAGGCCCGCCAGCGCCGCGTGCAGGAGATCGACAACGTCCTGCGCCGCCGGGAGGGCCTGCCGGTGCTGGTCGTCGGCGACGGCCGGCCCGTCTCGGCCGCCCGCAGCGCCCTGGCCAGTGCCGGCTGGCCCGTGACGGTGACCAACCGCATCGCCCGGGTCGAGGAGATGCTCGCGCCGAAGGACCCCCAGGCCCTGGTGTACCTCGACGGCAAAGCGGCCCTGATGCAGCGCGAGATGATCGGCCGACTCCGCCGCGAAAGGCCCCTGCTGGCCCAAGTGGCCGTCGTCCACAGCGCCGACGATCGCCAGGCCCTGCTGGCCGCCGGCATCGACGAGTGCGTCCACACCGTCAACGCCGAGCCGCTGCTGGAGATGTACCTCCACCGCGCGATCAAGGCCTGCCTGCTCCGCTCGCCGGGCAGCCACGAGTCGCGCGGCACGCACCTGCTGATGCTCGTCGAAAACAACCTCCGCCTGGCCCAGCTGGGCATGGCCAGCCATCGCGAGGCCTTCCGCGTCACCTTCAGCTACGACCGCGCGGGCATGATGGGGCTTTTGCGCTTCAGCGAGGTCGACGCACTGATCCTCGACGACGACTCGGCCAGCGCCCGCGACTGGGTCCTGCTGCGCCACCTGCGGCTGGAGCTGCCGCTGATGCCGGTCATCGTGGCCGTCACCGAGTTGCCCCGCGGGGCCGAGGCCCTCGCCCACGGCGCGACCGAGTACCTGCCCCTGCCAGCGACCAAACAGGACCTCCAGGCCGTCGTCGCCTCCAGCCAGCGGATCATCGAGTTCGAGGCCGGTGCCCAGGCCCGCACCGCCTGAGCCTTGTCCGCCGCCCCGGCCGGGCCCTACAATCAGGCAATTCCCTGTCCCGGAGGATTGCCATGAGCATACTGGCCGAGTTCAGCGTCATTCCCATCGGCACCACCGAGAGCCTCAGCGGCCCGGTCGCCCGCTGCCTGGAGATCGTCGAGGCCAGCGGCCTGCCCTACCGCCTCGGGCCCATGGGCACCACCATCGAGGGCCAGAGCCCCTCAGAGCTCTTCGTCGTCGTCGAGAAGTGCCTTCAGGCCATGCAGAAAGACTTCTCCCGGGTCGAGGTCATCCTCAAAGTCGACTGGCGGGCCGGCGACGAGAGCCGCCTCGACGCCAAAGTCGCCAGCGTCCAGGCCAAGGTCGGCCACGCGCTCAAGACGTAGGGTCTGCATATAGCCCCGGGCTTGCCCGGGGTCTGCGAAAGCCCTCCCGCACCCGCCAGACCCCCGGCATGCCGGGGGCTATATGAGTTGTCACACCGGGGCCACGCCCGGGTGAGAGAGTCCCTGGCCCCTGCGACAGAAAGACCCCCATGCCCACACTGACTGACTTCGACCGCCAATTGCTGGACCTTCTGCAGCGGGCCGTGCCGCTGGTGCCCCGGCCTTGGGACGCGTTGGCGGCGACGGTGGGCATCGAGCCGGGGGCCTTGCGGGCGCGGGTGACGCAGCTGCGGGGCGGGGACGAGCCGGTGATCCGCGAGATCGCCGCCGTCTTCGAGCCCAGCGCCCTGGGCTACGCGACGGCCCTGGTGGCGGCGGCTGTGGTGGACGAACGGCTGGACGAGGCCGGGGCGATCGTGGCCGACCATCCCGGCGTGAGCCACTGCTACGGCCGGTCGGGCGAGTTGAACCTGTGGTTCACGCTGAGCCTTGGGCCGGACTCGCGGTTGGGCCTGCAGGGCACGGCCGAGCGGCTGGCGGCGATGATCGGCACCGGCCGCTGCCATTTGCTGCCGACGGCCCGGCGGTACAAGATCGGCGTGCATGTGGGCGCCGACGGCGGCATGGGCTCGACGGCGACGCACCGGCCGGCCCCGCCGCCGCGGGCGCTGGGTGGGGACGAGCGCCGCGCCGTCGTCGCACTGCAGCGCGACCTGCCGGCCGAGGCGGAGCCCTTCGCCGGCCTGGCCGAGGCGGTGGGCCTGTCGGCGGACCGGCTGCTGGAGTTGGGGCGGGGCTTCCTGGAAGAGGGGTTGTGCCGCCGCTACGGGGCCGTGCTGCACCATCGCCGCGCCGGGCTGGCCGCCAACGTGCTGGTGGCTTGGCGGGTGGGCGAGGCCGACGCCGACGCGGCCGGGCGCATCGCAGCGGGCCGAGCCGGCGTGAGCCACTGCTTCCTCCGCGAGCCCGTCGAGGGCTGGCCCTACAGCCTCTACACCATGGTCCATGGCCGAAGCCGCCAGGAGTGCGCCCTGGTCGTCGACGAGATCATCGCCGCCACCGGCCTGCGCCACCACATCATGCTCTGGACGACCGCCGAGTACAAGAAGGCCCGCGTGCGGTACTTCGACGATGGGACCGAGCAGTGGGAGGCCCAGCACGCGGAGCGATGATAGGCATCCCGGCTGATCCTCATGCGACCGGGGGCCTCGATCGGGTGCCATGGCCGCTTGCGGCCATGCGAAGGGGGCAAGGGCTACCGAGACGATCTGACGCGCATGGGCGGCCCCGCGCCTTCGCGCAGCAGCCACCGCCTCCGCATGCCCGCAAGCGGGCATGGCACCCAGGACACGAGAACCAGTCAGGCTCCGTATAGGGCGCTTCCGGCGCCGCAATGACGAGGGGACGGGGCCGTCCGACGACGACCCCGTCCCCTCGTGCTGACCGCTTGGTCCTATCGACTTGGTCCCCAAACCACTTCCTGCCCTGCCGGGCCTCGCTGGCGCTCGAGGAGCGCCTACGACTACTCGGCGTAGCTCACGAGATAGTAGGGGGTCTGGTCGCGGGCGGTGTCGATCTCGATGGCGCCGTCGACGACGGGGATCGTTCGGCCCGTGCGGGCGCCGTCGTGGTCGAGCACGTGCACCGTCGCCTCGCCTGGCCGATCGATCACGATGCGGGCCTGCACCGGCTCCAGGACGATCGGGGCCTGGCCGCGGGCGAGGATGCGGCTGTCGTCGTAGACCTTCATACCCGTGTTTCGGGCGCGGGCCATGGCGACGATCAGCAGGTTCTCGCCCTCGGCGACGGTGGCGCCGCTGTCGCGGGCGGTGACGTAGATGGCGGCGAAACGGCTGGCCGGCGTGATGGTCACGGCGTCGAGCGTGCAGGTCTGGCCGGCGGCGAAGCCGATGACGGCCTTGGTGGCCGGCGTGTTGACGGTGACGTGCCCGTCGAGCCGCTCCTGCCCGGCCGTCCAGGCCAGTTGCCCGGTGGCCGAGCGGAAGGTCTCGCCATCGATGTAGGGCGTCAGATCGAACGGCGGAGTGTCGCGGTACGCGTCGGTGAACTCGATCACGCAGCGGGCGACGGCCAGGGCCTGGGGCGGCACGGTCCGCCCGCCGAAGGTCTTGACGTCGGCGTCCTGGGTGGCCTGGTCATCGAAGCCGAGCTTGCCCTCGTGCAGGCTGGGCACGTGGACGTAGCGCGGGGCGAGGAGGTCGGACTCGGCCACGTCGCCGCGGAGCACCTGCCGCGCCACGGCCGGGAAGACACCCATGATCTGTGGCGCCGAGACTTCCCATGTGCCGGCGATGCGGTCGAGGAAGCCGCCGTCGTCGCGGTTCTGGAACATGAACGACACGTCCCAGCCCTGCAGGCCCATGCCGTAGGCACCGATGAGGGCTGGGCCCTCCACGCCCCACTCGCTGGGCAGCACGTGGATCCACTCGCTGAGCATGAAGGGCCGATCCGCCACCTGCTGCAGGCCCGAGCTGAGCATGCCCGAGCCGGGGGTGCGCAGCATGGTGGCGTTGTTGATCTTGGCGCCACCCCCGCCGCCGCCGAAGTAGTTGTGCCGGTCGATCGTGCCGATGCGGTAGTCCGAGTGCAGGTTGTAGTAGTGGCTGAAGGCCCGCCCGGCCTGCCAGTTGCTGGCGATGATCTGGCCGTCGTAGCCCGCCTCGCGGATGGCCTGGACGTAGCGGTCGTAGAAGTCGTTCTGCAGCTGGTAGAGGAACAGCATGGTGTCCATCAGCCGCTGGCGCTTGGGCGCCTGCGAGCCGGCCAGCTGGTCGGGGTCGTAGAACCACGGGTTGCCGGCCGGGTGGATGAAGCCGGCCTCCCAACTCTCCCCGACCAGGCCCTCGGTGCCGAAGCTGTTGAGGGCCCGCTCGCCCCAGGCCTCCAGCAGGGCCTGCTCGGAGCCGTAGCGGTCCTTGAGCCAGGCGAAGAACATCTCGCCGGCCCGCTGGCGGAGGGTGGGGATCTTCTGCAGTCGGCTGAGGGTGCCGAAGAACAGGGCGCTGTCCTCGTTGAACAGCTCGACGAAGGCGATGGCCGGGTCCTCGGCGTAAGTCAGGCCGGTGTAGGGGTTGCGGTGGTTGAGCAGCTTGACGATCTGTGTGATCTGCAGGTCCTGGATCTCGCGGGAGAGGAACACGCTGCCGTGGCCGGTGCCGACGCGGCCCTTCTCGCTGTCGCGGAGCGGGCCGAACTCGTCGATGTACGGCACGGCTGCCCGATCGTCGGGCCCGAGCTTGACGGTGAAGGTGCTCGAGAGCTTCACGTAGATGCCGTGCTGCTTGAGCTGGGCGATGAAGTAGTCCATGCGGTCGAGGCCCTCGGCGTCGAACTCGACGAAGCTGCCCGGGCTCTGGATGCCCGCCCAGCCGGTGCCGTCGGCGTACTTGTGCAGGCGGACGGCGTTGACGCCGTACTTGGCGTAGAAGGCCGCCCGCCGCTCGGCCAGGGCCTTGTCCGGCGCGCAGGAGCTGTAGCAGACGTTCAGGCCCCACAGGCGGATGGGCTGGCCGTTGTAGAGCAGCGCGTCGCCGTCGCGGATGATCCGCCCGTGCCGGCCGGCCGGCGCGTCGAGCCAGTCGGCCAGGCCGATCTCGCTGTCGGCGGCGTAGTCCTCCTTCGGCGCCCAGGGGTACCACTGGTCGAAGCCCTCGGCCTGCGGGACGGCCTCGGCGCCGGCGTAGTAGGTCAGCTCGGCCGGCATGTCGATCGTCAGGCCGACCTCGACGGGCTGCTCGGCGGCCAGCCGCTCGGCCAGGACGATGCGAGCGTCGCGGTCGCTGGTGATGGCGACAGGTTCGGCGAAGGTGAAGGTCGTCCGTTCGCCCTGCCCGTCGATCAGCGTGAAGCTCTTGACGGCTTGGCCGAGGCCCTTGCGCGCTAGGGGCAGCTCGACGGTTGTCTCGGCCCCGTCGGCCCCGGCCACCTCGACGCGCCCGCCGGTGAAGGCCTGGCCGAGGCTCAGGCCCAGGATGGCCATCGTCAGCTCGGTGTCCTGGTCGCTGGCGAGCTGGACGTTCAGGGCCAGCTGCCGCTCGCCGGCCGGCCGAGCATCAATCGTGTAGGTCAGCTCGGCGCCGGTGTTGACCTTGGCCCGGCTGACCAGGTGCGAGCCGTCGGGCCCCTGCTCGGCCTGGCCGCGCAGGCCCAGGTGCGACCAGCCCGGGCCCCACCCGGAGGCGGAGAGCTCCAAGTAGGTCTGTCCGTCGCGCAGGAAGGTGACGGTCTGTCCGCTCTCAGGGAACGAGACGATCTGCCGCCCTGCCGCCCAGCACACCCCGGCCCCGAGCAGCACCACCCCCGCCATCAACAGCTCGATCATCCGCAATGAATACCCATTGGCCATCTTGCACGCTCTCCCTTCTGGATTCGGTGTCGCTTGACTGGCTGGTTGGTTAATTCGTTAATTGGTTAATTCCTTGATGCGTCGCACATTGTAGCACTGCTGGGACCGGAGGGCTCCAAACGCCTTCGGGTGCCTTGGCGCTGTCTTTCCACGCCCACGCAATGCCTTGCGTGGGCTTCTTGTGCGGGGCGCCCGGTGGCGGCCCAACGCTTCCTGGGCTCGCGCGTTTCTTTGTGCGTCCTCCTACCGCTGGTAGATCGGCAGTTGGCGGTAGCTGACGGTCAGGGCCAGGATGCTCATGGCCGTGCTGTAGCAGGGGCCGGCCTGGGCCTCGTGGCTGGAGCCCTGGGGCCAGGCGCCGCTGGCCTGCTGGTTCTGCAGCATCATCGGGTAGAGCCCCCGGGCGTACTGAAGCCAATAGGTGTCGCCCAGCTGGAACATGGCCTGGGAGCCGTAGTAGATGCCGTAGAAGAAGAAGGTCCCGCCGAAGCGCTTCTCCGGGTGCTCCAGCAGCCAGCGTCCGCCGGCCAGGGCGGCGGGGTCGTGGTGTCGGCCGGTGAGTTCCAGGCACAGCACGCCGGTGCCGGTGCGGGCGAAGCCGGCGCCCTGGCCGGGCTGGTAGGCGAAGCCGCCGTCCTTGGTCGCGCAGCGGAGGATGTAGGCGACGGCCTGGTCGATGGCCTCGGCCGGCACGGGGGCGCCGCTGTTGCGGGCGGCCCGCAGGCTCATCAGTTGCCAGCCCGCGCAGCTGATGTCCGAGTCGCGGCTGGTGGGGTTGTAGCGCCAGCCGCCGGCGTGGTTGGCGCCCTTCTCGACGGCCTGGGCCTTGAGGATCACGGCCAGGGCGGCCGGCAGGACGGCGTCGAGGCGGGCCTGGCGTTCGGCGTCGACCATGCCGGTGACCTCGCAGAGCATCAGCGTGGCGATGCCGTGGCTGTACATGGGCCCGTGGCTGGTCTTGTCGGTGAGCATGCCGTCGGGCTTGGCGCAGGCGAGGACGTAGTCGATCCCGCGGTCGATCACCTCGCCGTAGGGCCCTTGGCCCGGCACGTGACCGGCCGAGAGGAAGGCCATCACGCACAGGCTGCTGACGCCGGTGTTGGTGCCCATCGGGGCCGGCCAAGCGCCGCTGTCAAGCTGCTGGCCCGCCAGCCAGGCCAGGCCCCGATCGACCGCCTGGCCGACCGGCTCGGCAAACTCCGCCAGGGCGTCGGCCGACTCGTCCGCCCAGGCGGGCGGCGCCGGCAGCAGCACGGTCAGCAGCAGGAGGGCGGCCAGGGCGCGCCGCCGAAGGTGGGGCTTCGCTCCGCTGCGCCCCAGCCTACGGTGCC
>JAWLCG010000012.1:0-29919 GCA_041687295.1 Phycisphaerae bacterium | reverse complement strand
CCGCGCGGGCGAGCCACGCCAGACCCTCCCCGGCTGCGCGGGTGGGGTTCGAGGGGTAGCGACGCCGCTCCAACTCGGCCAGCAGACGGCAGGCCGGCGCGTGCGAGTCCTGCGGGTCCGGCTGGGCCTCGAGGCGGGCGACCAGCGCGGTCAGCAGCGTGCGGGCCTCGCCGGCGGCGTCGGCCCGGTGCGTGGCCACCAGCGCATCGCCCAGCCAGAGCGTCGCCTGTGGGTCGCCGGGTGCCTGCTTGAGCCGCTGGCGGGCCAGGTAGGCCATCCGCCCGTGGTCGCCGGTCTCGCTGTAGAGTCGGCACAGGGCCTCGTACGGCTCGACGGAGTCGGGCTCCAGGCGGATCAGCCGCTCGTAGCCGTCCATCGCCGCGGCCAGGTTGGGCCGCTCCAGCGGACGCACGCGAAGGTTCGCGTCGGCGTACGCGCGGAGGATCTCCGTGTCGTCGGGGCGGCTCAGCAGGTAGCGTCGGAGCGACCGCGCGGCGGTCTCCCAGTCGCCTTGCTCGTAGGCTTGTCGGCCCTCGATGCGGGCATTGCGGAGCATGCTGGCCTTGCGGACGTACCAGCCCACCCCGGCAGCGACGATCAGCACGCCCATCACGCTGCCCAGGATCAGGGCGGCCTTGAGGTTCACTTTGCCACGGTTGCGTTGCGGATTCATGTTGCGCTCCCTCCCTGGGGTGGGCGGTCCCCACTGTCGGCGTGCTCGGGCACGACCAGCACGCGCATCAGCCACAGCTCGCCCATCAGCAGACCGACGGCCAGCGGCATCATGGCCAGGCCGGCGAAGTCGTGGAAGAACGTTTCGGCCACCTCGCGGTTGACCAGCAGGTACAGTTCGGCCGTTACCAGCAGGCGGACCAGGTTGCAGACGATGGCCACCGGGATGCTCGAGACCAGCAGCGCCGCCTTCTGCCAGGGCGGCCGGTTCACCAGGAACGCCAGCACCGCCGCCACCACCACGAAGGCCGTCAGCATCCGCAATCCGCTGCACGCCTCGGCCACCGCCAGGGGCACCGAGTCGTTCAGCAGGATCACGTTGCCCTCCCGGAGCACCGTCGTGCCGAACAGCTCCAGCAGGAACACCGCCCCGACCGTCGCCTGCGACTGCAGCGGACCGCTGACGCGGTTGTGCACCGAGCCGGGCAGCGGCACCATCAGCAGCAGGAACAGCATCACCCACTTGAGCCGGCGGAACACCGGCCAGCCGGCCGCCATCAGCACCACGCCCCAGACGGTCATCACCAGGGCGTAGCGCTCGATCGACTCGCGGAGGTCCAGCAGCCCGTACGCCCGCACCAACTGGGCGAGCACGATCACGCCCAGCCCCCCCAGCCAGGCTGGCTGAATCGGCCGCTCGCGCAGCGCCCGGCGATCGCGCCACACCAGGTACAGGGCCGCCAGCGGCACCAGCTGACCCACCGAGTAGTTCTCATCCACCTGCCAGTCACGCCACAGCTGCCAGACCACCGGCCAATAGCTCCACAGCATCGCCGCCAGCGTCAGGCCGGCCAGGACCAGCCACTGCCACGGTCGACGGTCGCTGCGGGCGCGGGGCGACTCATGCGCCCGCGACTGCGACAGGGTAGCCGGGCGACTCATGGCCGGGCCTCCGCGGTTTCGGGGGTTGGCATGAGGCCGTAGATGGCGACAGCGGCGGCCTGGGCGAAGTCACGCACCTGCTGTTCGACGGGCACGGCCTGCATGGGGCCGCCCTCCATCGCGCTGATCTGCACCTGCGTCATGTACCGGATGCCCCCCGAGCCCCGCCAGGCCCGCGACCGCAGCAGCGACTCGTCGGGGCTGACCTGCCCGTCGACGATGTAGTAGTTCAGCACCGCCGTCGACTGCTGGCCCAGGCCGCCGCGGTCGAAGCGGTAGATCGTGCACGGCAGCGTCGTGCCGTCGGGCAGGGCCAGTTGCTCGGACTGGCCGGTGCGGTAGGTCCATCCGGCGCCGGGGTAGCACACCTCGGGGCGGTGGGGCATCAGGTCGCGGGCACGCACCCCATAGGCCACGAACAGCACCACCGACTGGGTGCCGTTCGTGTACACCCGGCTGATGTGGGCGTCGGTATCGGTGGCCTGGATGAGCGCCTCGTCGAGTGCCATCGCCCGGCCCTGCCAGTCGCCCAGCTGCATCGGCAGCCGGGCCAGGTCCTCGTTGCCAAGCAGTACGGCGTGGGCGGGGCGGCTCAGCTCGGCCGACAGGGCGCGGAAGCCCAGCCCGCAGAGGCCCAGCACGCCAATCGCTGCCAGCAGGGCCGCGCGGCTCGAGCGTCGCAGGTTTCGCATCGGCATGGTCGGTCTACTCCCGGCTCAGCCTGGAAGTCATCGGGGCGGACGTCTCCAGCGGGTGCGTCCGCCGCTGCCAGGCGTGGGCGGCCTCGGTGAGCGTGCAGAATCGGCAGGCCGGCCACTCGGCCAGCGTGCCCAGCAGCATCTCAATATTATGGAAGACACGCTGGAGCAGCCGGGCGTCGGCCGACTTGGGCGAGCCCTGGAGCATCAGCTCGGACGAGTGCAGGGCGATGTTGATTACCGGCGGGGCCTCGGCCTGCAGCGTCCGGACCATCTGCCGCAGGTCGTCGGTGGGCTGCTCGGGCGGCACGGCCCAGACAGGGCGCAGCAGGCGGGGCTTGCGCAGGGCCATCTGCACCAGCTCGGGCAACCGGCCGTAATGCCGTCGGACCACCGAAGGCAGCCGCCGGGTGAAGCTCACCGTCAGCGGGATCTCCACCAGTCGGGCGCTGCCCGCCCGCAACGGATCTTCATAGTCCGGACGGTAGGGCTCCTGGGGCGCCAGGCGGTAGTCGACACCGCCGGCGCCACCGAGGTGGCGCGGCAGGCCGGGCTTGCTCCGCCAATCGATCAGCGGCGTGACCGAGCTGTCGACGACGATGCCTGATCGTTCCAGCACGGCGATATGGCCCGCCGCCAGGCCCCATCGCCCGCCACGGTAGCTGGTGGGGGCCTCGAAGCGGCGGGTCAGGGTCTCCATCAGCTCGCCGATCTTCCGCTCGAAGAGCCGAAGCGGCAGCTCGTGCGGGTAGACCGGGAACAGCGTGTCCAGGCCCGACTCCAGCACCGGGGGCGTCTCCCACGGGTGCAGGTGGGCGCCGACCTCGGCCCCGGCGGCGGCGAGTTCCTGGAGCACCTCGACGGCCCGCTCGTTCTGGCAGACACGGTAGGTGGTCAGGCAGGTGGCGCGGGCGCCGTGGCGGGCCAGCAGCGCCTGGAGGCGCAGCAGCTGCTCGACGTTGGCCACGCTGGGGTTCTGGTGGTTCTCCCATGCGTTGTCGGGCTCGACGTCGATCGTCAGGACGACATGGGTCGCAGGCTGTATGGATTTCATGGCACAGACACCTGGTCCGGGCGGGCCTGGCTGCCGCTGTCGGTGACGGGGCGGGGCGAGGCCCGTTGGAGCAGTCTTTCTGGGTTATGCGTGCAGAACCCCTGGCCCAGCAGGCGCACGTGGCGAACGTGTCGGACCTGCTCAAAGCCACACCGCCGGAAGGTGTGGATCGAAGGCTTGTTCCAGCGCGGAATATGGCACCACAGAGCCCGCCAGCCGGCGCTTTGCAGACGCTGCATCAGCTGGCCGACCATCCGCGCCGCCAGGGCCTGGCCGCGGAAGTCCGGATGCACGAACGTGTCGTAGATGAAGGCGACCCCCTCGGGTAGCGCAATGCATCGGCCGAAGTCGCCCACGTAGGCCGACCGCAGGCCCACCTTGACATAGCCGGCCCGCTGGCCGTCCACGCGGAGCAGCGCCAGGATATGGCCGTGGGCGCGGGCGGCCTGGAGCTCCTGATCCACCCACACCCAGCGGAACTGGCCCCGCAGGGCGTTCAGCCAGGCGACGGCCTCTTCAAAGGCGTCGAAGTCGACCCTCTGGCCCGGCCCCAGGGGCAGCGGCGCCAGCGGGACGGTGAGGTCCGCCCGGTACCAGTCGGCGGCGCTGGTCTGCACCAGGGCTTCGGCGGTCCGACGGATCGCGCGCTGCCAGGTGCGCTCCAGCCCGTCGCGGCAGACATGCTGGCCGAAACGCCTGGCCAGGCTGTCGGGTTGTGTGCGCGCGGGGGACATCGGTCAGCACCCCACCGTCATTCGGGCACGCCGCCAGGCCTGGCGTGTCACGTCCAGGCCGCTGCGGTTACGGACGACAGACATGATGCAGTGGCGGCACAGCTCCAGCCGGCCCTCCCGGCGGCAGCGGCGGAACTCCCGCCGACGCTCGGTCAGCCAGCCGTCCTCCAGGGCACCGGCCAGCACGTGCCCCAGCGGGAAGGTGTCGAAGAACAGGCACGGCACGACGTGGCCGTAGGGATCGATGACGGCCTCGCAGTGCTCCATGAAGCACCGCCCCTGCGGCACGGTGCCCTGCACGAGGTGCGCATCGCTGAGCACCTCGGTGTTGATCGTTTGGACGCCGAAGGGTCGGCCCAGGGCATTCATGCCGGCCAGCGTTCGCGCCCGGGCGAGTTGACGGCGGAGGGTGGGCACCTGCTCGGGCCGCAGCAGCATCGATTCGGCCCCGGCCAGGTAGATCGGGCTGGGGCGGTACTCGCCAATGGCCGAGCGGGCCACGTGGTCGGGCGTGAACTGGCCGACGTATTCGAAGGCGATCTCGTCGTAACCCGCGCTGGCCGCGTAGGCCGCCAGGTCCGCCAGCTGCTCGACGTTGTCCCGCGAGACCGTCGTGTTGCACACCAGCAGCGGCCAGCGGCGGTCGCCACGGGCTCTCTGGAGGATCTCCAGCACGCTGTCGACACGGTCAAAGGTGCCCGGCACCCCGCGCATGCGGTCATGGGCCTCGCCCAGGGCGTCGGTGGACAGGTAGAAGGTGTGCACGCAGTCGACCAGGGCACTGGCGGTGGCCGGGTCGAGCTGGCGGGAGTTGGTCGGGATGAACACCCGTCCGCCGCCCTCGGCCAGCTCCCGGCAGAGCGGCACGACCACGTCCTTGCGCAGGAACACGTCGCCGCCGAACAGCTCGAAGGTCTGCACGCCCTTGCGCAGCAGCGCCCGGCCCACCGCGAGCCACTGCTCGCGCGTGAGTTCAGGCTGGCTGGGCCGGGGGCGCCGCCAGACGTAGCAGCTCGAGCAGCGGCAGGAGCAGCGCCACGTCAGCGTCAGAATCGCGTTCATCGGGCGGTTGGCGAGGTAGTCGAATTCCCGGCGGAGGGCCTCGGGCAGGTCGCTGACGATCTCCTTAAGGCCGATCCCCATGCGGCTGAGCCGATGTCCGGTGTAGCGATGGCCTCGGCTGGTGATGGGCATGGTTCCTCCTTTACAATCGGGCCGACAGCGAGGGACGTCCGCCCCTCAACCCACTACTGTTACCCTAGGCGCCGACCCGGCGGGCCGCCACTGCCGGCAAGGAGAGATCCGCAAGCGGGCCTCAGGAGACCCCGAGGCCCGGGGCGGGGGCCGTTCCGGCCGCCGGGTGGCGGCTGAGCGTTGACCGGGCGCACTGCTGAGCCCTGCAGTTCCCCCACAGGTCGCGGACGCCATAAGTCCTGCTGTACCGCTCGTGTCCGCTGCAGGCCTGCCCCCGGGCGGACTGGACGGGCGGATGCAAGGACCTCCGACTCCATTCTAGAGCGGATTAGGCCGTGTCCGCAGGTCGGCCGGAGAAAATGCGTGGTCGGATTAGGGGACATTTAACGCGCGGCCACGCCCCGAGGCCCCACCGCGCGGTGGGGCGACCAGCGGGGGCCCTGCTGGGCCTCGCGCCACGCCCGCTGGGCCACGTCCAGTGCTCCACGGTTGCGGACAACCGACATGATGCAATGGTCGCACATCTCCAGCCGTCCCCGGTCTCGATACTGACGGAACAGCCGCCGCCGCTCGTTGAGCCAGGGCTCGTCCAAGACGCCCCGGCGGACGCTGCCCAGAGAGAAGGTGTCGAAGAACACGCACGGGACGAGATGACCGCAGGGGTCAACGATGGCCTTGCATCGGGCCATGAAGCACCGCCGCCGCGGGACGGTGCCACCGACCAGGTCGGCGTCGCTGAGGGAGTCGGTGTTGGCGGTGCGGACGCCAAAGGGCCGGCCCAGGGCGTTCTGGCCCGCCACGCGGCGGGCGGCGTGGAGCTGGCGGCGCAGGGCGGACACCTGCTCCGGCCGGACCAGCGCGGACTCGCCGGCCGACAGGAAGATCGGGCTGGGCCGGTACTCGCCAATGGCCGAGCGGGCCACGTGGTCAGGCCGAAACTCGCCGACGTACTCGAAACTGATCTCGTCAAAGCCGGTCCGCGCCGCGTGGACCGCCAGGTCGGCCAATTGGTCGACGTTGTGGCGGGTGATCGTCGTGTTACACACCAGCTTGGGCCCGGGCCTGTCGCCGCGGGCGGCCTGGAGGACGTGCAGCACGTTGCCCACGCGATCGAAGGTGCCCGGCATGCCCCGCATGCGGTCATGGTCGGCGCCAAGGGCGTCCATCGACAGGTAGAAGGTGTGCACGCAGTCGACCAGCTCGGCCGCCGTCGCCGCGTCGAGTTGACGCGAGTTGGTGGGGATGTACACCGCACCGCCCCCCGCGTGCAGCGCCCGGCACAACGGCACGACGACGTCCTTGCGGAGGAACACGTCGCCGCCGAACAGCTCGAAGACATGCACGCCGCGCGCCAGCAGCTTTCGGCCCACGTCGAGCCACTCTTCGCACGTCAGCTCGGGCTCGGCCGAGCGGGGCCGGCGCCACACCTGGCAGGTCGAGCAGCGGCACGAGCAGCGCCACGTGAGCGTGAGGATCGCCTCGAGGGGTTGATCGGCCCGGTAGGCGAGTTCGCGGCTGGCGGCTTCGGGCAGATCGCCGATGACGGCCTTGATCCCGGCTCCGACTCGCCGAGCCCGGTCCAACGCAGGGCCCCACAGGGGGCGGCGGGCAACGGTCGTAGGCATGCTCCCTCCTGAACAACGAACGGCTTGGCGGGAGCTCCCCCGGCCCCCGGCTCAATGTCAGCCTAGGCCCTCTGGCCGGGCCCGACAACGTCAGATGCGGATTATTCTCTGATTTGAGTGGCGTCCTCGGCGCCGGCGGCGTCAGTGAGCCGGCTCATGGGGGTGAAAGGGGACAGACGACTGCCCGGGGCGCTTCAGCCGGTGCAGCCGCCCCAACGCGTGCAGGCATCGGCCCTTGGGCCCCCGGGGGAACAGCCAGACCCGCGCGTGCGGGCGGGTCAGGTCGGTCCAGCGGTGTTCGTAGGCGTAGTCATCGGCGCAGGTGTAGTACTCGCGGGCGCCGGGCTCCTCACAGAGGCGCCGCAGGATCGTCTGCTCGAGGTAGCCGCCCGGGGACAGTTCCCGGAACGACTCGTCGAAGTCGGCCCGGATCGGGCAGGTGATCCCCCCGTAGCGCAGATGGTACTCGAAGCTCACGGCCTCGCCGTTGCAGGTGAGCACCCACAGCGCGACCCTCCCGTGCTGGCCCAGGCGGCGCGAGAGCTGCTCGAAAAAGGTTACCACTTGCGGGCTATCGGTGGTGGCCGTGCCCCGGCGGGCCTTCCAGCTGCGGGCCGAGACGGCGTGGATCTCCGGCAGCCAGGCCATCAGGGCCTCGGGGGCGGTCACCTCGACGACCCGGAACGCCCGCCCGTCGCGGCGGATGAGGTTCTCGCGGCGGTTGAGCACCCGCCGGAAGTTCCGCGATCGGCTCGCCCGCAGGGCCTCCCATCCCTGCGTCAGCGGGATGTACGGCACGCAGATATCCGGGCGGTGGGTGGGGGGCGGCCCGAGCGTCGGTGCGAGCTGGCCGAGGGCGTCGAGAGTCGGCGAGTCGTTGCGGATTCGCGGCAGATCCATCCAGTCCCACAGGCCCCGCTGCCCGGCCAGGTGGCTCAGCAGGGCGGCCAGCACCTCCTGGCGGTCCTGGGCCGAGGCGATCATATCAGCGTCGGCGGTGTACTGGTTGCTCAGGAAGCTCAGTCGTCGGACCGGCAGGCCGCGGAACCGCACGCGGTGCACGCCCATTGGAGCCACGCCGATCAGTTGGCCGCCGCGCCGCACGGTGAGCAGGCACAGCTGTCGGGAGCTGCCGAACGCCGACCACCAGGCGGCGAACCACTCGGGGGTCAGAAACACGCAGCGCGAATCGCACTGCTCCAGCAGCCCTGACCACTCAGGCTGGAGTTGAGTGAAGGCTTCGGGGTTGCTGGCCAGTTCAACGGTAAGACCCGGGCAGGCCGGTGCCGCCTGCGAACGGGACGGGCGATGGGCGATGCCCTCGCTGGAGTTCATGGAATCCCTCACGCGCGTCCCAACGTCGAGGGACGCTTACTGACGACGACTCAAACCGGGCTCTCGATCGCGGGCGCCTCGCCGGCCACGCCATCGGGCGTGCCGGCGCGGGGCGGGCCGATATGGATCCGGCAGACCAGCGCGAGGCTTCCCTCGCAGACGCAGTGGCCTACGATCGTGTGACTGGGCATCTTGCGGTGGTAGCCGCGGCTCACCCAGCCGCCAATCGGCTCGTCCTGGCCGCAGACGGTCCGCACGCTCAGGTGCGGGTCGAGCTCAACGCTGACGGTGCCGGGCCCGGCGTCGACCTCGAAGCTGTGCGGCCCGGTCGAGCGGACGCTGCACTGCTCGGCGAGGTGGAACTGCAGCGACACCTCGTGTCGGCCCCGGGTGAGGATCTGATCGACGCAGACCAGCGTCCGTTCGGGTCCGTCGAGCTGGAGCGTGCGACGGTGCAGCACCGGGTCGCGCAGGTGGGTGTAGCCGTCATGCTCGGCGATGACCTTGCCGCCGATCTCCGAGGGCAACCACTCCAGACAGCTGGCCTGGGCCCGCCGACCCCACAGGAAGGGCCCGAGCATCTCGGACTGGTCGGCCCCGTCGATGACGACGGTGTTGTGCGCCCGGGTAGAGCGGAAGTAGCGTCGCCACCGTGGGTAGCTGAAGTAGTCGTACGTGCCCGGGTCGACCAGCACGTCCACGCCGTAGGCCCGCAGGACGAAGCTCAGGGCATCGGCGTGGCCATGGGCGGCCAGCGGGCCCATGCCCAGCGGGCCGCAGTCGAAGACCGCGCTGATGCTCTCGGCGCCCTGGCCGGCCTGGAGCAGGTAATAGCCGCTGTGGGGCACGGCCCGGCTGGTGAGCACGGGTGGCTGTTCGTGTCCGGACATGCCCGCCAGATGGGGCAGGCTCTGCTGGCCCAGCAGCCAGCGCGCGGTCTCGCCCACGCCGCCGGCGGCGTTGCGGAAGTCGGGCCGATCGAACAGCGCAGCCGCCACCGCCAGCCATTCGCGCAGGTCGCCGGGGTCCTCGCCGAGGTCCAGCACGTAGCCGTCGTCGGCGTCGCCGATCATGGGCGGCTGCTGACCGCCCTCGGCCAGCAGGGCCAGGAACTCGCACATCCGCTCGAGCCGCTGCCAGTACTCCGGCGGGAACTCCTCGCCCGTCCACCGCCCGACCAGGCCCGCCACCAGGAAGAACTGCAGCGCGAACAGTTCGTAGCCGGTGGCCTGCTCCCGCGAGCCCCCGTCGGGCCAGGTCTGCTGGAGGATCTCGCGGCAGAGCCGCTCCCGGCTGCGCAGCCGATACGCCTCGGCGTCCTGCAGGAACGGGAAGTAGCTGGCGGCAACGTAGACGCCGGCGGCCTCGCCGATGAGGTGGTTGTTCGAGGAGGACCCGCGCGAGTACTTGCGGTCGATCTCCCACATCTGGCGGCGGACGGTGTTGAGGATCAGGTGGCGGAGCGTCTCGTCGATGAGCGGGGCCGGCGCGATCAGGTCGAGCATCCAGACCCAGTTGATCAGTCGGACGCCCAGTTCCAGGGGGCTGCGCCATGCCATGCCGATGCCGTAGGGGCACTGGTGCAGCCAGCTGGTCAGCTGGGCGACGGCGGCGCGGGCGTAGCGGATGTCGCCGGTGGCGCGGTAGGCCCGGCCCAGCACGACGAGGTGGTGGTGGCGGTTGGGCTCCCAGACGAACTTGCAGTCGCCGACTCGGCGGTGGTCGCGGTAGTCGATCGCCCCGGCGAAGGTCCGCGGGGCGGCCTGGCCGGCCTTGGGGTCGCGGTTCCAGTCGATCGGCGTGCCCAAGGGGCAGTTCTCGAGGTCGAAGAAGGTCAGTCGCCCGGCCGCCAGGTGGTCGCCCCGCTCGGCCAGCCGGGTCGCCCAGAGGGCCTCCTCCGCGTTGGCCGGGGCTGTGGCCCACTGGCCCGGCTCGACGTCGGCGACGGCGAAGCCCGGCAGTGTGGGCACGCCCGGCTCGAGTAGGGCCTGCATCGTCCAGGGCCGCTGCCGCCGGCGCAGCAGGGCCCGGTCGGTCAAACCGCGCAGCGATTCATGCACGCGCCAGCCGACCTCTTGGAAGGACATGGCCCGCAGACGGCGAATGTACCATGGTAGCGGCTGCATGGTGGTCGTGTACTCCACATCCCCCCGCGGGCGGGCGGGGGAATCGCCCGGCCCGAAAGGCCTGATCTACTGACTCCATCGCGTATTGTTGGCGCAACGAGGGGCCCGGCCAAGCCGGGTTTGTAAAGTGTCCCCCGATGGGGCCGAACCCCTGGCCGAACTGCCCGATGGCCGGGTGCCCCGGACCCGGCTCGGACCGAAGCCGACCCTCACACCGGCCCGTCGCCCTCAGGCTGGCCCGGGGGGCAGGCGAGGCTGGGGCTGACCCGCTGGTCGACGTACAAGGCCTTGCCTCGCGGCGACAGCTCGATGGCGTCGGTGAGCTCCAGATCGAGGTGGAGCTGGCCGTTGAGCTTTCGTCCCAGGTTCTCCAGGATCCGCTGGCGGTCGGCCGAGGTGAAGCCCTCGGCCGGGACGAGGCGGAGGGCGGCCTGGCCGGGGACGTCCTGGCGGAACTGGAACTGCCGCACGTGGGCGAAGGTGTCGTCGTGCATATTCAGCCCCGCCCACGGAATGACCGCCCCGTCGGCGCAGATGAGCACCTCCTGCGTGCGGTGGCCCCGGATGTCGCGGACGATGAGCCCCTCACGCCCGCAGGCGCTGCAGCGTCGGCCCACGCAGGTCGCCCAGTCGCCCGTGCGGTAGCGGATCATGGGCATGGCCGAGCTGATGAAGCCGGTGCCGACGATCTCGCCGCGCTGGCCCGGCGTGGTGACCGGCCGGCCCGCCTCGTCGAGCAGTTCGGCGTAGCCGTAGGTCGGCCAGAAGTGGTAGTCGCTGCAGCTCTCGCACTCGGCGGCCAGCACGAGCTTTTCGGAGTGGCCGTAGCAGGAGAAGACCCGACAGCCCAGGGCCTGCTCGATCATCTGTCGCTGCTGGGGGTAGACGATTTCGCTCTCGGCAATGACCCCGTGGATGTTGGCGGGGGCGGGTTGACCGCTGCGCTGCAGGAACCGCGCCAGGGCGGCCGCCGTCGAGGGGTAGACGTGCAGGAAGCATGGCCCCAGATCGGCGACGTGGTCGAGGTAGCGGCCGATGTTCGCGTCGGTCATGTGAAACGCGCTGTAGTGGTGGTGGCGCAGCAGCGGCTCGCAGGCGTGGCGCAGGCCGTGGGCGTCGGGCGGCACGACTTGGCCGCGGAAGACTGCCAGCGGCAGCCCCAGCCGATAGCCCGCCCGGCCCCAGCTGCTGACGAGGTAGGCGTACTCGATGGGCGATCGGTTCCGGTCGAGGTAGAAGTACACCGGCTCGCCGCTGGTGCCGCCGGTGCTGATCAGGTCCATGCCCGCACGGGGCCGGGCGATGCACATCGCCTCGAGGTTCTCGTGGAGCGTTTGCCGGTCGATCCGCGGCAGGGCGGCCAGGTCCTCCACGCGGCGCAGGTCGCGCGGGTCGAAGCCGGCCCGGGCGAAGTGGGCACGGTAGAACGGCGAGCGCTGGTCCGCCAGCGTGCACAGCCGGCGCAGCTGTTCGAGCTGGTACTGACGGCTCCGCTGGAGGGGCCAGTGTTGGGCCTGCTCGGCGAAGGCGAACTGCCGCCGGAACCGCCGGCCCAGCAGCCAGGTTGGCGGCAGGGCGCCCAGCAGCGGCGCCAGCAGCCTCCGCAGCGTCGGGTGGGCCAACTCCCACAGCTGCCGGCGCGTCACGCCCCGCAGCCCTACGGGCGCACCGCTCCCGGCGGGGTCGGATCGTCTGGCGGGGATGGCACGCTGGTCGGTCATGGGTTAGCGGGTTCACGTTTCGGGGGCGTGCTGGGGGCTGGGGGCGTCCTCGGGAGCGGGCTCGATGGGCACCTCGACATGGCCGGCCCAGCCGAAGTGCGGCAGGAACGACAGGGCCGGCGGCTCGATGGCGGCGGCCGGCCGATCGAAGCGGACGTCGTTGCTCGCGCAGCGGACGTGGATCCAGTCGAACAGCCCCAGCGGGTGCGGGTGGAACTCCAAGGCCCGCGCCAGCAACGGCAGGCGCCGCCAGTCGAAGCCCATCAATCTTGCGCAGGCCAGGTCCACCGCCACCGGGTTGAGCCCCGCCACCACCACGCCGACCGACTTTGGCCAGGCGTCCAGCGGCCCGTTGCCCTCGCCGGCGACGATGCCGTCGACGACGCTGAAGAACTGCCGCACGGGCCGACGCTGCAGCCGGCCCTCGAGGTTGGCGTAGAGCAGCAGGCGGTTGAGATCAGTCACCATCCGCCAGGTGGTGTCGTTGCCATACCAGTTGTCCGAGCGGACGGTGTCGGTGTTGGTGTCGCCGAAGGCCCGCCGGCCCAGCCCCTTGAGCGGCCTGGCCAGGGCCTGCCGCACCGGCCCCAGCAGCGGAAAGCCCCGCCGGAACGCCCGCATCACGCCGCGCTCGAGGCGGTGGACCCAGCCATCGTCAGCGAACTGGTCACCGCCCTGCCGCGGCGTGCCCTCGCGGTGGTGGGGCAGCCAGTTCTTGTTGCCGTTGATGCCCACGAGGTTCTTCATGTTCGCTGTCAGGCCGGTCTTCTTGTGTGTCTTGAGCTTGGGCAGTGAGATCACGCAGTCGGCCTGGAGCACCGTTCGGCTGACGAGGTACTCGTGTCGGCCCCCGGTGTGGTGCGAGCGGATCTCGCGGGTGTCGTACTCCGAGCCGTAGAGGCGCTTGCACAGGGCCTCGATCTCGGCGAAGGCGGACTCGCTGCCCAGGTCGACCGTGACGTAGCCGGCCGGGTCGCCTGGGAGCTCTTCGTGGCCCACGATGACGCCGTCGACCTTGCGGGCGGCCTCGGGGCGGAGGTCGTACACCTCCAGCTCCAGGCCGGCCACGCGGCGGTAGAAGGTCTGGATGGCGTCCAGCCGCGTGATGCGGCGGATGGCGGCGAAGTCGGCGTCGTTCTGCGGCGCATCGGCGACGATGAGCCGGCCCCGTCTGCCCAGGGCGATCCAGGCGTAGTCGGCCACGGCCCGGATGATGGCGCCGTGGGTGATCAGGCAGTCGCCGTCGCCGGGTTGGGTCTCGCGGAAGTCGCGGACGAAGTTGGGCTTGAGCACGACGGTCTGGCCCGGGCGGATCAGCCGGCCCAGCGGGTTCCAGCGGGGCGTGCCGAAGTGCCGCGCGTCCAGATCCAGCAGTCGAAGCGCCTGCCGCACCGCCTCGTAGGCGGGGTTGGCGCCGTCCTGGATCGTCTGCACCGGCCAGGGGTATTCGGGGTAGGGCTCCTCAGGCCCGTAGGGCGCGGGGCCCCCGTAATGGCCTGGGCCGGTCACCACAGCGACGCGGGCATTGGTCAGAACATGCGCCACGGCTCTCCTCGTCACACACTCACGGGCCGATCGGGCACGGCCGGTGGCTCGACGGCCCCGGTCGCCCAGGCCGGGGCGCGGGCCCTGGCGGGTTGGCCCCGGCGCGGCCTGGTCCGGGGGCGGGCCGATCGGTCGATCACGTCGGTCAGATGGCTCTGCCAGCGCCGGGCGACGGCCTGCAGACCACAGGACTCGACCGCCAGCTGCCGGGCCGCCGCCGAGCAGCGGGCCCAGGCGCCGGCGTCGTCCAGCAGCTCCAGAACGTGCTCGGCGTACTCGCTGATGTGGTTGGGCCGGATCAGGTATCCTGTCCGCCCCGGCCAGACCAGCGTCGCCAGCTCGCCCACGTCGGCGACGACTGGCACGGCCCCGGCCGCCATCGCCTCGGCCATGGCGATCGAGAGACCCTCGGAGCGGCTGGTCAGCAAAAAGACCTTCGACCGCGCCAGCAGGGCCTCCACGTCGCCCCGCTGGCCGAGGAACTCCACGTTGTCCTGCAGCTCCATCTGGCGGGCCTGCTCGTGCAGCTCGGCCAGCAGGGGCCCGTCGCCCACGATGACGGCCCGCACGTCAGGCTTCTGCCGCCGCACGGCCGAGACCACCTCCAGCACCTGCCAGGGCTGCTTGACCCCGGCCAGCCGGCCCACGTAGATCAGGTCGATGTCGCGTGCCAGGCCGTTGGCCGGGGCCGGCGGGGCGATGCTGCCGGTGATGATCGCCACGCTGCCGTTGAGGTGCCGCTCGTACAGGAACTGCCTCGCCCGGCCGCCGCGGACGACGACCAGGTCGAACTGCCGCACCACCGCCACGGCCAGCCTTTCCAGCAGCGGGCTGGACCGGCCCAGGCTCCGCGTGACGGGGCCTTCCTTCTGTACGCCGCCGCCCTCGATCTCCACGGGGCCGCCGGTCATCTGATAGCACGCAGGCCGACCCATCAGCCGCGCCGCCACCAGGGCCGAGCAGGCGCCCGGCAGGACAGTATACCCCATGTACAGGTCGGCTCGGTAGCGCAAGCCCGCCCCAATCAGCCAGATAGCCTTGGCCCCCGCCCGCCCGATCAAACGGGCCAGCCACCGGGGGGGGCAGACGAATCGCACCCGCTCGATCGGCTGCTGGGGCTCGTCGACCACCAGCACCACCTCGCGCAGGCCGCTGCGGGCCAGTGGGCGGATGTGCGAGAAGTACCAGTTGGGGTTGTGGAAGGTCCCGGTCACCAGGATCCGCCCCGTCGGCCGCCAGGGCCCGTGGGGCAGACACCGGCCCAGCAGAGCGCCTGTCCAGGCCGCCCCGTAGAGCCCCGCCAGCGCGACCCTCGCCATCCAGCTGCGCAACATTCCTGACCCCCGTCGATGATCGTCCCTGAGTTCACCGTTACCGCCCAATCGGCGGAAACACCAAAGGCCGCCACGGCAGCGATACCCGCAGGCCCTCGCCCGTCGGGGTTACGTCGGCCTCGATCGGCGTGCCGTCGGCCAGCTCCACCGCCACCCGGTCCGCCCGGGGCACGTGCAGGCACAGGCCCTGGACGTCCTCGACCGTCGGCGCGTATCGGCCCACCACCGGGTCTTCCACGGCCGCCAGGCGCAGGTGCAGCGTCTCGCCCTGCCATCGGACGTGGGGGCGAAGGTTGTCCCGCACCGTCAGGTACCGCAGCAGCCGGTGGGTCGTGGTGACGAAGACCTTGCCCGCGTCGCGATACTCGGCCAGCGTCGCGAAGGCGGCCCGGGCCGCTGGAGTCAGCGGCTCGGCCGGGTCGTGGGCCTTGCCCAGGTGCGTGTACCACACCCAGACGCCGCGCCGCTCGACGAGCCGGTCGAGGTTCTGGCGGTTCAGCACGGCCGGCACGCCCCAGGCCTTCTCCACGACGCTCTGGCCGCCCCAGTAAGGGTCGCTGCGGAGGAACTCCCAGACGGGCCGACCGTCGCGCAGCGTGCTGGGGCGGAGCACCGCGTTGAGGGCATGCATCTGCCAGCGGGGCCGGCCGCGACGGCCCAGGCGGATCTTGACGGCCTCCTTGGCCAGCGTCCGCGCCGACTGCAGGGGGCGGCCCGCATGGAACTGGCCCAGCAGCGTGGAGCCGGTCAGCGGGACGTCCTGGCCCAGCACGCCGGTGGTGCGCCCGCGCCACACGTAGCGGATGCCGTACTGCGTCGTCAGGTCGGCGTGGTAGGCCCGGGCGCGGGGTACGTCGCCGGCGCCGGCCATGATGTCGGGCCCGAAGTTGGTGGGGGCCTTGGAGTGGTCCACCCACACCTGCAGGCGGCAGTTGTGTCGCTGGAGCGTCTCGAGCCAGCGGGCGGCGTCGCGGCGATCGTGGACGAAGTCCCCGAACGAGTGTAGCACGTCGACGTGGCCGCTGGCCATCAGGGCACAGAGCATCTGCCGGCCCGCGTCGTCGGTGGTGTGCCACGCGAACTGGTCGGGGGGCATGTCAAAGTAGACGCTGTTGCCCACCTCCAGGCCCACGCCGGGGCCCAGGGCGGTCAGCTCGCGGGTGTTCAGGAAGCGGGCGATGTCGAGGTAGGTCCGGGCGTCGGGCGTCTGGTCGAGGTCGCTGCAGACGGCCAGCATGGCCGAGCAGCCCTGGGGGTAGGCCTCCAGGGCGATGGCCGGGCCCGGCCCGGCGGCGGTCTCGGTTGTCAGAGCGGTGGGGTTCAGGGGTGGGCCTCCTGCACGTCGGTCATGGAGACCGGCGGCGGGGGACAGCGGTCCGGGGCTCAAACCGAACAGGCGGATCATGGCGGCGTTCTCCGCGGTCTTCAGGTGCGTGGAGCGGCAACCGGTGGCGAGGCCAGGCCCTGTGCGGCCTCGCGCAGCATGGTGCGGTAGGCCTCCAGCGTTCGGTCGGCCACCGCGCGGGGGTGGAACCGCTCGACCGCGTCTTCGCGGGCGGCCTGGCCCATGGCCCGGCGACGGGGGGCATCGGCCAGCAGCGCCGCCAGACGGTCGGCCAGGGCCGAAACGTCCTCGGGGTCCAGCAGGAAGCCCGTCTCGCCCTCGCGGATCATGTACGGCATGCCGCAGCGGTTGGATGAGATGACCGGCACGCCTACGGCCATGGCCTCAGCAATGGCCATCGGCGAGTTCTCCTGCAGCGACGGCAGGACGAACACCGACGCCTGCCCGAGCTGGCGGCGGATCTCGTCCTGGCTGACCCGGCCCAGCAGCGTCACGCGCCCGCCCAAACCGTGGGCGGCAATGGTTTGGCGGAGGGCGGCGGCGTAGGCGGCGTCCTGGTTCTTGGCCTCGCCGGCGATGTGCAGGTGGGCCTCAGGCAACTCGGGGGCGATGCGGGCGAAGGCCTTCACCAGCGTCAGCGGGTTCTTCCGAGACGAGATCCAGCCCGCGAAGAACACCCGCCCGGGCACCTCGGCCCGCTTCACGTCGAAAAAGGCCGGCACCAGTGGGTTGTCGATCTCGAAGATCCACGCCGGCGTGAGCGGCTCGATCTCCTCCCGGACGTAGGGCGAGATCGAGACCATGTACCGCTGGCGGGCCAGACCGTAGGCTTCGACGCAACGCCACAGTGGCGCCCGCAGCCAGGCCATTCGGCCCCCGTCGGCGGGGATGTTCGCGTGGTCGAACCCGTGCAGTGTGTAGACGTGCGGCACGTCCAGCTGACCGATCGTCAGGCCATGGTACTCCTGGAAGTGCACCACGTCGGGCGCCAGCTGCCGCAGATATCGCCGCAGCCGCCAGTGGCCCGGCCCGACCAGGATGTCCAGCACGTGGGGCCAGCGTGACCCCGGCAGCCGATGCACCGTCGCCGGGCCGAAGGGCTCGACCACCGCGGCCGAGAGCCCCCGCTCCAGCGTCACCAGGTGCAGATCGACGCCCTCGGTCGCCCCGAGCTGCTGGGCCAGGGCCACGGTGACGCTCTCGACGCCACCGCGCGGCGAGTCGGCCCGGCGGGGCACCCGGCTGAACATCGCGACTCGGAGCTTCTCCCTCATACCGCCATCCTTGCGTATCGCTACATCGACTGGGCCAGCAGGTTCTCCAGCAGCTGCTCGTAGAGCCGAGCGGCCCGGCCGGTGGTGTGGTGTCCCTCGTAGTATTCGCGCGCCCGATGCGAACAGGCACGCCAGTTCTCGTCATCGCCGGCGAGGGCCTCGACGTGGCTCTGCAGGCCGGCCACGTCGGTGGCCACGCCGCCCAGGCGGTGCGTGGCGATGAGGTTGTCCGGATCGACCGTGGAGACGATGGGCAGACCCGCCCGCCAGCTCTCCAGAAAGACGTTGGGGAAGCCCTCCCACGCGCTGGTGCAGGCCAGGGCCGTCGCACGGGGGTAGAAGGTCTGGACCTGGGCCTGGGCCAGCCGACCGTGGAGGGTGACGTTGGCCAGCCGGGCCGAGCGGGCCTTGAGGCCCTCGGAGTAGTCGGTGGGACGGTTGGCGTCGCCGACGACGTCGAAGGCGACCTGCGGCAGCCGCTCGGCGAGGTCCAGCAGGACCTCGAGGCGTTTTTCGGCGCTGAATCGGCCCACCCACAGCACCCGGGGCTCGCCGGGGGCGGTGCGGGGCCGGTAGTCGCCGTCGGGGCAGCAGTAGGGAATCAGGACGGACTGTCGGCCGAAATGCTCCTGGAGCATTCGCTGTTGGTCGCGGGTCTGGGCGATGACGGCGTCGGCGTGGCGCAGGCCGTAACGGTAGAGCCCGCGGTCGCGGCGGGTGTGCAGGTTGATCAGCGGCTCGGTGCAGTCGGCGTTGGAGGCCGAGGCGAACACGAACCGCCGGCCATTGCGGCGGCACCAGTGCAGGGCCTGGCCGGTGACGGCGTCGGCGCTGGCGTGGATGTAGAGATCGGCGTCGGCGCGGGCCAGGGCCTTGCGGAGTCCCGTCCATCGCGGGTGGAGGAACCGCAGGCCCGGCAGGCCCGCCTCCGGCCGGCAGGTGGCGAAGGCGCGCACGCCGTTGACGGTCGCGCCGTCGGCCTGGCCGTGATCGAGGCTGACGAAGGACACCCGGTGTCCCCGGCGGGCCATCTCCAGGGCGAGGATGCCCACCTGGACCTCCGCGCCGCCGATGTGCCCGCTGGCGGCCGGGTCGATCGCCCCGTACCCGTCGGGGCAGATGAAGCAGACATTCAGACTCATTCCCAAAGCTCCCTCCTGCCTGGACGGTTACTCATAGCCGAGCTTGCGGGCCGTCGCGCCGGCGATGCGGTCGATCTGGCGCAGGTCGTCCGGCGAGAGGTTCTCCTTCCAGGCGGTGTCCTCGCGGATGGCCACGATGGGCGAGCGGCGGATGAGATTGCCCCCGATGGTGTGCTGGTCCTTGACGCCCAGGTCCAGCATGGCCGGGTCGAACTTGAGGCCCAGGAACCGGCAGAGCCCCTCCAGCAGGCCCTGCGGGTCGGCGCAGAGGTCCTCGTAGCGGACGTGCCGCCAGTGCTCGGCCGGCAGCCGCTGCAGCAGCCGAAGCGTCCGCTCGTTGACCCGCATCCACTCGCGAGCGGCGGTGGCGATGCTCTGGCGTTCGCGCTTGACGCGTGACCAGACCGAGCCAGGCACGCCGCGGGTCAGGAAGATCACCCGTGTGCCCGCGGGCCGGTGCTCGTAGAGGTCCCACAGGCCCACGGGGTCCTTGGAGTTGTCCACGACGGCCTGGGCGTGGTGCAGCTGGCGGAAGCGGTCGGCCACGAAGAAGCGGTTGGCCGCCCAGCGGCGATGGCGGGTCGCCAGGAACGCCCCGTGCCGCAACAGCGGCAGCTGTCGGCCGGCGGCGTAGCGCCAGAACTGGTGGTTGTGGTGCACCAGCCAGTGCACCGGGGCCGTGAGGCCGTAGTCCTCCTCCAGGCCCACCGGCGAAACGCGGAAGCCGAACGGGTCGTTCACCAGGTCCACGCCGAACTGTTCGCGGACGTCCGCGGCGATGCGGCTCCAGACGGGGCAGTCGCCGGGCCTTTCGCCGCAGCTGCACCGGCCCAGCCAGGGCCGGATGTCCTGCCCGAACTGCAGCGAGAGCTTGGCGATCTCGCCCATGGCGGCGACCTGCGGATGGCCGTTGAGCAGCAGCTCCAGCAGCGTGGAGCCCGAATGGCCCCGGGCAACGATGTAGATGTAATCGACCGGCTTCACGGTGTGATCCGTGTTGTCCTTGTCGAGCAGATTGGGGATCATGGCTGTGATGTCTCCTCTATGACGCCATGAGCATTCCGGGTGCGCATGCCCTCGCCGACGTAGACGGGCTGGGGGGGGCGGGGCCAAACGTGCTGCCAGCACAACCGATTCGCGACCCGCCGGGACAGCGGGGTGGGCAGACACTCCAGGATCCGCAGGAGCATCCGGAGCCGGCGGTCAGGCGGGAATGCCTTCATGGCCTCGCACAGCCGGTCCTTGTCGATGCGGATCGCGCCGCCGGCGGCCCGGATCATGAGATTGTGGGCCACCGTTCGAGCGAATGGGAAGAACGACCGGTACACCTCGGGCCCCATCGACTCGGCCCGGCGCAGGTTATCGCACAGGATCTGCACCATGACCTCCCGCTCCCGGGTTCGGGTCAGGCTGGCGGACGGGTCGCAGTAGTACCGGTGTCCGACCCTCGGCGAGTACGCCAGCAGCGGCTGCTGCATGGCGATGCGCCACATCAGGTCTCTGTCCTCGCCAAAGCGCATCGGGTCCCGGAAGAGGCCCACCTGGGTAAGCAGACGCTTGCTGATGATCAGGCCGCTGGTCTGAATGGGCAGATAGAGGGCGGCCGTGAAATAAGGCACCAGCTCCCTCTTCCCCAATGGCTCCCGCATGTGGGGCGGAATGGCGTACTCCCACCGTCGCCCGTCGCGGATGACCTCGTGGCTGCAACAGCACCAGTCGATGCCCTGCGTCCGCTGCAACTGCTCCCATTGCATCTGGTTCTTGTGGGGGAGCCACTCGTCGTCGGCGTCCAGAAAGGCGATCCAGTCCCCGCGGGCTTGGCGGATGCCGCAGTTGCGGGCGGCGGAGACCCCCTGGTTGCTCTGCCGGATGCAGCGTACGGGCCCGCCGAAGCCTTCGGCGACCCGGGAGGTGGCATCGGTGGATCCGTCATCCACCACGATCAGTTCGGCTACCGGCAGAGTCTGGGCCAGTACGCTTTCGATCGCTCGGGACAGGAAGTCTTCTGCATTATAGGCTGGAATAACGGCAGAAATGCGTGGGGTGGAATCCATACTGGCCTCGTGCGTCAGCTCCCGATTCTACGCCTTGCGTTGACTGTGTCCCGCACCCCATGCCGGACTTGCCGGAGCGACGGGCCATGACAATGCTGCCTCCCCCGTGGCGGACCTGTTTGTCTGCCGCCGTGACTGGAGGGGGTTCCCATGGAAAGCTACGACCGATCTGCCACCGGCCGGGCCTGGGGCATTCGATGGCGCACGCGGCACCAGCAGATCCAGTCGGCCAGACGCCGCCCCAGCGGCACCGGCAGGGCCCTCACCACCCACAGCGTTGCCTGTTGCCACCGGTTCAGGCGAAATGCCGCCAGGGCGTCCCGTCTCACCTCCGGGCTGATGGGGAGGTCCTTGCCGGCAAGGCGGAGCATCAGGTTGTAGGCCTGCCCCCGCCCGACCGGATAGAAGCTCTCCCTTGCCTCCGGGCTGAGCCGCTCAGCTTCCCGTAGGACGTTGCACAGGCTCTGTAGCACTTCCTCACGGCGGACGGCGGGCTGTTTGGTCAGGCTGCCCGGAGTGTCGCAGCGGTACTCGTGGCTCACGCGGGTCGTGTAGGCGACCCGGGGCTGACGCAGGGCGATCCGCCACATCAGGTCGCGATCGTCGGCCACCCGCATCCATTCCTGGAACAGCCCCACCTCGTGCAGTAAGTCGCGCCGGACGACCAGTCCGCTGGTCTGGAACGGCAGCCGATGCATGCTATTAAAGGAGGGCACCGTCCCATTGCGGGCGATCTCCGCCTGCAGTTTGGGGCGGATCGGCTGCCTCCAGCGTCGGCCGTCGCGAATGATGTCGTGCCGGCAGGCGGCCCACCCCACGCCCGGCGCACGCTGCAGGGCGTCCCACTGCTCCTGAAGCTTGTGGGGCAGCCAGACGTCGTCGGCATCCAGCAGCGCGACCCAATCGCCCCGGGCCTCGCGGATGCCACGGTTGCGGGCCGAGGCGACGCCTCCGTTCGGCTTGTGAATGCACCGCACGGGCGGGCCGTAGCCCTCCGCGATGGCTCGCGTGTCGTCCGTCGAGCCATCGTCCACCACCAGCACCTCCAGCGCGGGCAGGGTCTGGGCCAAGACGCTGTCGATCGCCCGGGCAAGCGTGGAGTGGCTGTTGTAGGCGGGGATGATCACCGAGAAACTGGGTTGTTCACTCATGCTGTTCCATCCGTCGATGGCCGTCCCCCAGGCGCTTCAGAGTCCCCATCGCCGCCGGCCGTGCCCACCTCTGCTGAGCCGTCAGCCGCCCCAGAGCGCCTGGCCGCCCCAACTCAGCAGGGCAATGGCGGCCACCGCCCCGACGCATGCGAGCAGGCGGGCGTAGTAGGCCCTCAAGGGCACCCCCGCCATTCGAGCGAGGTGGGCTGGGAAGACCAGCAGCTTCAGGATCGCCATGGGAATGGCCGTGCCCAACGCCACGCCCAGAATCCCCAGCGGGCCCACCAGCAGCAGGCTCAGGCCGAGGTTGGCCAGGGCCTCGATTGCCAGCAGGCCGGCGAAGACCCGCCGGCGGTTCAGGGCGTACAGCACACTGACGGCCGGTGCCTGCACCAGGTCCGTGCACGCCGCCAACGTCAGGATCACCAGCAGCGGGTAGGCCTCGCGGAAGTCCGGCCCGACCCACAGGGCGATGAAGGGCCGGCCCACCACGATCAGGCCGCCGGCGATCAGCGTGCCCAGGCCTGCCCAGACCCACATCGCCTTGAGCAGGATCCGCCGCATCTCTTCGCGGTCGCCTGCGCCCTCCAGCTTGCACAGCCGCGGCCACAGGGCGTTGTTGCCGTGGTGGATGACGCGGTAGAAGTACTTGATCAGCATGGCCGCGATGGAGTAGACCGCCACCGCCTCCATGCCGCGGAACCGCCCGATGACGGCCGAGTCGATGCTGAAGCGGATTGTGTCGGCCATCACGATGAACATCGTCACGCCGCCGAAGCTCAGCAGCTGGCGGACCATCGAACCGCGAAACAGGCTCGGGCGGATCCGCAGGTGCCCCAGCCGGTAGCGGCACATCGCCATGTGCAGCACCACGCCGGCCACGTCGGCGGCGAGGGTGGCCACGGCCACCGCCCGCAGCTTCCAGCCCAGGCTGAACAGGTACACCATCAGGCCCACCCGGCCCAGGGTGGTGAGGATCACGATCAGATTGGCCGACAGCAGGTACTCGTGGGCTCGCAGGGCCCCCCGGAAGACCTTGCCAGGGAACTGGATCGCCAGGCTCACGCTCATCAGCAGGATCAGCAGGCGGAAATCGGCCGCCCGCTGGCCCTGGAGGTTGAAGAAGTCTACCAACGGCCCCGGCAGCACGAACCCCAGCCCCAGCACCACCAGGCCCATGCCCGCGAAGATGCCCAGCGAGGTGCTGACGGTCTCGTCGAGGCTCTTCTGGTCCCCCTGGCCGTGAAAGTACGCCACGTAGCGCCCGACGGCCGCCCCGATGCCCAGGTCGAGCATGCCGTAGTAGCCGATGATCGAGCCGACCAGCGTCCAGATGCCGTAGCTGCTCTTGCCGACGTTGGCGATGACGTAGGGCGTCAGAAAGAACCCCGCCAGCACCGTGACGCCCAGGGCGGCCCAGTTGCTGCAGGTGTTGACCAGCAGCGACGGGCCCCGCGCCTTGGGAGCCGGCCTCTGGGCGGGTCGGTCCTCGACGCTGATTTCACGCTGTCCGCTGGAGGCTCTACTCATACCCGTACTGCCGGTTCAGGGCGCCGGCGATCTCCTGGAACTCCGCGTACTCCTGGGCCCCCAGCGTCGTCTGCCATCGCAGATCCAGGCGGATCTCTGAGGATGAGCTGAGGCGCATGTAGTTGCCCAATATGTGGTTCTCCACGGCCCGGAAGTCCTTGTTGGCCTGGCCGGGCTCCAGGCCCAGAAACTCCAGCACCGCGTCGAGCTGAGCGTCGGGCTGGCGGCAGAGGTCCTCGTAGCGCAGCTGCATCCACGACGCCCGGGGCAGCCGGGCGAGCATGATTTGGCACTCCTCGTGCGCGTCGCGCCACTCCTGGGCGGCCTGACGCATGCCGATGTTGTGGTGGCGCATGAACGAGCAGGCCGTGCCCCGCCCGTCGCGGACGAGGTAGATCACCTTGGTGTCCCAATGGCCCGCTTGCCAGAGGTATCGCAGGCGCACCGGGTCCTTGGAGCTGTCCAGGAAGACCGGCGCGTGGCGGATCTGGCGGACGATGTCGATGAACAGGCGGTTCTTCTCGATGACGCGGTCGAGATTGTCGCGGCAGGCGGGCAGCAGTCCCATGGCCGCCGAGCGCGCCAGCTCGAAGGGCCGGCCCCGCACGCGGGCCCGCAGGACGCGGTTGGCGAAGGGCTGGTCGAGCACGCGCAGGTCGGTGCCGAAGTCGGCCACGTCGAAGGGCACGCCCCGCTGGGCGAACGCGTCAGTCACCTGCTGCCAGAAGGGACACTGGCGGATCAGCCGCCCGCAGGAGCAGCTGTAGGTCTCGACGTCGCCCATGGCGGTGGCCTTGAGCTCGCCGATGGTGGCGATCGACGGGTGCGTCGCCAGCAGGAACGTCAGCAGCGTCGACCCGGAGTAGCTGGGCGACATGATGTACACGAGGTCCGTCACCATTTCCTCCTTGCCGGGCTGTCTCAGGCCCGAGCCGGGCCCGCCAGCCGGGCCGGCCCACCCCGTCGCCGACGACGTCCGACGTGCGCCCGGGCCGCGACCACCTGGCCCGCCGGCACGTGCCGGGCCGCCACGTGCGCCCGGAACATCAGGAACATCGAAGCCCACATCGCCACGTTGCCTTCGAGCGGGTAGAAGTGCTGGCTGCCGATGCCGGCGACCAGCTGGGCCAGTATGGCCGACAAGGCCAGGCCCCCCGCCGCCCGCAACCAGGGGTCGGGCCCGCGATGGAACAGCCGGGCCGACCAGAAGACCGCAATCCCATAGAAGGCCATCACCGGCAGAAAGCCCACCAGCCCGTGATCCATCAGCCACTCCAGGTACGCGCTGTGGGGCCAGCCGACCGGGTCGTTGAACTGGTCGGCCACGTAGGCGGCCAGGCCCGTCCGCCAGAAGCCCTCGGTGCCGTAGCCCAGCAGGGGCCTCTCGCCGATCTTCTTGATCACCAGCGGCCAGTAGGCGGTTCGGCCGGAGGTGATGGCCATGTCGTCGGTGAACTGCTGGCCGGTGACGCTGGTCTCGCCGAAGCCCTCGGTGAAGCGGTCCAGGGCCGCCGGGAAGGCCGCTGCCACCACCAGCGGCAGGATCGGGGCCAGCAGCAGGGCCTTGCGCCAGCGGAGGGCGCACATCACCAGGCCGGTCACGCCGAAGGCCAGAAACCCCGCCCGCCCGCCGGTGAGGGCCTGCCCGTAGATGCACAGGGCGCTGCCGCCAGCCATGAGCAGCTTCTGCCAGCGGGTCCGCATGGCCGACAGGACGGCCAGGAACCCCCAGGTCGCCCCGCCCAGTATGGTCGAGAGGTCCGACGCGTGCAGGCCGATGCGATGGTCGATCTTCTGGCGGACGTCGCCCAGGTAGTCGGCGTCGATGAGCGCCTCGGGGCGGACCGCCCGGATCACCTGTACCGACAGCAGGGCGTACATCGCCAGGATCGACAGCGACGCCCAGGCCAGCTGCTTGCGCGTCCGGCAGCCGTGGAACAGCAGCACCGCCGGCAGGACCCACTTGAGCGTGTTGATCAGGTCGTTGACGATCAGATGGGACATCGGCACGCGGTAGGGGCCCTCATGGGCCATCGCCCGCGCCACGCCGACCAGGATCACCAGGATGTAGACTCCCAGCAGCGGCCCGATCGGGCGGGGCAGGTCCAGCGGCATCCGCTTCTGGCGGAACTGGGCCAGCCAAGCCACGACGATGCCCACCATCAGCAGGTTCCAGGGGTTGAGCCCCTGGACGCCCAGGATGCTGCGGGGCATGTCGGGGTGCTCGAGGACGCCCATCAGGACGATCAGGCCGCAGAGGCTGCGGAACCAGTCCTTCCAGGCGTAGACCACCAGGCCCGCGACGATCAGTGAGAGCACGCCCAGACGAATCATGCCGAGCCCTTCTCCTTTCGCCCCGCGCCGGCGGGCCAGGCGTGGAGGATCCAGCCCATGTGGTAGGGGCGGCTCTCGAAGTCGATGGCCACGGGCCGAAGCAGCGCCCCCACGGGCATGCGCAGGCCCGGCACGAGGCGCGTCGACAGGGCCTGCAGGCCGCGGGAGAGCTTGCGGGGCTCCCGGCGGGCGACCTTGCGCCAGATGACGTCCCGCTCGGCGTCGATCAGCGAGCCGTCGATCTCCGGCGCGTGCTCCAGCCACGCCAGGCCCGCCGCGATAGCCCGGCCGTGGTCGACGCCGGTGGCGGCGCTGGCGGCCTGCAGGGCCATCGGGGCCATGCTGTCCTGATGGACGGCGTAGACGGGGTAGCCCTCGACGACGCGCCCGGTGCGGACGTCGAAGTGCCACCACCACTGGCCGGCCGGGCCCTGCAGGGCGACCATCGTTTCGGCGCAGCGGCGGCAGGCCTGGCGGGAGCGTTCGTCCCCGCTGGCCCGGGCGTGGTAGCTCAGGGCCTGCGTGGGGTAGACCGCGTCGGCGAAGCAGGCGACGTGCCCGCGCAGCCAGGGCCGTTGCGAACCGTCCACCCAATGGGCGAACAGGCCCGTCTCGGGCGAGAAGCTCGCCAGCAGCCGGCGGGCGAGGGCATCGGCCAGCGGGCGATCGGTGGGGGCCTCGCCGGGCACGCACAACGCCGACAGCGACCAGGCCAGCTCCACCGTGGTGCCCGCCCGGCGATCGAGCTGCATCTGGCGGAGCCGCCGCAGGGCCAGCTCGGCCCGGGCATGCCCCAGGGCCCGGGCCGCCCAGAGCGTCAGGGCGACCTCGCCAGGATCAGCCATGTCCTGCAGGGCGTCCAGCAGTCGGTCGCACACCTCCCGGCGGCTCTGGCCGACCAGCGCCTGGCCGATGGCCAGCTCGCTCTCGCCGGCCAGGCCGATCAGCACCGTGGCCGTGTACCGCCGGCTGTCGCCCTCCAGCACCGTGCCGTCCGGCGTCGCCCGCAGGCGAAACGCAAAGCTCCGTTGCTCGGGCCGATACATCCGTGGCAGGACTCGCAGGGCGATCTCCCGCAGCCGGGCCGCCATGGCCGCTACGTCCAGCCCCGCCGCCAGCTCCGGTGTCAACTCAATCATGCCAACTTCCTTCCCTGACCAAGCCCGGCCAATCGCCACGCTCAGCCCGTGCCGCGGCCATCCATCGCGACCGCTGCACACAGACTGCTTTGCGGTTGCCTGCGGGTTGCCAAGACGTCTGCCGCCCAAGCCTACGGATTGCCGTCCGTGGGCATCTCGGTCGGGCCCTTCCTGACGCGGCACAACGCATCCGCACGTCCGATGGGCAAAGTGATCTACCCCTGCCCGCCGTAGCCGTAGTTGTATCCGTACCGGTAGCGATAGCTGGGTCGGCGGCTGTTGGAGCCGATGAACACCGTGCCCCAGAACCGCTCGCCGGCGGTGCTGAGCTGCGCCATCGCCCCGAAGACCTCTCCGCGCCGGCTGTGGCCCTCGCGGACGACCATGACCGTGCCGTCGGCCTGCTGGGCGAGGATCTGCGCGTCGGCGGTCGCCAGCACCGGCGGGCTGTCCAGCAGGACGATGTCGTACTGCTGGCGCCACCGCTGGAGGCACCGGCTGAAGGCGCCGTTGGCGATGAGCTCCATCTGGCCGTCGCTCTCGATCCGCCCGGCCGGCAGCAGGCGGAACTCGCCTTGCCCGACGTCGATGCCGACCGCCCCGTTGCCCTTGCCGCCCGCCGACAGCGCCGCCAGCAGCCCCGGCTCGCCCTCGAGCCCGAACTGCCGCGACAGACTCGCCGTGCGGACGTCGGCGTCGACCAGCAGCACCTTCTTGCCGCACCGCGCCAGGCTGCGGGCCAGCATCAGCGAGACGCTGGTCTTGCCCGTGCCCGGGTCGGCGCTGGTGATGAGCACGGCGAAGCCCTCGGGCCCACCGGCCCGCTGCAGCAGGGCCGTGCGGACCATCCGGATGCACTCCTTGAGCACCGGGTCCTCGTCCAGGCTCGAGCGGGCCGTCTCGCCGGCCAGCAGGGGGATCTGCCCCAGCATCGGCAGGCGCCAGTCGGGGCTGATGTCCTCGGCCTCGAAGATCGTCTCGTTGCCGCTGGAGCGCAGCAGGGCTTGGCCCACGCCCAGGCTCAGCCCCAGCAGCACGGCCAGGGCGGTGAAGAGGATCCGCCGGTCGCTGCTGGCCTTGATGGGTGGCACGGCCCGGCTGAGGACATCGATGGCGCCGGGGACGTTGCGTTCCATCCGCTTCTGCTCCAGGCGGCTCTGGACGGCGTCGTAGACCTCGCGCTTGCGGGCGATCTGGGTGTTTTCGCGGGCGAGCGTTTCGGCACTGTCGAAGGTCCGCAGCCAGCCATCCAGCTCGCGGTCGACCTCCGCCTCGAGCAGCTCGCGCTCCTTCTGGGCCAGCGCCAGCTGCGACCGCAGCTCCTGGAGCTTCAGCGGCAGGCTGGGGGCACCGGCTTGGCCGATCGACCCGGGCACGGCCGCCCACTGGCCGTCCAGCAGCTGCTGGCGCTCGGCGAGCAGGCTGGTGAGAAATTCGATCCGCTTGCGCAGCTCGACCTGGCGGGGGTGCGAGTCGCCCAGGTTTGCCGAGTCGACGTCGTACTGGTAGCGGGCGTTGCGCAGCTCGAGGTTGAGCCGCTGCCACTCCGGGTCGCCCTGGTAGCTGGCCGTCTGGGCCTCGGCGTCGGCGGGGGCGGCGTCACCGTTCTCCTTGGCCGGGACCAGCAGCTTATCCAGCTCGCCCACCTGCCAGTCCAGCAGGGCGATCTGCCGACGGACGATGCCCAGTTGGGCCTGTGTCTCGTCCAGCCGGACCCGCCGGGCCGCGACGAGCTCCTCGGGCACATTGCTGCCCAGCTCGCGTCGCAGGCCGGCCGCCCGCTGCTCGCGCCCGGCGATCTCGTTTTCGAGGGCCTCGGCCTCCTCCACGAGCTTGCGGTAGAGCATGTCCCGCGTCTCGTCGGAGATCTCCTGCGAGTAGAGGATGTAGTGGTCGAGCATGGCGTTGACGATCGTCGCCCCGTCGAGGGGGTGGCGCGTCTCAAAGGCCACGTCGATCACCTCGGTCTTGGGCCGGGGCATCGCCGTCATCACCGCCAGCAGCCGCTCAGCCGGCGGGGGGCCGAGGCTCTCGCGGCGGGCCTGCTCGTCGCGGTACCACTGGGTCTGCTGGACGGCGGGCTCATCCAGGACGCGGCGCAGCACCGTGGGGCTGCGCAGCACGGACACCTGCGTGTTCAGGAACGACTGGTAGAAGGGGATCGCCCCGTTGTCGTCGGTGGCGAACACCAGGCGGGGAATGATGGGGCGAACCCGGATCTCTGCCCGCACGGTGTACATAGGCTCCAGCAGCGTCCAGATGGCGGCTGAGGCGATCCCGGCCACCAGCAGCGCGACGATCAGGATCGACCATTTGTAGCGCCAGAGCCTGCCGGGCGAGTAGGGGCTGGGCTGGTCCTGCTCGTCCAGGGGGTAGCCGTCCAGCGGGTCGCCGGCGTCGGGGCCCAGGGGCCCCAGCGCCCCGTGTGGGCGCCGAGCGATGGGACGCGCGTTTTCCCCGCCGTCCGAGGGGACCAGCGGATCAGAGCCTTGTGAAGACTGACTCATGCTATCCTCCGTGGGTAGGGGCCGACCGGTGCGGGGTGGCGGGGGCGGTTCGTGCTGTCCGGGAGGCCCGGGACGGCTCGCGCGATACGGGCCCTCCGTTGCGGGTTCTCCACCGGAACATGCGACGACTCCCCCTGCCTGCATCTTGCATAGGGCCAGGCGCGTTCGGCCCGGCTGACAGTCCCGCGGCGGGGCCTACGTTTAGCCCCGGGTGCGGTCACGTCCCCCGTATCTTATGCCGCGTCCCCCCGGCGGGTCACCCTTGCCGGAATGTGGGACGCCCGTGCGACGGGCGACTCAATGGGCGCTGCCCGCCTGGCGGCGGGGGCCCAGCAGCGTCTCCTTGAGGACGCTGGCGACATAGGGAAAGTAGACGATCTGCCTCCGCCAGCGCCACGGCTGAGTGGCCAGCTGGTAGAGGAACTCCGTGCCCGTTCGGCGGAACAGGGTCGGGGCCCGGCGG
>JAWLCG010000011.1:0-30326 GCA_041687295.1 Phycisphaerae bacterium | reverse complement strand
ATTCCGGGGGCTTACGCCCCCGGCTAAAAACTGGCGCCCCTTCGGGGCTCCGAACCGGCCGGGCCGGGCTCGGTCGGCTCCACCGGTTTGCCGTGGCCCCGAATTGTCGGATAGGCTCACGGCGTTTGTAGCCACGTCTTCCGGCATCGAATCGTCAGTCATATCCACCAACGGAGGCCCAGGGCGCGAGCGCAATATGGAGTGCGGCGGCCTGGACGCCGCTTTGGCTTGAGGCCCTCAAAGGCAGTGGCTGCAAGACGTGGCTGCGAACGCCGTAGCCACGGCACCCGTCGTGGGGCCCAGGGCGGCGGAATCCAATGCAGGCGCAAGGGGTTCCTACCTGGGGCCTGTCCCGCTATAATCGCTATAATGAATGCGATGAGACCCCACCTGTCGCTCATCCTGGCGCTGAGCCTCCTGGGGCTGCTGGCGGGCGAGGCCCGCGGGCAGGCCCGGGGGTCGCTGGGCGTGGGCTACATGAACCGTCCGGGCCACAACCCCAGCTTCGGCGTCGGGACCTTCCAGCGGTACTCCTACGGCCTGGGGGCCACCGGACGGCGGGGCGGCGGGGGCGGTGGCGTGCTGAGCCAATCCCTCTCGGCCGGCTCGTACACGATCAGCCGGGGCCGAGCTTCCGCGGCCGCCAGCCCGATGGGCGGCAGTCTGCGGGGCGTGCTGGGCGGCGGCCCCGCCGGCAGCCAGGTGATCTACCAGCCCCAGGGCCCCAACCTCGCTGTCGACGTGGGCGGGGGCGGCAGCTCGCTGGGCGGCCTGGGCGAGGGGGCGCTGAGCGGCCCGACGAACACGCTGGGCGACCCTGAGACGGTTTCGCGGCTCTCGGCCGTGGAGCGGGCCATGGGCTCCGTGGTGGTCGAGGCCTTCGGCCTGGCGGCCGAGGACGTCGAGCCGGCTGGGCCGTTGACGAGCCTGGCCCCGACCGAGGGCGGCGGGCTCTACGGGCAGTTCCTCCGCGAGGGCGACGCCCGCTTCCGCCAGCGCGACTACCTCGAGGCCGAGCACCAGTTCCAGATGTCCCTGGACATCGCCCGCAAGGCCCCCGAGAGCCTGCTGAGCCTGGCCCACGCCAGCTTCGCCCTCAACCAGTACCCGCTGAGCGCCTACTACCTGCGGCGGGCGGCGGAGGTCTTCCCCGAGCTGGCCCTGGCGCCGGTCGCCCTGCGGTCGTTCTTCGCCGACGACGCGGAGTTCGACACCGTGCTGGGTTATCTCCGCGCGCACCTCGAGGCGAACCCCGATGACGCGGCCGGCCTGTTCACGCTGGGCTATGTGCTGTGGTTCGACGGCCAGACCGCCGCGGCCGCCGACGCCCTTCGCCGGGCGGCCCAGATCAACGCCGAGCCGCTGCTGCGCGAGGGGCTTGAGGCCTTCTGGGCCGGCTGCCTGGCCAGTGGCCAAGTCGAGGGCGCCCTGCCGGCCGGGCGGGATTAGCGCGGCGGAATGGATTTGTCCGTGAAACGCCCCCCCCGCTTTGGGTAAAGTGAGCAGCGGTATTCGCCGACGCTTTACCAGGACGATTCCCCACTATTCCTGGGAACCTGTGCCAGCTCAACCCACCGACATCGCGACGGGTCCCGAGCCGACGGGGCTGTTTGCCCGACTGGAGCCGCTGATGCTGCGCCATCGGCTGGCGGTCAACCTCGTCGTACATAACGTTTTGTTTGCGCTGGCATTACTGTTGGCTTTTCTCGTGCGCCTCGACGTCCCCCAGCTGATGGAGGGGCGCTGGTTTGGCGAGAAGTACCTGGTGATGCTGCCGTTCGCCCTGGCGATCAAGACGGCTGTGTTCATTGCCGCCAAGCTCTTCCGGGGCTGGTGGCAGTACGCCGGCATCCGCGACGTGGCGCAGATTCTGTACGCCTCGTGGCTGACGTTGCTGATTGGTTTTGTGATCTATCTGGGCATCGACTGGGGCCCGATGCAGGCCGGGCGCTTGCCCTTGTTCCGCATGCCGCCGGGCGTGATGGTGCTGGACTTCATCGCGACGGTCTTTCTGGTCTGCACGGCCCGGCTGGGCGTGCGGCTCTACCGTGAGGAGCTGCGCCCCGTGGCGGCCGAGGGGCTCCGCCGGGTGATCGTCGTGGGCGCCGGCAACGCCGCCGAGACGCTCATCCGCGAGATCTACCGCATGCAGGAGGACCGCTACCGCGTGGTCGGCCTGGTCGATGACGACCCGGCCAAGCAGGGGCTCTACCTGCACGGCCTGCCGGTGCTGGGGCGGACCGACCAGCTCAAGGCCCTCTGCGAGGAGCACGACGTCGACGAGGTGCTCATCGCCATGCCCTCGGCCTCGCAGAAGGAGCTGCGGCGGGTGGTGAGCCTCTGCCAGGGCGCCAACCTGAAGTTCCGCAGCCTGCCGGGCGTCTCGGAGCTGATCGACGGTCGCTTCACCGTCAGCCAGATCCACGAGGTGGACATCAACGACCTGCTCGGCCGGGCGGTGGTCAACCTCGACCGCCAGGCGATCGGGCGCTTCCTGGCGGGCCGGCGGGTGCTCATCACCGGTGCCGGCGGCTCGATCGGCTCGGAGATGTGCCGCCAGATCGCCGCCTTCGACCCGGCGAGGCTGATCCTGGTCGAGCAGGCGGAGAACCCCCTGTTCGAGATCGAGCGCGAGCTGGCCCAGCGGTGGCCTCAGCTGCCCGTCGCGACGGTCATCTGCGACATCTTCGACCGCAAGCGCATCCACCGCGTCTTCGAGTTGCACCGGCCCGAGGTGGTCATCCACGCCGCCGCCCACAAGCACGTGCCCCTGATGGAGCGCAACAGCTGCGAGGCCATCAAGAACAACGTCTTCGGCACCCGCAACGTCGCCGACGCCGCCTGTGCGGCCGGGGCCGATGAATTCGTCATGATTTCCACCGACAAGGCCGTCAACCCCTCCAGCATCATGGGCTGCACGAAGCGCGTGGCGGAACTGTACGTCCAGGCCCTCAACGGCCGGCCGGGCTGCACGACGCAGTACAAGGCCGTCCGCTTCGGCAACGTGCTGGGCTCGGCCGGCTCGGTCGTGCCGATCTTCAAGAAGCAGATCGCCGAGGGCGGGCCCGTCCGCGTGACCCACCCGGAGATGACCCGCTACTTCATGACCATCCCCGAGGCCAGCCAGCTCGTCCTGCAGGCCGCCGCCACCGGCACCGGCGGGCAGATCTTCCTGCTGGACATGGGCGAGCCGGTCAAGATCGTCGACCTCGCCCGCGACCTGATCACCCTGTCGGGCTTCCGCCCCGGCGTGGACATCGACATCGTCTTCACGGGCGTTCGGCCTGGCGAGAAGCTCTTCGAGGAGCTGCGCATCGAGGGCGAGGACATCGAGCCGACCACGCACGAGAAGGTCCGCGTCTGGCGGACTCGCCCGATGGACTGGGACGCCCTGCAGGCCCGCCTCGGCGAGCTGGAGGCCCTGGCCAACGAGGCCGACCGCCAGCAGATCGTCCAGGCCCTGCAGCGGGTCGTGCCGGAGTATGAGCCGCTCAACCCGCCCGACACCGTCGACAAGACCCGCCGACCACCGGCCGCCCAGCCCGCCGCCAGCGGCTCGGCCGAGTAGCCCGGGCCGAGCCCGTAGGCCGGGTCGAGCGCAGCGAGGCCCGGCAGCCAAGGCGCCAAGCGCCACCTGGGCCGTATGGAGTGCGGCGGCAGCGACGCCGCTTTGGCTCGATGGTCCCAACACGTGGCTACAAACGCCGTAGCCACGGCACCGGGCCGCTTTGGATTTGCGTTCGTCGATTCCCGACTCCTCCTCCGGCGGTGGAGGGGTTCCCCGGTTTTTGTGCAGGTGCAACCCGTGGCCAACGATTCAGAGCTCATCCCGCTGTCCAAACCCGACCTGACCGACCGCGAGCGAGCCGCCGTGATGGCCGTGCTGCAGACCGATCGGCTGACGATCGGCCCGCAGCTGGAGGCCTTCGAGCAGGCCGTCGCCCAGCGGACCCGCCGGCGGTTCGCCGTTGGCGTCAACAGCGGCACCAGCGGCCTGCACCTGTGCGTGCGCGGGCTGGACCTGCAGAGCGGCGACGAGGTGATCACCACCCCGTTCAGCTTCATCGCCACCACGGGCTGCCTGCTGTACGAGGGCGTCCGCCCGGTTTTCGTCGACATCGACCCCGAGAGCTACAACCTCGACCCCGACCGCATCGCGGCCGCCATCACGCCCCGCACGCGGGCGATCCTGCCGGTGGAGGTCTTCGGCAACCCGGTGCACTTCGACCGCTACGAGGCCATCGCCCGCCGCCACGGCCTGCACCTGATCGAGGACTGCTGCGAGGCCCTCGGCGCGAGTCTGCACGGCCGGCCCGCCGGCAGCTTCGGCGACTGCGGCGTGTTCGCCTTCTACCCCAACAAGCAGATCACCACCGGCGAGGGCGGCATGGTCGTCACCGACGACGCCGAGCTGGCCGGGCGGCTTCGCTCGATGCGCAACCAGGGCCGCGACACCCTCGGCTGGCTCAGCCACGAGCGGCTGGGCTACAACTACCGCCTCAGCGAGCTCTCGGCCGCGATGGGCGTGGTGCAGATGGAGCGGCTGGACGAGATCCTCGCCCGCCGACGCCAGGTCGCCCGCTGGTACGCCGAGGCCCTGGCCGACGTCGAGGAGATCCACCTGCCGCCCTGCCACGACCCGGCCTCGGCGAGCTGGTTCGTCTACGTGGTCCGCCTGGCCGACGCGCTGACGGCGACCGACCGCGACGCGGTGGCCGCCCAGCTCCAGGCGGCCGGCATCGGGTGCGAGCGGTACTTCGCCCCGATCCACCACCAGCCCTTCATCCGCCGGCAGTTCGGCTTCGGGCCCGGGGATTTCCCGATCACCGAGCGGATCGCCGAGCGGACGCTGGCCCTGCCGTTCTTCTCCACGATGACCCTCCAGCAGGTCCAGCGGGTGGCCCGGCAGGTGCGGGCGGCGCTGGCCCGGCCGGCGCGGCGGCAGCCGATGGGGCGATAGCCCAGGAGTAGTGCATGGCCCTGATGACGATGCTGACCGAGGTAGACAACGTCGAGCTGCGGCTGATGGGCGCCTGCGCCGGGGCCGCCGCCGCCAGCTGCCTGATCGGTTTTCCCGCCGCCTGGGCGGGCCGACGGCTGCGGATCCTCGACCGCCCGGGACACCGCTCCAGCCACAGCACCCCCACCCCCCGGGTGGGCGGTGTGGCCATCCTGCTGGGCGCCCTGATCGGCTTCATGCTGTTCGCCAAGCTGACGCTGGCCTTCCTGGTCGCCGCCGGGGTCGGGGCGGTGGTGGTCGGCACCAGCTTTGTCGACGACGTGATCTCGATGCCCTCGCTGGCCCGCCTGGCCGTGCACTTCGTGGTCGCCGGCCTGACGATCGGCCTGATCGGCCTGGGCCTGCGCGACCCGGGCCTGCCGTTCCTGCTGCTGCCGCTGCCCGGCTGGCTGGGGCTGGCGATGGCGGTGGTGTTCACGGTGGGCTTCGTGAACTTCTTCAACTTCATGGACGGCATCAACGGCATCGCGAGCCTGCAGGGGCTCATCGGCGGCCTGAGCCTCTCACTGCTGCTGCTGTGGGGTGAGATGGGCAACAGCGTCCTGGCGGCGGCTGCGTTGGCCGGGGCGTGCATGGGCTTCCTGCCGCACAACTTCCCCCGCGCCCGCATGTTCATGGGCGACGTGGGCTCCACGGCGATCGGCTTCACCCTGGCCATGCTGACGCTGCTGGGCGGCAAGCACAGCGGGATGCCGTGGGTCGCCTTCGTGCTGCCGCTGGGCGTGTTCCTCTACGACGCCACCTTCACGCTCTTCAAGCGGGCCCTGCGGCGGGAGAACGTCCTGCAGGCCCACCGCGAGCACCACTACCAGCTGCTGATCCGTTGCGGCTGGAGCCACACGACGGTCTCGCTCGTGCAGGCCGGCCTGATGGTGCTCTGCAGCGCCGGCGGGCTGATCTACGCCCGCGTCGGCCCGGCCGGGCAGCTGGCCGTGCTGATCGGCCTGCTGGCGGTGCTGGGCAGCTATTCGGTATGGGTGCACCGCTACTTCCGCACGCACCGCTGTGACAGCCCGGCCCCGATGGCCGAGCCCGCCGCCCTGCCCGTCGCACCGGAGGGCCACGCGTGAAACTCGCCATCATCGGCGCCGGGGGCCTGGGCCGCGTGGTCGCCGAGATGGCCCGGCGAATCGAGGGCGTCACGGTTGTCGGCTTCATTGATGACGCCGCGCCGGCGGGCTCTGCCGTGCTGGGCCTGGAGGTGCTGGGGCCGTCGAGTCAGCTGGCCGAGCTGCGGAGCCGTGGCACGATCGAGGCCGTCGCCGTCGCCATCGGCAACCCCGCCTGCCGGCAGCGCCTGGCCGAGCAGGCCCGCGCCGCCGGCTGCGAGCTGCCCGCCCTGGCCGACCCCTCCGCCGTCGTGAGCCCCTCCGCCCAGCGAGGCCCGGGCAGCCTGGTGGGCCCCCTGGCCGTGGTCGCCGCCGGGGCGAGCCTCGGCGCGCTGGCCATCGTGGCCGCCGGCGCCGTCATCGAGCACGACGCCGTCGTCGAGCCGGCCAGCTACGTCGGCCCCCGCGCCCTGGTCGACGCCCGTGGCCGCATTGGCCGCGGCCTCGCCCTCGCCGGCGGCACCACCATTGGCCAGGACGGCGTTGTCGAGACGTAAAACGACTTCAGGCCGTTGGCTGGACCTTCTGCAGACAAGCCACGTACTGGTCGAGGATGTGGGGAAGGGTGTACTTGCTTTCAAAGGCCTGACGGGCCCGCCGTCCCATCGCCTCACGCTGTTCGGCGTGGTCCCGCAGGAATCGGATCGCCTCGACCAGGCCTTCCAGGTCGTTCGGCTCGACCACTAGGCCACACTGCTCCTCTTCCACGACCCGACCCATCTCACCGCGGCGGTCGCAGACCACCAGCAGCGGCTTGCCGCTGGCCAGCATGCCGTAGAGCTTGCACGGTACGGCCAAGCCGGTAAAGGGTTCATCCAACACGGCCACCTGTACGTCACAGGCCGTCAGCGACTCACCGAGCCGCTCCTGCGGCTGAAAAGGGTGCAGCGACACACGGGTCAGTCCCTTCTCTCGCACCATCCGCTCGACAGTCGCCTTCTTCTGGCCACCGCCCACGAACATCAGGTGTGTCCGGGGGTCGTCCAGGTCGGCCATTGCCTCAACGAGGATCTCCACGTTGTGCAGCCGGCCAAAGTTGCCCGAATACTGCAGGACAAAGTCTGCGTCGATGCCGGCCTCGCGGAGGAACGGGCTGTCGCGCTTGTCGCGGGGCACGATCAGAGCGGGGTCTTGCCAGTTGGGGATCACGTCGATGCGGCTGAGCGGATCGGGGCGCGGGTCTTTCTCGGCCATGATCGTCGCCATGTGGCGGCCCAGGACGATGATGCGGTCGGCGTGGCCGTAGATCCGCCGGTTGAGCCGGTGCCACAGCCGCACGATCCATCCATCCGCCTTGGCCAAGCCGAAGTGCGGCAGCACGTCGGGGTAGACGTCGTGGATCAGGACGACGTACCGGGCCCGCCACAGGCGATTGGCCAGGTAGCCCACCATGGGCAGGAACGGCGGCGTCGTCACGATCAGCAGCGGGCCCTTCTCACGCCGCCACAGCAGGTGCCAGAAGGTACCACCGACGTAGGTGGCGATGTTCAGCAGCCGGCCCGGCAGCGAGTCCTTGCGGAACCAGGTGCTGCACGCGGGCCGCTCGATCGTCACACCATTGTGCTCGATCCGCAGGCGCGTGCGGCCGAAATCGTAATAGGTGGGCTGGCCGGCGATGACCTTGACCTCCAGGCCGCGGGCGGCCAGGCCCTCAGCCAATTCCGTCAGCAGCGTGCCGGTCGAGACGGTCTCCGGGTGGAACAGCTGGCTGAGGATGACACAGCGGGGGGGGGTGGGTCTGGGCATGGGGCTCCTCAGCAGGGGGTTGAGGCCAGGGCGAGGTACTCGCGCAGGCCCTGGCGGAAGGGCCGCAACTCCACCTGCCCGGCGATCTGGCGGTGGAGCTTGTCCGTGCGGACCAGGCTGTCGTGGGTCATAACGCGCAGTCGCCGGCGGGTCAGGGGCATCTCCCGGCCCAGCAGGATGCTCACCACGTCGCCCACCGCCGCCATGGGCCGCAGCAGACCGCTGGGCAGGCTGCGGAACCGCACCGGCGAGCCCAGCACATCGGCCACAGTCTGGGCGATCTGGCGCATGCTCATCGGCTCGGGGTCCGCCACGTTGAAAACCTCCCTGTCGACCTGTCCGACATGGGTGCCGAAGTAGATCAGGATGCGGGCGAGATTCCCCACATAGAGCGTGTTCTTCCGCGCCCCCCCGCCGTCGATAACAGCGAAACGCCCCTTCCGCACCGCCTCGATCAGCCGGGCGAAATTACCGCGGTCGCCGGGGCCGTAGATCACGCAGGGCCGCAGGATCACGAAGGGCACCTGCCCGGTGAGCGCCTGGGCAAGCCGCTGCTCGGCCTGGAGCTTGCTCAGGCCATAGGGACTGTCTGGCTGGGGTGGGGTCTGCTCGTCGCAAGCGCCTCGCTCGAGGGCCTGGCCGTAGACGGCGATGGTGGAGACGAACACGAAACCGCTGGCGTTTCGCCGACGGGCGACCTCGGCCAACTGGGCTGTGCCGTCGCGGTTGACATGAAAGAACCGCTCACGCTCGGCCTGCGTGCGGGGCACGCTGTGGACCTGGGCAGCCAAATGGAAGACGACGGCCCCGGCCGGCATAGCCTCGTCGGACACAGCGTTCAACTCGCCAACCGTGACGGTGACGCGGGGGTTGTCGCGAAACGCAAACCGCTCGACCTCACCGGCCAGCAGCAGCGCGGTCACCTCCCAGCCGTCCGTCAGCAGCCCGTCCAGCAGCTGCCGGCCTACGCACCCCCCGGCACCGGTGACAAAGGCGACTGGCATACGCGCTCCGTTTGTCGGCTCGATCAGCCCTCGGGGTACTGCTGCTCGTACCAGCGGATCGTCCGGGCCAGGCCCTCGTCGAAGCCCATGCGGGCCTCGAAGCCGAACCGCTGCTTCGCCCGGCTGACGTCCAGGCAGCGGCGGGGCTGGCCGTCGGGCTTGCTCGGGTCCCACACCAGCTCGCCCTCGTAGCCGGTCAGCTGGCGGATCTTCTCGGCCAGGTCTTTGATCGTGATCTCGAAGCCGGCTCCGAGGTTGACCGGCTCGGCGTCGTCGTACTTCTCGGTCGCCTCGATGAGCCCGCGGGCGCAGTCCTCGACGTAGAAAAACTCCCGGCTGGCTGAGCCGGTGCCCCAGACCTCCACCGTCGGCTGATTCGTCCGCCGGGCGGTGACGAACTTGCGGATCAGCGCGGGGATCACGTGGCTGGTCTGCAGGTCGAAGTTGTCGCCGGGGCCGTAGAGGTTCACCGGCAGCAGGTAGATGCCGCTGAGCCCGTACTGGGCGCGGTAGGCCTGCAGCATCACCAGCAGGGCCTTCTTTGCGATGCCGTAGGGCGCGTTGGTCTCCTCGGGGTAGCCGTTCCAGAGCTCCTCCTCGCGGAAGGGCACCGGCGTGAACTTCGGGTACGCGCAGATCGTGCCCACCTGCACGAACTTCTTCAGCCCCCGCCGGCGGGCCTGCTCGATCAGGTGCAGGCCCATCGCCAGGTTCGCGTAGAAGAACCGCCCGGGGTTCTCGCGGTTGGCCCCGATGCCGCCTACCTCGGCCGCCAGGTGGATCACCACGTCGGGCCGCATGGTCTCGTACATGCGGACCACGTCGGCCTCGGTTGTCAGGTCGTACTGCTCGATCGTCGGCACGAGGATTTGTTGATCACTCACCCCCCGCTCGGCCAACTGCCGACAGAGATGGCGGCCCAGAAAGCCCGCCCCGCCGGTGACGACGATGCGCTGTGCGGTGAGGTCGATCATGCCTGTCCTCCGGCCCGGGCGTCCTTCTTGAGGCCATTGCGGTGGTCGGCCAACACGCGCTCCTCGCGGGCCAGGGCCCAGTCGTGCTCGACCATCATGTCCACGAGCCCCTGGAAGCTCACCTTCGGGGCCCAGCCGAGCTTGGCGCGGGCCTTGCTCGCGTCGCCGAGCAGCAGGTCCACCTCGGCGGGACGGAAGTAGCGCGGGTCGATCTCGACGTACTGCTGCCAGTCGAGCCCGACCTTTTCGAAGACGGCCTCGACGAACTGCCGGACGCTGTAGGTCTCGCCGGTGGCCACGACGTAGTCGTCCGGCCCGTCGGCCTGGAGCATGAGCCACATCGCCTCGACGTAGTCGCCGGCGAAGCCCCAGTCGCGCTTGGCGTCGAGGTTGCCCAGGTAGAGCTTCTGCTGGAGGCCCTCTTTGATGCGGGTGGCCGCCCGGGTGATCTTGCGGGTGACGAAGGTCTCGCCGCGGCGGGGGCTCTCGTGGTTGAACAGGATGCCGTTGCAGGCGAACATGCCGTAGCTCTCGCGGTAGTTGACCACCTGCCAGTAGCTGTACACCTTCGCGCAGCCATAGGGGCTGCGGGGGTGGAAGGGGGTGGTCTCGGTCTGGGGGGTCTCGGCGACCTGGCCGAACATCTCGCTGGAGCTGGCCTGGTAGAAGCGGACGGGCAGCTGGGTGTCGCGCAGGGCCTCGAGCAGGTGGATGGTGCCCAGGGCGTCGGCGGCGACGGTGTAGACGGGCTGGTCGAAGCTGACGCGGACGTGGCTCTGGGCGGCGAGGTTGTACACCTCGTCGGGCTCCGCGCGGCTGAGCACCTCGCGGAGGCCCACGCCGTCGGTCAGGTCGCCGTAGTGCAGCCGCAGCTGCGGCTGGTTGTGGGGGTCCTGGTAGAGGTGCTCGATGCGGTCAGTATTGAAGCTGCTGGACCGGCGGATGAGGCCATGGACCTCATAGCCTTTGCCCAGCAGCAGCTCCGCCAGGTAACTGCCGTCCTGGCCGGTGATTCCGGTGATGAGGGCTCTGCGTATGGGCATGCTGTCTCCGTTTCTCAATTGGGTTCTGGAAGAAGCCGCTGGTAGAACGCGGCCAGGGCTGGTTCCTGGCTCTCCCAGTTGAACCGGTCCATAAAGGCCCGCTGCCCGTTCTGTCCCAGCTGACGGGCCAAGGCCGGGTTGTCCAGCAGGTGGCGAACCCCCTTAGCGAGACTTTCGGGGTCTTCTGGACGCCCCAGCAGTCCACAGTGGCTTGAGTCGATCACCGACTGGGCCAGGGGCAGGTCGGAGGACACGATGGGCAGGCCCGCGGCCATATACTCGAAGAGCTTCACCGGCAGTGCCTTGAGGCGGGCCGGAATGCGCAGGTCAAAGCTAACGGCGATGGCTGCCTGATTGAGGTGCTGCATGATCTCGTGGGCCAGCACGCGGGGCAGGAAGTGTACCGTGTCAGTCAGCCCCTCCCTCTCCAGCCGAGCCAGAACGTCGTCGCGTAGGCTGTCCTTGCTGGAGAAGAAGTCGGTCAGGTAGAACCGCACGCCCGGATGGGTACGGCTGACGCTGGCGGCAACGTCAAGGAAAACGTGCAGGCCGTTGCCCGCATGAGGCCGACCCGAGAAGATAACCCCCGGCGGCCGCCGATCATGGTCGTCGACCGCCCCTGCGGCAAGGCTTCGCGAGGCGTAGTTCCGCAGCAGGAGCGTGTGCAGCCAAGGCGGCGCAACAGTCCCGGTCTGGCTTTCGACCACGATCACGACATTGCGAAGGATGCTGGTGGCCAGCGGCTCACCTACCTTGAGCGCCAGATACAGTGGCAGCCGTAGGTGCGATGGGACCCAGTGGCGGTAGAGCATCTCCTCTGCATAGTTTTCGTGGACGTCGTAGACAACGGGCTTACCGCTGACCATGTGCCATGCGGTCATCAGCGGCACGAGGTCCAAATCGTGGAAGTGGTAGATGTCCGCGTTGACCTTCCGCAGACGGGGCCAGATGGCCGCCATGTGCCGCAGCCGACCTTGGATCCCGGCGCTGCGCTCGAAGGTAAGTCGTTCTATCCCGTCGTCCCGCGCCGGCCAAGGGCTGATCAGCACTGTCCGGTACCCCAGCCGCTGCACGCTGAGGCAGTGCTTATAGACCCGCGCATCGTAATCCGGATGGATCGATGTGACGACGCAGACGATCTTTGGGGTGCGGGCAGTTGCCATAGTTATGTCTATCTCGGCTCGACAGGCGTGAATCTGGATTATAAACCGTACAGGGGGGGCGAAGCAAGGTGCCCGCCGATGACGCCTTCTTGGCCTGTAAGGTGTATCGGGTGCGGATGAGTAGGGCCGTATCCGGTGTCCGCAAGCTTTTTCTGCAGCGCCGTGCTCGTCAAGACGATACAATGGTAGCGTAACCAAGAATAGCTTTGGCCTCCAACAGGAGATACAGCATGCGCTTCGGAATAGTGGGGGCGGGCGGATACTGGGGACCCAATTGGGTTCGCGTACTGAATCAGCTTGGCGTGCTCGCCGCGGTCTGCGAGGCCGATCCTCAGCGTCGGGAAGCCGTGGTCAACCGCTTTGAGCTCCAGAAGAAGCCGACGAAGTCCCTCAGCCGCTACGAGGATATGTTGGCGATGGACCTCGACGGCATCTTCGTGGTGACCAATCCTGTGACGCACGATGAACTGGCCGTCCAGGCGCTACGGGCGGGCAAGCACATCTTCGTGGAGAAGCCGCTGGCCGACACTCTTGAGCAGTCCTACCGCATCAAGTTTGAGGCGGAACAGCAGAAGAAAGTCGTCATGGTCGGGCACACCTTCATCTACCATCCGGCTGTGCAGAAGTTCCGCGAGGCTCTGCCGATGATTGGCACGCCCAGGACGCTCTATACCGTCCGCACGAACTTTGGCCAGTATCAGGACGTCGGCGTGGTCAAAGACTTGCTGCCGCATGACTTGTCGATATTCAATTACCTGTGCCAGCGTTTCCCCGATAGCATCAAAGCCGACGTCAACCCCTACCAGGACGTCGCGTACGTCACGGTGCAGTACGGCAGTGTCGTCTGCAACGCCTTCTTGAGTTGGGGCTATCCTGACAAGACCCGAAAGCTGGCCGCAGTGGGCGACAGGGGTATCCTTGAGTGGGATCTGTCCAATACGCACCTGCTGTTCCACAAGAAGTGGGCCATCCCCACGCCGAAGGGTCGTTACGAGCACCACGACGAGGGGCTGGAGAAGGTGATGGTCTACGATCAGTCTGAGCCGCTGATGAACGAGGCTTTGCACTTCATCGAGTGCATTCGCGAGGGTTGCACACCGCTGACAGGCGTGGAGGACGGCATCAGCGTCGTGAAGGGAATCGAAGCATGCCTGTAGCGCCCTCTTGCCAGATCGCCCCGGACGCCAAAATTGTCTACCCGGACCTGGTCAATCTCTACGGATGCACGATCGGCTCGAAGGTCTTCGTTGGCCCCTTTGTAGAGATCCAGACGGGCGCCGCCGTCGGCGACAATAGCCGCGTCCAGAGTCACACCTTCATTTGTGAGGGCGTGGACATTGGTCGCAACGTCTTCGTCGGGCACGGCGTGATCTTCATCAATGACCGCCATCCTAAGGCCAACAATCGAGATTGGGTCCTGGAGCGGACGGTCGTCGAGGATGACGTGTCAATCGGATCGGGGGCTGTGATCCTGTGCGGCATCCGGTTGGGGCGGGGCTGCTGCATTGGTGCCGGCGCGGTCGTCACCCGGGACGTTCCTTCAGGCGAGACGGTGGCCGGGGTCCCGGCCCGGCTGATGAGGAGCTAGAAATGCTGCTGGAGCGTTCGACGGTCGTAGTTGTCGGCTGCGGTGAGATCGGCAAGCCGATCTACCAACTGTGCCGGGGCGGCTTTGCCCAGGCAATCCCCGAAGACCCCCGCGGAGGCGAGCCCGAGCCGGCCTGCTACCCTGTGGCGGCCCTGCACGTGGCCATTCCGGGTAGTCTGCCGGACTTCGTGTCGATCGTGGACGGTTACGTCCGCAAGTACGATCCAGCGGTCATCCTGATCAACTCCTCCACCGTGCCAGGCTTCACCCAGACGCTGGTGGATCGCTTCGGCGTGGATCGCGTCGTGCATACCCAAGTGCATGGCAAACACCACGGTGACCGGATGCGTAGCGACATGCTACGTCACCCGAAGTTCGTAGCCACCGCCTCAGACGCCGCCTTTGAGAAGGCACGGGCGGTTCTGATTGCCATGGGGCATCCGCCCGAGAACATCGTCCGCCTGTCCAGCCCGCTGGCCGGCGAGATGTGTAAGCTTCTGGCGACTACATTCTTCGGCTACCTCATCATCTGGGCGCAGGAGATGGAGCGCCTGGGCGAGCAATGCGGAGTGGATTACGAGGAACTGATGGCTTTCACCCGGATGAACACGCCGGACTTCCAGATCGCGAACAAGTTCCCCGGCGTCATCGGGGGGCATTGCGTGATGCCCAACATCGAAATCTTGCGGAAGACTTTTCCCTCCCCTCTGTGGGAGTACCTCAGGCAATCCAACGACATGAAGAAGGCGAGAGAGAATGGCTGAACCCATCAAATTCGTCGACCTTCCGGCGCAGCACGCGGACGTTCAGCAGGCCATCCTTCAAGATCTGGCCGAGTTGATGAGTAAGGCCGGTTTCGTAGGCGGCCCTGTGCTAGAGGCCTTCGAGGCCAAGCTGGCCGCTTACTGCGGTACGGAACACGCCGTGAGCTGCTCAGACGGTACGATGGCCCTGGTGCTGGCCCTCCTGGGAATGAGCATTGGCAAGGGCGACGGTGTGGTCGTGCCTACCAACAGCTTCATCGCCACCGCCAATGCCGTCGTCCACGCTGGCGGCACCCCAGTGCTGGTCGACTGCGATCCGGAGACCTTCCTGATCGACCTGAATCAGACAGAGGACATCCTAAAGGCTGGCCAGGCCAGGTTCATTGCCCCAGTGCACCTCTACGGCAACCCCTGCCCTATGCGGGAGGTCATGGCCCTGGCTGAACGGTACGGGGCTCAGATCCTCGAGGACAACGCCCAGGCCATAGGTGCCACCGTCGACGGCCAACGGACCGGCAGCTTCGGTCAGGCCGGTGCCATCAGCTTCTATCCGGCCAAGAACCTCGGCGCGTTCGGCCAAGGCGGAGCGATCGTCACGCATGATGCTAACGTGGCTCATCTTGCCCGGGTGTACCGTGAGCAGGGCACGGGCGCTCAGCGTTACCAGCACGACGTGATCGGCTACAACGCCCGGTTAGACAGTTTTCAGGCTGTGATCCTCTCGCGGATGCTGGACAAACTCGATGGCTTTAACGCCGCCCGCCAGCGAGTCGCCGCAGCTTACACCGCCCGCCTGCCGAAGGATCGCCTGCAGAAGCGGACGCCGAACTCGGTGCCCGTCTACCACCTGATGGAGTACCGCTGCGATAGCGCAGCACATCGCGACAAGTTGGCCGACGCCCTCAAGGCGGCCGACATTGGCTTCGGTTTCCACTACCCGATCCCCATTCACAAGCAAAAGGCCTACCCCGAGGCCAACGCAATGTCGCTGTCTGTGGCTGAGCGGCTGGCTGAGACCCTCATCTCGCTGCCGATTCACCCGTTCATGGCCGACAAGCAGGTAGAACGCGTCTGCCAGGTGGTCGGCTCTGTGTAAGAAGGCGCAAGACGTCCAGGTGTGGAGGTAGACATGTCGAGCCCCAGCGGTCGGCCTCGGGTGTGCATGCTGATCCTGAACGAAGTGGTCCGGGACGGGCGGGTGATCCGCGAGGCCCGGGTGGTGGCGGAGTTTGCCGACCTGACGGTCGTGGGGCTCGACCGCGGGCACTTCGCCACCGATGAGCAGGCCATCTCGCGGGAGCTGGGTTTTGAGGTCCGCTTGGCGCGGCTGGGCGGCTACGCGCGGCTGCCGCGCAATATCGTGGGTTACGGCCTGCGGTACGTCAAGGCCGTCTCGGCCATGACGCGCCTGGCCAAGGCCTGTCGGCCGGAGATCCTCCACGTCCACGAGGTCGATGCCCTGCCGATCGGCCTGCGGGTGGCGCGGGCGACGGGGGCGAAGCTCATCTACGACGCCCACGAGCTCTACCGCGAGACCTCGTACATGGGCTCCAACCCGCTGATGCGCCGCCACTGGTGCCGCGTCGAGCGGCGGGGCATGCAGGCGGCCGCCGCCATCATCGCCTGCAACCGCTTCCGGGCCGAGATCATGCACCGCGAGTACGGCGCCCCGCAGATGCCGGCCGTCGTGCGGAACGTCCAGCCCTTCCAGGCGTGCCAGCCCAACGACTCGCTCCGCCAGCGGATGGCCCAGCAGGACCCCCAGGTGCGGTCGCTGGTGCTCTACCAGGGCGGCATCGGGGCGGAGAGGGGCTCGGACGTGCTGGTGCGGGCCCTGGCGCACCTGCCGGCCCACGTGGGGCTGGTGCTGATCGGGCCGGGCAAGGCGGAGTTTCTCGACTCACTGCGGGCGATCGCCGACGCGTCGGGCGTCGCCAGTCGACTGCTGCTGCACCCGCCGGTCGACCAGGCCGAGCTGTTCCGCCTGACCTGCTCGGCCGACGTGGGGGTGGTGGTGTACCAGAACACCAATCGCAACAACTACTTCTGCGCCCCCAACAAGCTCTACGAGTACGCCGCCGCCGGCCTGCCCATGGTGGCGGCCGACCTGCCGCCCATCCGCGAGTTCCTCGAGAGCTACGACTGCGGGGCGATGATCGACCCGACCGACCCGGCCAGCGTGGCCCAGGCCGTGCTGAGCCTGCTGGGCGACCCGGCCCGGCTGGAGCAGTGCCGCCGAAACGCCCTGGCGGCCGTCCAGGTCGAGTGCTGGGAGAACGAGCAGCAACGCCTGCGTGAGGTCTACGAGGCCGTCGCGGGCCGACCGCTGCCCGCCGCCCCGGTGGCCGTCTGCTGACCGGTCTGCAGGGTCCGACACCGCAAAGACGCGGCCGTTGGCGGCCGCCCCTGAAGCTTCGCGGGGTGGGCGGCATCTCGGCCTGCCTGCCGCGGGCGGGCCATTCTCAGGCCTGCCCGTACTCCAGGGCCGGCTCTTCGAAGGCCTCCAGCTCTTCCTCGGCGGGCCAGTCCGCCTCGTAGGCCCGCTGGCGCACCACGGCGACGTGGTGGAGACTCAGCGTCACGAACAGCCAGGCGGCCACGCTGGCCTGCGGGTAGAGGAACATCGACGACCAGGTCAGCCCGAAGACCATCAGGGCGATGGCCATGCCCCAGAGGACATTGGCGGCCGGCTCGCGGTCGGGATCGGCCAGGGCCAGGTCGCGTGCCACCCGCAGGTGGTGCACCCAGATGCCCAGCATCGTCAGCAGCAGCCCCAGGCCCAGCAGGCCGTACTCGGTCAGGAACAGCAGGTACATGTTGTGCGGCTCTTTGGCGCTGAAGTACGAGCCGATCACGATGGCGCTGCTTCCCCTGCTCTCGCGGAGCAGGTCCGGCACGCGGACGTCCGAGAAGAGCACGCCGGGGCCGTGGCCCAGGATGGGGCTCTGGGCAAACAGCTCCAGCGACGCGAAGACGCTGTGGAACCGCAGATCAATCTCGCCGGTGCTGACGATGCGCTCGAAGTTGAACCGCTGGGACAAGAACACCACCGTCCCGCCGATCATCAGCACCACGAGGCCGACCAGCACGGTTCGGCCGAGGTTGCGCATCAGGAGGCGGCGGAAGGTCACCAGGTGCAGCACCACCATCGCCAGCAGCACGCTGCGGGAAAGGGTGAACAGCACAGCCAGGGCGCACAGGGCCGCGATCAGGCCGTGCACCAGGACCGCCTTCTTGCGGAGGACGCGTCCGAGGCACAGGGCGTAGCCGGCCACCAGGAAGATGCCCGTGGTGATGGGCCCGCCCAGCGGGCTCCAGCCGCGGGCGAAGCCGGCCCCGCCCTCGGCGAACTGGCGCTCCCAGCCGAAGATCGGCGTCAGCCAGCGCCAGAACAGGGCTGAGACGATCACGATCGACGACAGCAGCAGGCCGTAGACCAGGATGTAGCTGGTCTGGAACTTCTCGTGGCTCTCGACGTCCGGCGGCAGGGCCTTGGCGGCCAGGTAGGCCGCCAGCAGCGGCAGCACCCAGATCGCCTGGGCGTGCAGGGGGTTGCCGATGCCTCGCGAGCTGGGCGCATTGAGCATGCCCGACAGCAGCCCGGTCAGCAGGATGATTCCCACGATGATGGCGATGCCCTGCATGGACAGGTTGGGCTTCCACTCCGTGCAGGCCACCAGCAGCAGGAACACCACTGCCCAGCCGGCGACCAGGAAGCCGATGCCCATGTAGGGCCGGCCCAGCAGAAAGAAGTAGAACCCCTCGTTCCAGCGGCCCAGGAACAGCGCCGAGCTGAGCATGAAGCCCAGGATGAGCAGGTCCCGCCCGCGGTATCCCAGGACTCCGCGCAGGAACGCCAGGCCGACGATCAGCAGCATCACCAGGATGATCGGAGCCAGCAGACTCATAGTCACCTCTCTATCGGCCCGTCAGCGGCCTGACCGAAGCGTGCGCAGACGCCTCAGCACATGGTGGACCTCGGGGCGAATCTCGCCGGTCGCGTACAGCATCAGGCCATAGACGGCGGCCGTTGCCACCGCGATGGTGGCCACGCCCGCCACGGTCGCACGTTGCACCACCTGCATGAGCAGCATCGCGGCCAGGCACGCGGCGACAGCAGCCCCCATGGCCCGGAGCGTTGCCCGGACGGGCCAGCAGCCCACGCCCAGCAACCGCATGCTCAGGACCACCGAGCAAAGCAACATTGTACCATAGGCCGCCAGCAGGGCCCAACCGCTGCCGACGATTCCCAGTCGCGGCAGCAGCAGCACATTGGCCACCAAGCCCACGGCGGCCGAGACCGCCCCGATGACCACCAGCACACCTGTCCGCTGGTGGACCATGAAGGGGATACGGTAGTATTGGGCGGTTCCCTGGACGACCGTTGCCAGCGTGATCAGCCGCAGGGCCATCGCACCACGGCCGAAACCTTCGCCGGCGTAGATCTCCAGGAGCGGCTCAGCCACTACCCACAGCAGCACCAGCACGGCTAGCGATCCCAGCAGCAGGTATCGCAGGCCCTTGCGGAGTACCGCCTGGTAGTTGTCCTGGGCCTCGAAAGCGTCGACCGTTCGTGGCAGGACCGCCAGCAGCAGCGTCGAACCGATCAACGAGATCGGCACGCCACCGAGTTGGAAGGCCACGCCATAGATTCCTACATCGGCTAACGATAGGTAATAATCGATCAGAAACCGGTCCGACTGGCTCATGGCCACGCTGGTGGCGCCCACGACCATGATGGGCAGGCCGTAGGCCGCGAACTGCCGCAGCACCGCCCGGTCCGGCCGGGCGCGCAGCAGGCCTCCCAGGGCCCCGGTCAACACCACCAGTAGAACCGCATTGAGGGCCGCACCGACCGTCCAGGCCCCCACGAAGCCCCGGACCGAGGCGCCCACCAGGGCGATGACCGCCAGGCCGGGACCATAGCGGACCACGGCATTGAGGCCCATCATCAGGCTGTAGTGCAGGGCCCGGCCCTGGGCCCGCAGCACGCCCGACAGCACGTGCACCAGTCCCAGCATCGCCGCCAGCGGGGCGGCTAACAGGAACAGGCTGCGATACTTGTCACTGAGCCAGGGCCAACTCACCGCCACGGCCCCGCCCAGCAGCGCCAGCGTCAGCCCATACCCCAGCAGCAGGTGCAGGAAGAAGACCGGCTTGCGGTCCTCCATTGGCCGGTAGAAGCGCAGGGCGCAATTGCTGACCCACAGGAAGCCGAACATCTGCAGCGTCGTCAGCAGTGTGTAGAGCAGAACGTAGTAGCCGTAGGCTTCCTCGCCGAACGACCGCGTCAGCAGCGGCACGGCCAGGAAGGTCAGCACGCTGGGCAGGATCTGCCCGGGGACGTACTGGAGGATCAGCTTGCCCAGCCCGCGCGCAGCCTGGTCCGGGGCCGGTGGCGGCGGACCGGTGGGGACTTCGGTTGCCTGGGGGACTGCATCGGCCATCGTGAAGGGTTGCCTCCCGCTGCTGGACCCAGCATAGCGAACGCTCAGAGCCTACTCAACCCCATCGCCCGCCCGGGCCACGGCGGCCAGGCAGGCGAGCTGGGCCTCGACCGCGCGGTCGAGCGAGAACACCCGGTCGGCCCGTTCGGCGCCGGCCCGGCCCAGGGCCGACCGGGTGGCCGGCTCGGCCAGCAGCCGCGCGACGGCGGCGACGAAGGCCTCTACGTCGGCCGGCGGGACCAGCAGGCCCGTCTGGCCGTCGACGAGGGCGTCGCGGGCGCCGCGGACGTCGTAGGCCACCACCGGTCGCCCGGCGGCCTGGGCCTCCAGCAGCACCCGCGGCAGGCCCTCGCGAAAGACGCTCGGCAGGGCCAGCACCGTGCTGCGGTGGATCAGCACCCGCGGCTCGGCCAGGAAGGGCACCACGTGCACGTGCGGGCCGATGCGTCGGGCCTGCCGCTGCACGCGGGCCCACAGGGGCCCCTCGCCGGCCAGCACGACCTGCACGCCCGGGCCCAGCCGGCGGGCCAGGGTCAGCATGTCCATGGGCCGTTTGGACGGGATGAACCGCCCGACGTAGCTCACCACGGGCCGATCCGCGTCCAGCCCCAGCTCGGCGTCCAGGTCGGCCAGGGCCTGCGGCGTCGGGGGCTGGGCCCAGGCGGCCACGTCGAGGCCCACGCCGGGGATCTCGAAACAGCCCCCCCCGCGGCGGGTCAGGCGGTAGCGTCGGCAGGCGTCGGCGTCGTCGCGGTTCATCACCATCACGGCGTCGGTGTCGTCGGCCAGGGCCTGCTCGACCCGTCGCAGCAGCCACCGCGCCAGCGGGTTCTGCCGGGGCGCGAAGGGCAGGCCGTGGGCCAGGTATACGGTCCGCAGCCCCAGGCCGCGGGCGGCCCGGCGGGCGATCCAGCTCATCGCCGGCGTGTGGGCGACCATCAGGTCGTAGTGCCCCTGCCGCAGCAGTCGGCGGACGGTGCGGTAGAGGCGCACCCACGTCAGCGGCGACGCCCAACGGCCCGCCGGCAGCCGATGCAGCGGGAAATCCAGCTCCGCCAGTCGTCCGGCCAGGGCCCCTACGGGCATGCACGCCAGTTCCACGGCCGCCCCGGCCTCGCGCAGGGCGTGGCAGACGGGCTGCTCGAACAGCACCAGCGGGCCGGGCTGGTTGGCGATCTGCAGGACGCGCAGCCCGGCCAGGGCGGAGTGGTCGGCGGGGCTACTCATGGGTGCCCCGCTGGCGGGCGACGAGGCGCTCGAACAGTTCGACGCTCCGCTGGGCGACCTGCCGCCAGCTGTAGAGCCTGTCGACGGCCGCGTGCACCTCGGCCCGGCGGGCGCGGTGGCGCGCGACGTCGTCGGCCAGGGCCTCGATGGCCCGCGCCAGGCTGGCCGGGTCGGCGGGGTCGAAGGTGCCCGGCAGGCCCAGCTCGGCCAGGATGGCGTCCATGTCCGTGCCGCCGGGCACCAGCACGGGCAGGCCGGCGGCGATGGCGTCGAAGAACTTCAGCGGCGAGCCGTAGGGCAGAATCCGCACATCGTTGCGGGGAATGGTCACCGCGTCGCAGGCGGCCAGCATTGTGGCCACCCGCTCGTGGGGCCCGGGCGGCAGGAGGGTGAACCGCTCCTCGAGCCCGCGTCGGGTGATATCCTGTCGCAGGGCCGGCGCCATCTGCCCGTCGCCCATCAGGGCGAAGTGGACGGCGGGTCGACCGGGCCTCTCGGCCAGGTGGCTGGCGGCCTCGACCAGGAAGCCCAGCCCCTGCCACGGGGCGAAGGTGCCCGCGAAGCCCACGATGACGGCCTCGGCCGGCAGGCCCATCGCGCGCCGGGCCGTGACCGCGTCGCCGGGGCCCATCACGTCGGTGGGGGCGCCGTTGGGGATGGCCACCGTGTACGCGGCCGGGGCGCCGCGGCGGACCATCTCGTCGCGCAGGGCCGTCGTCACACAGACCAGCCCGTCGCTGAGCCGGCAGTTGACCCGGTCGAGGGCTCGCCACAGGGTCGCCGCCCAGGCCGGCTCGCCGCGGCAGAGCATCTCCAGATCGGTCAGGCCATCGACCTCGCCGACCAGTGGCACGCCCCGCCGCCGACTGGTCGTGCCCAGCAGCCCCTGCAGCACGCAGGTGCGGACGTACAGCACGTCAGGCCGATGCCGCCGCAGCCAGCCCCGCAGGCCCAGCACCGTGCGCAGCTGGAAGCGGGCGAAATTCCAGAGCCCCCGCGGGCCCAGCTCGACGGGCCGAAGCTCGTCGGCGACGCTGTGGAGGCTCTGCGGGCCGTAGCGCGGCGTGACGGTGACCACTTCGTGGCCCAGGTCGCGCAGGGCGCCCACCAGGCCGCGGTAGTGCACCGTGCCGCCGCCAGGCTTGCCGAGGCTCTCGCCCCAGAGGATCAGCACCCGCATGGGCACCTCCCCGGCCAGCGGCGCAGCAGGGGCGCAGCGGTTCCGCCCCGGCTGGCCGGTGCGGTGCGGCGGCGTGGGTTGTGGCGTGGGGTAGTCGTCATGGCGGAATCTGCGTGGGGGCCCGGAACGTCCAGGCTCCCATAGTACCATCGGCAGGCGGCGGGCGGCGGTGCAATCCAACTGGCCCGGCCCGGCGGCCTGGACTTGGCGGAGCGCGCCGGATAGAGTGGCATGGTGGCGTTGGGGAATCGCAGGCAACTGTCGGCCCCATCTGGCCGATAGAGGACGAAGTCAGGCCCGGTCGGCCCCTTCGCAGGCCGCTCCGCGAGGGCCCATTCCGCCAGACCAGGAGAACGCATGGCCAAGATCATCAACATCGTCGGCGCCAGGCCGAATTTTATGAAGATTGCCCCGCTGATGGCCGCTTACAGCCAGTGTCCGGACCTCGAGCCGGTGCTGGTCCACACGGGCCAGCACTATGACGAGCGGATGAGCGACCTGTTCTTCCGCCAGCTGGGCATTCCCGAGCCGGATATCAACCTCGGCGTCGGCTCGGGGTCGCACGCGACGCAGACGGCCGCCATCATGACGGCCTTTGAGCCGATCGTCCTGGAGCACAAGCCCGACGCGGTGCTCGTCGTCGGCGACGTCAACAGCACCATCGCCTGCGGCCTGGTGGCGGCCAAGCTGTGCGTGCCGCTGGTCCACGTCGAGGCGGGTCTCCGCAGCGGCGACCGCACGATGCCCGAGGAGATCAACCGCGTCCTGACCGACGCCATCAGCGATCTGCTGTTCTGCACCGAGCCCAGCGGCGTGGAGAATCTCCGCCGCGAGGGCGTCGGGGCCGACCGCATCTTCCTGGTCGGCAACCTGATGATCGACACGCTGCTGGCCAACAAGGACAAGGCCGAGGCCTCGACCATCCTGACCGACCTGGGCCTGGAGGCGGGCCACTACGCCGTCCTGACGCTGCACCGCCCGGCCAACGTGGACGACCCGGCCGTCTTCGGCCAGCTGCTGGGCGCCCTCGAGCAGATCCAGCGCGACGTGCCGATCGTCTTTCCCATCCACCCGCGGACGCGGAGCAATCTGGCCAAGCTGGGCCTGGGCGGGCGGATCGAGGCGATGACGAACCTGCGGCTGATCGAGCCGGCCGGCTACCTCGACTTCCTCAAGCTCACCGCCAACGCCCGCTGCGTGCTGACCGACTCGGGCGGCATCCAGGAGGAGACGACCATCCTCAAGGTGCCCTGCGTGACCCTCCGCGAGAACACCGAACGGCCCGTGACGGCCGAGGTGGGCTCCAACCGCATCGTCGGCACCGACCCGGCCAAGATCCTCCAGGCCTGGGCCGACATCCAGGCCGGCCGATGGGGAACCCCGCGGATTCCGGACATGTGGGACGGCCAGGCGGCCGGGCGAATCGTCCGCGTCCTGTCCGACCGCCTGGGGGTCTGCTGAGGCCCCGGCGCGATCGGCCCCCATATAGCCCCGGGCATGCCCGGGGTCTTCGAAGACGAAACAGCGAAGACATGGGCCACAGAGGCGCAGAGGACGCAGAGAGAAGAAGCACTGAGGTTTGCAAAGGTCCAGAGCAAGACAAAGCGTCCCGGTGCCGTGGCTACGGCGTCTGGTGCCACGTCTTGGGGCGCCCGATCGTCAGTCGCACCAACCCATGGAGGCGCGGGGCGCGAGCGCCGTATGGAGTGCGGCGGCCTTGACGCCGCTTTGGCTTGGGTCGCCATCGAGCCAAAGCGGCGATGACTCGCCGCACTCCAAAAGGGCGGTCCGCCTGTCGCGCAGGGACACCCAGAGCGGCCCGGCCGGGGTCGGAAGGATGATGGACACGAATGATCCGGCCGCCCCTCCGGGGGCTCCGAACCAGCCCGTCCGCCCTCTCGGGGCTCCGAACCAGCCCGTCCGCCCTCCGGGGCTCCGAACCGGCTGGTCCGGCCTTGGGACGCCGAGGCGCTCAGTCGTGAGCTGGCAGAACCGCAGGGGCGGAACTCAATATTCCTGGCTGGACCGTCTACTCCGGCGCGAAGTCGGGGCGGGCCTGGAGGGCGCGGGCGACTGTGGGCAGGTCGGGCCAGATCTCGACGGGGCCTGGCGGGGCGGGCGTGCCGGGTTGGGCCAGCAGCAGCGTGGGGATGCCGGCCTGGCCGGCCTGGCGGGCCAGCTCGAGGCGGTTGGTCACCAGCAGCACGACTCCTCGGCTGTAAGCGGCGGCCTGGCGGGCGGCCTGGAGGCGCTGGGCGTCGCTGGCGGGTCGCGCCCAGTACGGGTTGGCCGGCAGGACCGGGCCGCGGGGGCCATGGCTGAGCAGGTGTCGGCGGACGGGCTGGTAGGACTCCAGCGGGGCGTCGACGAGGTAGGCGATCACGCCGGCGCGGTTGAGCTGGGCCAGGGCCCGCCAGGCGGGGTCGCCGTTGGCCGATCGGCCCGCGCGGGGCGGGGGCAGGACCGACCAGTCCACCAGCAGCACGCGGTCGCCGGGGGCCAGCGAGCGGACCAGGCGGTCCTGCTCGGTGGGGGGGTAGCCGGCGTAGGGGTTGGCCACGGGGCTGTAGGCGTACTCGCCGGGGGCGGCGCCGGGCCGGGCGAGCATCACCAGCAACTGACCGCTGGTGGTGACGAAAGGCCGTCGCAGCGTGCCATCGGCCACCCGCCCCAGCAGGATGGGCTGGCCGTAGCGGGGGGACGGCTCGGTGTAGACCGGTCCGACCACCCACTGCCCGGCCGGCCGAAGGGCATCCAGGGCCAGCACGCGTCCGCGGGCGGCCCGCAGCGTGTGCGGCATGGCTGTCAGCACCAGCAGGCCCGCGGCGAGGCCCAGGACCCCCAACAGGACCAGCAGGGCCCATCGTGCCAACTGGCCGACGATCTCTCGCGTGTGCTCGCTCATGCTCCAATCGTATCGGCCAGCGGGGCGACGGGGTTGCGGCGGGGTCGGTTTTTGGCCGACGGGCAGGGCGGGCGGTGCAGTCAGGTCTAGAATTGGCCGACAGTAGTAGCAGGTTCCCGATCCGCGGGAGCCGATGCCCTGCTGGCGAGCGGCCCACGTTGGCGATTCCGTATGGCACAACCTGTCGTACCCTGTGTGTCCTGGCTCGGCTGACGCTGGCGGGCTGCCTGGTGACGGCCGCGCTGACGCTGTGGTGGCCCTCGCTGGGGGGCTGGTCGGCCCTGACGGCGGCGGCGCTGGTGGTGTGGGTTTTCTGGCTCGTCTGGCGGATCGTCGACGGCGATCGCCGCGTGCCAGGCCATCCGCTGCACTGGGCCCTGGCGGGGCTGCTGGTGCTGGCCGAGGCCCACGCCCTGGCGACGGCCCTGACCACGCCGGCCGACCGCACGCCCACGCTGGGCGGCATGATCGAGACCTCGCTGGTGGTGCACGTGGCGGTGCTGGGTCTGCTGGTGCTGCTGGTGCAGGACCTGCTCGACGGGCCGGACACCGGCTGGGTGGAATTGGCCCTGGGCCTGGCGGCGACGCTGGGGGGGCTGCTGGGCGTGATCATCACCGACAAGCCGGACGGCCGGGCAGCCCTGGCCCTGGTGGGCTGGAGCGGCCTGGCGCTGCTGCGGGCCGCCCTGGCCGAGCGGGCCGGGCCCGACGGAGCCCGCGGGCTATGGGTGCACCTGCTCCGCGGCGCAGGGCTGGGCGTGGGGGTGCTGCTGATCCTGCTGGCGCCGCGGGCGATTCCGTGGATGCTGGCGGCGGCGGGCCTGGCGGCCCTGTCGGCCGGCGTGCTGAGCCGCGCCGGCTGGCTGCGAACTTTGGCGGCCCCGCTGGCCGCCTGGGCCCTGGCCGGGGCGGTCGCGACGGGCCTGGAGGCCTGGCCCGTGCTGGCCTGGCCGAGCTCGGCCCAGGGCTGGCTGGGCTCGGGCGAGGCCGCCCTCACCTGGCTGGGGCCCTGGGAGGCGGGTCTGTCGGCCCTGGTGGCGCTGGTGGGCTGGGCGGGCGGCTTGCTGGTGCTGGTCGTGCCGCTGGCGACGCTGGGGGCCTGGCTGGCCCGGGCCCGTCCCGACTCGCCGGCCGACGCCCGCATCGGGGCCGCCTGGGTGCTGGCCGCCACGGCCGCCTGGGCGGCCTGGCTGGGTCCTGGCGGGCTGTTCAACCCGGTGGTCAACGTGATGCTCGCGCTGACGTGGGCGCTGCTGCCCGGCCGGCTGGGCTGTAAGTGCCGGTCCCGTAACGGCGCGTGGGTCTTGGCAATGGTGCTGGCGGTGGGTATCCTGTTGGGCCTGGGCCGCGCGGGCAGCCTGGTGAACTGGGCGGCCCTGTCGTACGGTTTGGACGATCGGGGCCTGCACGCCGTGGCCGGCCTGCTGGTCACGCTGGTGCTGCTGTGGCTGCTGGGGCGGCGCTGGTGGGGGGCGGTGGCGGCGCTGGCGGCGTCGGCGCTGCTGGCGGGGCTGGCTGAGGGGGCCCAGCAGCTCCTGTCGGACCGATCGGCCCAGCGGGACGACGTCGTGGGCCACTGCCTGGGCGCCGCCCTGGCGGCGGGGCTGTTCGTGCTGAGTCGTGTCAGTCTGTTCTGTGAGTACCCGTCGGAGTCCTCGGCTGGCCGCCCGCGGGCGGGCCCATGCGCGGACCCGGAGTAGAATAGCCAACCCAAGCGGCCTCGCGCGTCGAGGCCCATTCCAGAAGGAGCGCAGCGTGCACAAGGAGATCCTCGAAAAGATTCGCTCGCACCAGGCCCTGGTGGGCGTGGTCGGCCTGGGCTACGTCGGCCTGCCGCTGGTCCGCGAGTTCACCACTGGCGGCTGCTCGGTCCTGGGCTTCGACATCGACCCCGAGAAGGTCCAGAAGCTCATGGACGGCCAGAGCTATATCGAGCACATTGCCTCCCAGACCGTGCAGACCATGGTCGACTCGGGCAAGTTCCAGGCCACCACCGATTTCGATCGGCTCGGCGAGCCCGACGCCATCCTCATCTGCGTGCCCACGCCGCTGACGAAGATGCGCGAGCCGGACATGACCTACATCGAGAAGACCACCGCCGCCATCGCCAAGACCCTCCGCAAGGGCCAGCTCATCGTCCTGGAGAGCACCACCTACCCCGGCACCACCCGCGAGGTCATGCTGCCCATCCTGGAGAAGGCCAGCGGCCTGTCCGTCGGCCAGGACTTCTACCTCGCCTTCAGCCCCGAGCGCGAGGACCCCGGCCGAAAGGACTACACCACCAAGACCATCCCCAAGGTCGTCGGCGGCTACGACAAGCCCTCGCTCGAGCTGGCCACGGCCATCTACGAGTGCGCGGTCGACACCGTCGTGCCCGTCAGCAGCTGCGAGGCCGCCGAGGCCGCCAAGATCCTCGAGAACACTTACCGCTGCGTCAACATCGCCCTGGTCAACGAGCTCAAGGTCCTCTTCGACCGCATGAACATCGACGTCTGGGAGGTCATCCGCGCCGCCAGCACCAAGCCCTTCGGCTTCACCGCGTTCTACCCCGGCCCGGGCCTGGGCGGCCACTGCATCCCCATCGACCCGTTCTACCTCAGCTGGAAGGCCCGCGAGTACGGCATGGCCACCCGCTTCATCGAGCTGGCCGGCGAGATCAACGTCTCGATGCCCCACTTCGTGATCCACAAGACCATGGAGTCGCTCAACGAGGCCGGCAAGGCCATGAAGGGCTCCAAGATCCTCGTGCTGGGCCTGGCCTACAAGAAGGACGTCGACGACGTCCGCGAGAGCCCCTCGCTGGAGCTGATCGAGCTGCTCAAGCAGCGCGGCGCCAAGGTCGACTACAACGACCCCCACGTGCCCCGCACCCACAAGATGCGCGAGTACGACCTGAAGATGACCAGCGTCAAGCTCACGCCCGAGAAGCTCGCCAGCTACGACGCCGTGCTCATCAGCACCGACCACAGCAGCTACGACTACGACTTCATCGTCCAGAACAGCCAGCTCGTCATCGACACCCGCAACGCCACCAAGAACGTCAAGACCGGCCGAAAGAAGATCGTCAAGGCGTAGGCCGCTTCACATAGCCCCGGGCATCCCCGGGGTCTTGTCGAACGGGCATCGTCCGCGTGGCTATCCGTCAAGGGAACACGCGTGGACGATGCCCGTCTCGCTCTGCAGCAGTTGCCGTGGCTGCGGCGTTCGTAGCCACGTCTTCCAGCGCTGGCTCGTCAGTCGCACCCGCCAATGGAGCCCCGGGGCGCGAGCGCCGTATGGAGTGCGGCGATGCAATCGCCGCTTTGGCTTGCTCTGCGCCCCGGTGCCGTAGCTGCGGCGTTCGTAGCCGCGTCTTCCGACGCCTGCTCGTCAGTCGTACCAACCAATAAAGGCCCAGGGCGCGAGCGCCGTATGGAGTGCGGCGGCCTTGACGCCGCTTTGGCTTAGCCGCCATCGAGCCAAAGCGGCGATGACTCGCCGCACTCCAAAGGCGCGGTCCGCCTATCGCGCAGAGACACCCAGGGCGGCCACGGCCAGGGCCGGGGGGCCGAAGGCGGGTTGGGGTCAGTCGGGCGCGGCGATGTCGGCGACGGTGGCCTTGGTGAGACGGATGAGGTCTTCGGGGGCCAGTTCGAGCTGCAGGCCGCGTCGGCCGGCGCTGACGAAGAGGGTGGCGTGGGCGCGGGCGCTGGCGTCGAGGACCAGGGGGATCGGCTTGCGGGTGAACAGCGGGCTGATGCCACCGACGACCGAGCCGGCCGCCCGCTCGGCCACGCCCGGCTCGGCCAGCTCGACCCGCTTGGCCCCCACCGCCGAGGCCAGGGCCCGCGTGCTCAGCCGGCCCGAGACGGGCACCAGGCCCATCACCAGCTTGCCCGCGTCGGTCTGGGCGATGAGCGTCTTGAACACCCGCGCCGCCTCGACGCCGAGCCGGGCGACCGTCTCGTCGCCGAAGGACTCCGCCGAGGCCTCGTGCGCGTAGCTGTGCAGGCGATAGGCGATCTTCGCCTTGTCCAGCCGGGCCATCGCCGGCGTCATGGGCATTGCGGTCCTCCTGGTTGTCCCGGTTCGCGGCCTGCGGCACTCTACCCCACCCCTGGCCGGCCGTCCAGGGCCCACCGGGGGGACGGGTGGGGCAAACCTGTCCCCCGAGCAAGGGAACTTCCCCTATTGCCAAATACGGAATCCGTGGTAGAGTGCCTATAGGACTATGTCCTGCTCGCTCATAGGGCCGATGGGGCGCTCGCCCGCCGGCCTGCTCGAACACGCTGTAAAAAGGAAGGAGGCCAGTCATGCGCTCGCTCCCTGGCTCACGGAGCGCGGCCCGGAGTATTGTGCTGGCGATGGTGGCGGCGTTGGCCGTCGTGACGATGGCACCCTCGGCCCAAGCGGCTGGGGATGGCGACTGGGTCGACCTGACGGCCCAGACCATCCGGCAAGCATCCGCTCATCCGCTCTACGACGTGCAGGCCCAACGGGGCACCGAAGGCTGGGCGTTCCAGGACGGCAAGCGGGGCATCGACCTGCGCGGCCCCGACAGCTGGGGCGGCGAGACCCGCGGCCTGATGGAGTTCGACCTCGGCTCGATCCCGTCGGACGCGACCTTCGAATCGGCCCGGCTGACGCTGCGGGTCCGCTCGCGGACCTGGATGCCCGGGCAGGATCCGTTCCTGCGGCTGTACGCCTTCAGCGGCCAGGGCCAGCGGCTCGATCTGGCCCCCGACTACGTGGACACCTTCGTCGGCCAGTCCGACCCCATCGGCGGAGTCGGCAGCCTCACCATCAGCCTCGACCCCCAGACGCTCCAGGCCCTGCGGGCCCAGAACCGCTACCTCGGCCTGGTCCTGGTCCAGGGCGCCCCGACGGTCTCAGCCACCTGGTCGACGCTCGAAGGCGGCCGGGGGGCCTCGGGCCTGCCCAAGCCCCAACTGGACGTGGAATACACCGCCGTGCCCGAGCCGGCCAGCGCCCTGCTGCTGACCGCCGGCCTGCTCGCCTGGCGCCGGCGACGGTAGCCGGCCCCCACGGTCGCGCCGGGCCTGTCTTGGTAGGGCGGGCACGGCCCGCCGCGGTGGCGTCTGGCGCCATCGGCGGCGGGCAATGCCCGCCCTACGGCTGACCGCCGGCCTGCTCGCCTGGCGCCGGCGACGGTAGAC
>JAWLCG010000010.1:23966-30611 GCA_041687295.1 Phycisphaerae bacterium | reverse complement strand
CGAGTCTGGGGGAGAGGGGGCGAGAGCCGGTGGAGCTGCCCAGCACGCGTGCCAGGCTGCAGAGCTCGGGCAGGGCTTCATCGGCGTGATCGGTCACGCTCTCGAGATAGCTCAGGAAGTCGTCGCAGGTGTGGAAAGGCAGGTACGGCGGGTGGGCGGCGAACAGCGCGTCCAGCAACAGGCAGTTGAGGGTCTCCGGGGCTGTCATGTCCACGTAGACCAGACCCTCCAGCTCCTCACAGACCTTCTGCAGGCGTGCCCACGAGACTGGCCGGTCCAGGGCCACGTCCGGGCTGCGGTGAACGGCCAGCACGTTGCGGTAGTACACGCGGGTGCCCTCGCGGCCATCGGCGAACAGGGGTGCAAAGCGATCTCCCAGGTGCACCTGGGCGAACTCGTCGAGCCCGCAAACGACCGTGCTACACTGAGGCGAGCCATGGCGGTCCTGCTGTGGCATGGCGTCGAAGGTGGCCTCCGCCCGTTCGACGCCGAAGCGGACCAGACGCAGCAGGCTCGGCGGCTGGCGGAGGTCATCACTACGGTCAGACTGGCCATCCACCGGCTGATGGCCTGGGGTTGCACTCAGACGGTGCCCCGGAATGCCGCCGGCGGCTGCGGGGACGCCGGCTTGGTCTTGCGGCCAACTGAAGGCCCACTGAAGCTGGTACTCCATGGCATCGTTGTAGGCTCTGTGGACGCTGTTCTCCTCGAACAGGTAGACCCGAGTGCCCGCCCGGCTGATCTGTCCGGTGGGCGAGCCGAAGCCCGTCAGACCGGCCAGCTGCTGGGCGTCCACAAGGAATGGGACGTTGTCGTGGGCATCGTGGGGCGTGCGGAGCGTGAGGGGCACGCCCTCGGTCGCGTCGATCGTCCGGCGGCCCTCGGAGCCGACCAGGCCCTCGCCGGTGACTGTCACATAGTGCTCGCCAAACGCGCTGCACAGGTCGGTGGTGATCACGGTGTTGGCGATGTTCACTGCTCGGTTGACGATGTCATTGGCGCGGGGGTGTTCTCCGGTGGTGCCCACCATCACACAGCCGATACCCCGTTGCCGGAAGATGTGGCTCAGGCCGGTGAGGAACAGCTCCTGGGAGGTCTCGCTGCTCTCCAGGAAGGGGTAGCTGATGCCGATGCGGCTGACGTCATCGACCATGACGCGCCGGATGGGCGCGCCGCAACGGCGGGCCTGATGCAGGATCTCCCAGATCCATGCGACGGTGTCCTCGGCGACCTGGCAGCCCGTCTTGACCGTCAACTCGATCAGCCCCCCGGTCGTCGGGGTGTTGCGAAGGTCCCGCAGGTGGGCGACGGGCTGGATCTCGAGTCGGCCTCCCTCGTTGCGGCTACGCCAGGCAGTGATGGCCAGGACGGCCGTGTCGTAGAGGCGCCCGCCTTGGCGAAGGCCTTCCCGGACGACTCGGCGGCAGAACGAATCCGCCAGGCGCGTCTGTCCATAGAAGGGTCGGCCCGGGTTGAGCATCGGGCTGTCGTGCAGGCGGATCAGCAGTACGGTCTCCGGCTCGTCGTTGACCGCGCCGCGCTCTCCCCAGGCCCCCCGCAGGAGGTAGTTCATGGCCAAGGCGGTCTTGCAGGTGTGGCGTGGGCCGACGATGGCGACGGCCCAGTCGGGCCCGTAGTTCATCGGCAGCAGCGCCGAGAGGGGCAGGTCGCCGAAGGCCCAGCGGGCCGCCCCGGCTGGCAAGGGGCTGCGGTGGGGACCTGCGAAGGCCTCGCCCTGCGTGTCCTGGGACAGCACGTAATGGATGGAGGGCATGGCCAGGAAGCCCACCCAGTCGCGCACTCGCGGCTCCGGACGCTCATCGTCTTCGAACGGGTCGAGGCGCTTCTGCACGGGGTGGATCTTGACGGCGTGCTTGCCGAGGAGGTTGCTCGTGTAGCGGCTCTTAACGATCTCGACGCTACGGCGGTAGTAGCCGCGGTCCTTCTGGGCGGTCAGCTCGATGACCATGTCAGCCAGGCTGTCGACGGTCTCCATGTGCTGCTCATCGACGCTGGGGTTGAAGCGGGACTTGTCCTCCATGATGAACACGCCGATGGTGCCGGTTCGGCTGAACAGGTCAAAGACCCGGAAGAGCTCCTCGCGAGTGAGCAGTTGACCGCCGAAGACGCTGAGGCTGTCCACGCAGACCAGGCGCAGGTCGTAGCCCTTTGCGTAGCGGGTCATCTGGTCGCGCCGCTTGGGGTCCATGGTGCGGAGGGTCTGGGCGGCGCGGAGCAGCAGCTCGAGCTGGCGGTAGCGCTGCCAGAACAGCGACTGCTCTCCGGGCCGGTCCTCCAGCGGGCGGGGGGACAGACGGGGCACCAGGATGGGCCGATCGGTCCGGCGGCCGGGACCGGTGAACAGGTCTCGGCCGTGGTCGATGGCGTGGATGAGCCACTGGGCGAGATCCTCGTCCGAGGGCGGCACCGAGACGTCCTGGGGGGCGTGCATCCGGCAGAGCAGCTCGTGCCAGCCGAAGGCCTTCGCCTTGGTCCGGAGGCGGTAGTACTGCTCCTCCAGCGAGATGTAGGCCGCCAGGAAGTCCCCGTTGTCCCGGCGACGGCAGCACGCCTGCGCCATGTGCAGCGCCAGGGTGGTCTTGCCGGTTCCCGGCCCGCCCATCAGGACGATGTTGCCCGTGCCGGGGTCGCTGGGCTCGAGGTCGTCCAGGCCCTCCGCCGAGGGGCCCGGCACGCGGATGCCGCCCGCCCGGCCCGGCCCGCCGGCCTGGCCGGCCTGGTCCAACGGGCAATCCCGGTTGAACAGCTGGTCCAGGAAGGTGCCCAGGTAGATGTAGCGTTCGCTGGCGGCGTGGGTCATTCGCTCTCGCTCCGGACGCTGGGCCCGTACGGCACGGCCAGGTCGTCGATTCGCGCCTTGACGTCCTCTCCGCTGACCAGCTCCAGCTGCTGCGCCCTCATCGGCTGGCGCCAGTCCTTCGCCAGCAGCTCGGCCAGCTGGTGGGCCCGGAGCAGCGACCGCCAGAGCACCACGAAGACGCTGCTCAGCCGGCCTTGCAGGGCGCTAGGCACCGCCATCGCGTTGAGCCCGGGGTTCTCGGGGTCGGGCTCCGGCACGCTCTGGGCGGCCCGGTACAGGGCGTTCATGTTCTTTACGAGCTCCAGCAGGGCCTCCGCCGGAGCCTCCAGGGCGCTGCCGTGCATGACCGCGGCCGTTCTCTCTAGATCCCGGAGTAGCCGGGCTACGCCGCTGTCCCCCTTCCCGTTGGTGATCTCCACGCTTCCTACCCGAGCCAGTGTGCACTGCTTGCTGTACTGCGATGCGACCATCCCAACGTGGTTGCGGACCCCTTCCAACGCAGCCTCCATAGTCCTCTTGATGGTCTCCCCAGGCAGGAAAGCGGGCAGGGGTATCTGCTCGTTTCCAGGCGCCCAACTCCTAGGAGGCGCAGCTGGGTCCACGACGCTGATTTTGCAGTCCCTTGCCTCGAAAAGAGGTCTGCAGACTCCCTTAGCGGTCAGCAGAAGGTCGGCAAGGCAAGGTACCGTCCTATTCCGCAAGGCCCACCCCGATGGCGCTGTGGCTTCGCCGCCTCCTGCAGATGCCAGCTCGGCGGTCGTGCCAACGATGGCCTCTTCCACTATGGACGGGATGGAGCCGAGCTTGTTCTGTGAAACGAGACGTCTGAAGTATTCCAGCCCAACCAGGTAGGCTGAGCATACCTCGCGGAAGAGCCTTGGCAGCCTGTTCGCCAGGCTGGCAGCCAGTTCCTCTCTTACTAGGTCCAGTTCCTTCGTCACCTCGCCCACCCACGTCGTCGTCAGAGCACTGACTTGGTCCACGATCTTCCTGCCGGTCTCGTTTTCCTTCTGCATGAAAAGCGCCTCAGCGAGGTCGTAGGCATCGTCTATCTGCTTCCCAAGCTCCTTGGGCTCTTCGTCTGTCTTAGCGTGCGACTGCGCCTGCACCTGCAGGGCAACCGGAGAGATGCTCTGGTAGAGCTTCATGAGCCGGCGCATGTCGACCGCCGAAGCCTTGAGCAGGTCCGAGACCTTCTGCTTGATCTCGTCGAGCTTCGCATCCGACTGCAGGTCCTGGGCCTGTTCCTCTAGTTCCCGGTACTGCCCGATCCGGCAGATCAGCTCCCAGAGCAGCCCGACGCCCTGGCGGGCCTGGGCAGCGGCCTGGAGCAGCGGGTCGGGGCGGTGCCGGGGTTGGGCGTTGGCAGCCCACTTCCACAGGGATTGCCCGCACCAGATCACGTTGGCGTACGGTCCGCTATTGCCCATTTCATGGCCCTCGTTCATGTCTCGGGTGACGATGCTGATCCGCCGAACCGCGCACCGGACCTTTTCGATGTTGGGCTCCCGCAGCGAAGCCGCAAGGGCCTCGTAGGTGAACTCCGACTGCCCGAACACCTCCTGGGAGAGCTGCCACATCCGGTGGACGACGTGCCTGAGATAGGCCTTGTCGAAAATCGGCTCGAATGTCTCGTGGCCTTGGTGGGTGTAGAGGTGCTCCTTGTACTCCAGCAGCCAGGCCCACACGGGTAAGCCGACGGCATGGAGGTGGAAGCCGATCCTGCCCATCGCCTCGGCGTTGATGCGGGCGTCGTTGAGCGTCACCTGCAGGATCGGCACGTCGCCGGCCAGCGACTCGAGCATCGCCTGTGTCGAGTCATCGGGTCTGCCCAGGCCGTGGACCGCATGCGGGAAGCGCGGGTCGACCAGCCCGCTGTCATGCTCCCAGAACCGCGGCATCACCTGCATGTCCGCCAGCACCCGGCTGGCCAGCGTGCGGACGCCCGTTCGGCCCACCCGCCCAGGCGGGCAGAGGACGTCCCAAAACATCCCGGGCCTAGGCTTCAACGCCGCGAACCCCTCGGCCAAAGGGCCGAAGCCGATCTGAAGGAAGGGCCGGGCCGGCGGCGGGCCCAGGGCGTGCTGCTCCCAGAGCTGCTGGAGCTTCTCCTGACGGGGCATGCTCATCGACCAGTCCCCCAACTCGGTCACGATCATCCTCGCTGTCGGCACCAGGCTGACGCCTCGGATGTGCTGGCGGAACCGCCCGACCGACTCGGCGTCGCGGCCCTGGCGGAGGTACTGGGGCAGCACCCGCAGCGTGCTGCTGTCCATGTGGTCGGCCAGGAGCAGCAGGGCGGCGATCTCCTGCTCGCGGATCTGGCCGTACGGGTCCAGCAGCACCGTGTTGAGCATGTCGCTGGTGCAGACGGTCCGAATGTCCTTCTCGTCGCCGTGGTACAGGCAGATCACCGCCAGGCTCTCGGCCAATTCCCGCGAGGAAATGCCCAGCGACGCGTGGATGGTCGGGTCGCGGAGCATCTCGTAGGAGCTGACCGCGTGCTCCTTGGGCGGCGGGCCCTGGCGCTCGACGACGGTTACGGCCTGCATGTGCCAGCCGTTGAGCACGCAGACCGCGCAGAACAGCGGGCAATGCCTGTTGCGCAGGCTGCAGCGATCTCTTGCCTCGGCCGCCTGCTCGATCGAGTCCACCTCGATCGACTCAATGGGGGTCTTGTGGAGGCATTGCTCGAGCCGGCCCTCCTCACGGAGCCCCTCCAGACACTGCGTGCAGGACAGGTCGGGCGAGGGGCTGCGGGGCACCGGGGGGAACGGGGCGTCAGGGGCCAGCCAAAGGGGCCAATGCGCCGACGGCTCCCGGTTCTGAAGGCTGCATGCTTCCAGGACCTCGCCATCAAGGCAGTCGGTTAGTCTCCCGAGAAAGTCCCTGAAGCTCTGGACGTGATCCTCGAGCAGGGGGTCTCCCTTCCGGGGCGGCTTCTGGTTCAGCAGAGCCGCTGCCCCGAGCTCCTCGGCCCGGCGATACAGCCAGCACCCAGACGGGTGAATGTGGAGTTCCGTCTTCTCCCCCTGGGGCTCCGTCGATTTGAGCCGACCGATGTCGTGGAACAGCACGCTGGCCAGCAGAAGCCACAGCTCCGGCCCACTGAAACGGAAGAGTGCCTGGCCGGAGGTCTCCACACACTCGATCTGCCGGACCAGTTGGTCCAGGTGCCGCTCGACATTCCGAAGGTGGGGATAGGAGTTGAACGAATCCTTCTTGGGCGCCATCGCCGAGAGCCAATCGTCGGCCCGGGCCCAGCACTCCAGCAGGCTCTGGTGAAGCTTGGGGTCCTCCTGGGCCAGCCGCTGCCTCAGGTAGCCCTGACCGGGCTCAGGCAGCCCCCCATGCTCGCCGCGCAGTTGCCCCACTGCCACTGGCTGCCCTTTCGTGTCAACAGGGGCATTGTCCACCGCCTACTGCACGCTCATGCCCCGCCGGTCGCTTATTCTGACAACGCAGTTGCCGCAGTACCTGGAGATGACGTCCGACTGGATATGCCAGGTCCCCAGTGCCCCCTGAACCATCTGGGGCGGACAGCCTGGCCACGGCCCGCCGCCGGCCTCTCGCTCCCATGGTCAGCCATGCCGCAAGCCCGTGACAACCACGCATGATCCACGAGAGTCGAGAAACTGTCAAGGCATCGGTTGCTGTCTTTACGCTGCGGAGGTGCTGCCCAGCGTTCTGGCCGCTCTACTCAGCCGTATGGATTTCCGGGTCTTGGCGCAGATAGGGGTTACCCGTACAATCCGAGCACCTGTCGTGGGGCGACGCGCAGTGGCCAACCCGGAACGTCCGGGAGGAGGGCTGTGGCGGGTGAA
>JAWLCG010000010.1:0-23956 GCA_041687295.1 Phycisphaerae bacterium | reverse complement strand
CCCATGTCACAGCCATCGCGAGAGTGCCCGTATCGCCGCACGGGGCAGGTTCAGGCCGGCCCGGAACTGCTGGAGCCGCGCGTGATGCTGTCCGGCACGACCTACGTGGTCGACAGCCTTGCCGACACCGTTGCCGCCGACGGTGTCGTTACACTTCGAGAGGCCCTGCAGGCGGCCAACACGAACACGGCCGTCACGGCCGACGTCCAGGCCGGCAGCGGCACCGGGATGGACCTCATCCGTTTCGACCTGCAGGCCCTGCAGGCCCAGGCCGGGCCGGGCGTGCCTCTGGTGATTCGCCTCGGCGGGCAGGAGCTCGAGGTCACCGACTCCGTACAGATCGCCGGACCCGGGGCGGACCTGCTGGCCATCGACGCCGACCAGCGCAGCCGGGTGCTCAGTATGGATACCCCCGACGTCGAGGCCATCATCTCGGGGCTGACGATCCGCGGCGGCAAGGCGACCGGTGATGACGGCGGGGGGATCTACCTGTATCGCAGCCGCTTGGTGCTGTTGGACGTCACCGTCACCGACAACTACGCCCGCTATGACGGCGGGGGGATCTACTTGTATGACAGCAGCCTGGCGCTGTCGGACGTCACCGTCACCGACAACTACGCCAGCGGTGGCGGCGGGGGGATCTACAACTGCCACGACAGCACCTTGACGATGCTCAACGGTCGGGTTACCCGGAATCGGTCCAACCAGGACGGCGGGGGGATCCTCAACAGCGGAGAACTGGTCCTGACCCATGTCGAGATCAGCGGCAACGAGGCTTCGACGAAGGGCGGAGGGCTCAGCGGCGAGGGTACGCTGAACCATGTGACGATCAGCGGCAACCACGCGATCATCGGCGGGGGGATCGATTGCCTGGGCACCGTCACGCTGCACAACAGCATCGTGGCCGGGAATACCGCCGGGCTGTCGCACACCGTCAAGAACGGCGTCGACCTCTGGGGGAGCGTCATCGGCCAGCGCAACCTGATCGGGATCGACCCGGGCTTTGTCGATGGGGCCAACGGCGATTACCGGCTGGCCCCCACCAGCATCGCCATCAACCGCGGCGGGCCGGATCTGCCGCAGGGCCCCGACGGCGAGCCCCTGACGACCGACGCGGCTGGCCTGCCCCGGCTGGCCGACGGGGCCACCGACCTGGGGGCCCACGAGTTCCAGGGCTCGCCCGACGCCGCCCGGGAGGCCCTGTCCACCGTGGTGACCACGCCGCTGGACGCCACAAACCCCACCGACGGCCTGACATCGTTGCGGGAGGCCCTGGCCCACGCCATGGTCGGCGACGTGCCCGCCGAGGTGACGTTCGCGGACAACCTGCCGATGCCGCGCGCGATCCTGAATGGCCGGGAACTGATCCTGCACGCCGACGTCCGAGTGCAGGGACCTGCCGGCGGGCTGACGGTGGACGCGTACGGCAAGAGCCGGGTGCTCCGCGTGTGCTCGCCGCAGGCGGAGGTGGTCCTGTCGGGGCTGACGCTCACCAGGGGCAAGGTCTTCGACAGTCCGGGTGGGGCTATCCACAATGTCGGAAACCTGTCGTTGCTCAATGTAACTGTCATCAACAATGAGGCCCGGACTCAGTACTACAGGACTGGCTCGGAGTTCTACGGGGCCACGTACGGCGGCGGCATCTACAGCCGGGGCAGCCTGAGGCTGCACAACGCCCTGGTTGTCGGCAACCAGTCCGACCACAGCGGGGGCGGCATCTACGCCGGCGCCGGCGACCTGACGCTGGTCAACACGACCGTCAGTGGCAACACGGCCGATGCGGGCAGCGGGCTCTACCTGAACGGCGGTAGCGTTTCGTTGCACAACAGCCTGGTGGCCCTGAACGAGGACCCCTCGGGCGGACCGGACGTGTATGGAGCCTACCTCGCCCGTCACACCCTCGTCGGCGTAGACCCCGATTTCGTGGACCCGGCCAGCGGCGACTACCGCCTGCTGCCCACCAGCATCGCGATCGATCGGGGGGACGGTAGCCTGGCGGTCGGCCCCGATGGGCAGGCCCTGGTGACCGACCTCGCCGGGCAGCCACGGGTATCCCAGGGGGCGGTCGACCTGGGCGCCTTCGAGCACCAGGGCCCGGCGGACGCCGCTCGCGAGGCCCCCTCGGCCATCGTTACGACGCTGCAGGACGTCGTGGATTCCAGCGACGGGCAGACCTCCCTGCGCGAGGCCCTGCTGCACGTCCATCTGGGCGGGGTAGACTCGGCTGTCACCTTCGCGCCGGAGCTGGCCGGCGGGACGATCGTCCTGTCCGGAGCCGAGCTGCTGATCCAGAGCCCGGTGACTATCGTGGGGCCGGAGGCCGGGCTGACCATCGACGCCGGCGGCGCCAGTCGGCTGCTCCACGTGGTCGGCATCGGGGAGACGCAGGTTGGCCTGTCGGACCTCACGCTTACCGGGGCCAACAGCAAGGGCTATCCCGGCGGGGCGGTCTACAATCACGGGGCGACGCTGTCCCTCAGCGGCGTCACGATCCGGGACAACGCGACCTACTCCTTAGGCGGGGGCATCTTGAATGACGGGGGCACGCTGGTCCTGTCGGACGTGACCCTCTCCGGCAACAGCGCCTACAGCGGAGGAGGCATCTACAACAATGGCGACGTGACGCTCACGAACGTGACGCTCCAGGGCAACCGGGCCAACTACGGCGGCGGCGGGGGCATCTACAACAAGGGCGACGCCACCCTCATGAACGTGACGCTCCAGGGCAATCAGGCCTCCGGCGTCGGTGGGGGCATCTGGCAAGACGGCGGGTCGCTGCGGTTCGCCGGCGGCTTGGTTTCTGAGAACAGCGCCACTAACGGGGGCGGCTTGTCGTGCTGGGGAGGCCAAGTGGCAGTTACCAGCGTTGCATTCACCGGTAACATCGCTACCGCCAGGGGAGGGGCAATCCTGGCCGATGGCACGTTCAGCTCAACGCTGGTGTTAACAAACGTGCTGATCGCGGGGAACCAGGCCCGGCAGGGCGGGGGCCTGTATGCCAGCAACCCGACCACGCTTGCCCACGTGACGGTCAGCGGCAACTCGGCCTCCGAGAGGGGCGGGGGGATCTTCGTCGAAGGGCTGCCCATCGAGCTGTACAACAGCATCGTGGCAATGAACGAGGCCCAACAGAGCGACCCCGACATCTTCGGCGCGGTCACCGCCCGGCACAACTGGTGGGCCATTGACCCGGTCTTCATCGATCCGGCCAATGGCGACTACCGCTTGGCGGCGACGAGCCCGGCCATCAACCGGGGCGAAAATGGCTTGGCCGTAGGGCCGGATGGAGCGGCGCTGGAGGGCGACCTGGCCGGCCAGCCGCGGATAGCAGACGGCCGGGTGGACCTTGGCGCCTTTGAGCATTTCGGTTCGCCCGATGCGGCCCGCGAGGCCCCTGCGGTCGTGGTGGACACGCTGGACGACGTGGTGGACTGGACGGACGGGCAGACCTCCGTGCGGGAAGCGGTGGCGCACGCGGCAGTGGGCGACCTTGGGTCGAGTGTGACCTTCGCGTCAGCCCTGACCGGCGGGCGGATCGTGCTGGATGGCCGCGAACTGGCCCTGGTGACTTCGGTAACGGTGCAGGGACCAGAAGGCGGAATCACGCTCGACGCGGCCGGCCGGAGCCGAGTAATCTCTGTAGGAGGAACTGCGACCGTGTCCCTGGCGGACCTGACGATCACCGGCGGCCGGGTCGAAGACTTCGGCGGCGGGATCCACAACCAGGGCATTCTGACCTTGGACCGCGTGACCCTCGCGGACAACGCCGTGACCGGCACCAACGGCAAGGGCGGCGGCCTCTACAACGCCAGGGCCCTGCGGATCCATGCCACCACTGTTAGGGAGAATGGGGCCTTTGAGGGCGGAGGGATCTACAATGCCGCCTCAGTGACGATCACGGACTCCACCCTCAGCGGCAACCGCGGCGCAGGAGTCTATGCCAGTGCCTACACTACGTTGCGCAACGTGACCATCAGCGGAAACGTGGGAGCGGGGGTCTACGCGGTCAGCCGTGGCGTGTATCAAGAAAAGCTGACGCTGGTGAACGTCACGATCACCGGCAACACCATCCCTTGGCCCGGTGGCGCTGGCGGGCTTACGTTTGGCTACTCCTCTGCTCCGAAAGTGGTGGTGCTGCTGCACAATGCGATAGTAGCAGGCAATTTCGCCGGTGACCTGCAACCATGCGACATGAGGGACGTCCCCTTCAGCACAGACAGCGAGAACAGCGTGGTGGGCGTGATCGTGGGGGCCTCCCGCCTGGTCGACGGCGTCAAGGGCAACCGCGTGGGCACGGCCGAGGCCCCGGTTGAGGTCCGCCTGGGCCCGCTGGCCGACAACGGCGGGCCGACCTGGACGCACGCCCTGCTGGCCGGCAGCGAGGGCATTGACGGCGGCAGCAATCGGCGGGCGGCCGAGGCGGGGCTGACGGCCGACCAGCGTGGCCTATCCTGGACCGACGGCGATGGCGACGGGCTGATCCAGGTGGACGTCGGGGCCTACGAGTTTCAGGGCGGCCGGCCGGCGCCGGTCTGGGCCGCTGGCCACGTCTTCTACAACAACAGCGCCCTCGACGGCTCCGACCCGGCCGCCAATGCCGACGACGATGCGGCTATCGATGCAGCCAGGCAACTCCTGGCCCCCGGGCAGACGCCGGGGCCGGCCCACATCACTGGCTACGCCAAGGGCATCAACGGGCTCATGTTCGATCTGGTCAACCTCTCAGGCCGGGCGGTGTCCGCTGAAGACATCGAGGTCGCCATCAGCACGGACGGGACGACGTGGCAAGCCGGCCCCGCGCCCGCCGTCAGCGTCCGCCTCGCCGCGGGCGTCGACGGCAGCGACCGGATGACACTCACTTGGCCGGATGGAGCACTCGCCGACGGCTGGGTGAGTGTCACCGTCGGTGAATCTCTGGGCCTGGCCGAGGCCCGGACGGTGCGAATCGGCAACCTCGGCGGCGATGCTAACGGCGACGGCCGGGTCGACGACCGCGACCTGAACGTCATCCTGAGCCGCTGGTCGAGTTCCGACACCGGCCCCGCTGACGGCGACCCGACCGGGGACGGCACCGTTGACGACGCGGACCTGGCCGTTCTGCTGGGCAACTGGGCGGCCACGATGCCTGCCGTACCCGAGGATGAGTCAACGCTGACGGCGGAACCGGTTCCTGCCATGGCACCGGAGCCGATGCTGAATGCCAGCGACCAGGCCACCGCGCCAGGTTCATCGCCGCAAAGAGCCGACAGGCAGGGGCTCAATCGACGCCCGCTGATCCTGCGGGCCTGGGTGCCCACGGGGCCGGCCCTGCCCGAGTTGCGGCGTGCGGAGGACCTGTCGTGGGTTGGGCATCGGCCTGCTGGTCCGACGGGCCATGCCCGCCCCGTCTGGCGCAGCCTCAGTGAGAACTGGGATGCGGGTTGGGTCGACCTTCTGGAGACGCCGGTAGGCCGGCGTTCAGACCCGGTATACTACCGTGTTGCCGCGCCTGCGTACCGCTAAGTCCTTGTGTTGTCTGCATACGAATAATAGTGTTTGCGAAAGGGAGATCAGGGCGTAAAATGCCTGTAAACAAGACGGTTCCGGGCTGTTTCGGCAACACACCGGGTAAGACTTACAAGGATGAGGTCACTGGTTCGAGCCCAGTAACGCCCATTGCTGCAAGTCTTGGCTTCTCTGCCGTTTACTGCGGCGGCCCCTGCCCTTTCTGACGCCATTTCTGTACCCCCTGTGTACCCCCTCCGGGACAGTTTGTACCCCGCGAATTTCTGGGAGTCTCTGGCTTTGGCGTTGTCTGGAACCTGACGGACCACGGCGCAGCCGAATGGCGGGGCGATTCGGTTGTGCGGGGCGTTCAGACTCCTCCGCTATACCGCGCAGCCGCTGCCGGCGAGGTGCCACGCGCAGCTGGCGCAGTCACCCGGTGTGCCGGGGCCGGCGCGGCCTGACCTCAGGCGAGGTAGTCGCGAGTCTGGTCGATACGCTCCGGGGGTGCCTCGTAGGGCAGCACTCCTGAGCCCATGCAGACATGGGGCCGATCAGCGAACCCATTGGCGAAGGGTGGCGGCATCCTGGGTGAACTATCCCGGGCGGATCATGCCATCGTCTCCAGCATCTCCAGCGTCACGGCGTATCGCAGGGGCCGGCCCGCGGCCCAGGCGTCGAACTCCTCGAGCATGAAATCGGCCATCCGGCAGACCTCGTCGCCCAGCGAACCGGCGATGTGCGTGCTCAGCTGCACGTTCGGCAGCGCGTAGAGCGGCGAGTCGGCCTCGGGCGGTTCGGGGTGGGTCACGTCCAGCAGGGCGGTCAGGTCCGGCCGGTCGCGTAGGACGGCTACCAGCTCGTCCTCGGCGACCTGGGCTCCCCGGCCGGTGTTGATGAACGTCGCACCCGGCCGCATCGGCGCGAAGTGTCGGCCCGTCAGCACCCGCTGCAGGCTTGGCAGGTTCGGCAGGTGGTTGCTCACCACGAACGCCCGTCGGAAGGCCTCGTCCAGGTCCACCAGGCCCACGCCGAGCTGCCGAGCCTGATCGGCCGGCAGGTACGGGTCGACGACCAGGACCTCCAGGTGGTACGGCTTGAGCAGCTCGATGACCTTTCGGCCCACCTGCCCGGCGCCGATCAGGGCCACCGTCTCGCCGTACACCCCCGGCCCGCGGAAGGCCTCGTTGCGGCCGGCCGGGCTGGTGTACTGGCGGACGTTCGCCCAGTAGCCCTTGGCCGACAGGAGGATCTGCGAGACGGTGAACTCGGCGACGGGCACCGCGTTGGCCGCCCAGGCGCTGACGACGGTCACGCCGGCCTGCAGGAAGGGCCGGGCGAAGCCCTGGACGCTGCCGGCGGCGTAGAAGACCGCTCGCAGCTTCTCCAGGCGGGCCAGCTGAGCAGGGGCCGGGGCGAACATGCCCCAGGTGCTGAAGACCGCCTCGACGTCCGCCAGCTGGTCCGCGTGGGCGTCGAACGTCTCCGGCGTGACGACGTGCGGGTAGAGGTCGGTCCGGCGGGCGACCTGCTCACGCCGGCCCTGGCTGAACACGTCGGCGAGTCGGCCGGTGTCGAATGTCTGGCGGTTGAAGAATGCTGCCTTGATCCTGTCCATGGGGGCGGGGCTCCCGTGCAAGCTCTGGTGATACGGCGTTGGCCGCGAATGCAGGAATGCCTTCGGCCTGGAGCGAGGGCGGCGTCCATCGCAGCGGCCCAGCGCTGCCATCGGCGGCTCAACGATGGTACCACACCTCTGGCGAACCATCCACTCCGGTCAGAGAACTCACCGGGTCCAGCATCCGGTGGCTTGGCTCTCTGCCGCGGGCCAGCTCCCGCTGCCGACCGTCGCCGGAAGACCCGAACCGGCAGAGGGGTGCGGGTCGGAGCGGCTGACCGACCGGCCGGTTCGAGGGGCCGGGTCATTCATCCGGCGTTACACAATGGATGGGCTGGCCGCCGATCAACCCAGCAGTCTCCGGGAAGCGACCGGGATAGGGGGCCGGGGCTGCCGCAAGCGTGCATCCCTGGACGAGGCCGGCACCGCCTGCAGTTCCAAGTGTTGAACAATTGCCTGCCGCGCTGTGGCCGCCTGGCTCCGCGGCGCTCGTCGTGGCGACTCGAGCACGCGGGATCTGACGTGGGTAGCCTTGTGATCGGGGACGCCCACAGAGGCTGGCCCCAAGAGAATGGGTGCGGGTAAGCTCCGGCGAATCGGCTGCACCGGGGCCATGTTCCACTGCTGAAGGGAGAGGCTATGTTCACGTTGCGTCTTGGCACAGTTGTGTGGGTCCTGACCGCTCTGGCCGCCCTGGCCACGCCGGCCCGGGCGGCCGAGGTGTGGGTGGAGGGCGAAAGCGCCGCCACCAGCGACTGCACCCGCCATAACTGGTACGACGACGTCGACCGCGAAGAGCTGTCCGGCGGCGACTGGCTGAGCCACTACAACCCCGATCGCGCCGGCTCGGCCGAGTACGTTGTGGCGGTTCCCGAGGCCGGCCGGTACGACCTGTGGCTGCGGGCCAACCCGATGAGCACCATGCACTACCGCATCGACGGCGGCGAGTGGCGGCCGGTGGGCTTCGCCGACGCTCGCGACCGGCGGAACATCGCCGCCGACGGCCATGCGGACCTGCGATTCCTGGGCTGGGCGCGACTGGACCCGGTGGAATTCGCCGCCGGGGAGCACCGCCTCGCCTTTCGCTTCGAGACCGACAACGCCCACCACGGCGGGATCGACGCCTTCCTGCTGACCACGGGCACCTTCACGCCGCAGGGCGCGGCCAAGCCCGGCGAGCGTCCGCCGGCCGAGTCGCCCGAGCAGGCCGACACCTGGGCCTTCAACGGCGACCGCGTGGACCCCTTCGCCCCCAGCGTGATCGACCTTCGGCCCCTCAACGAGAAGGTCGCCGGCCAGAGCGGCTTCGTGAGGCTCACCGAAGACGGCAACGGTTTCGTCCGCGGCGACGGTCAGCCGCTGCGTTTCTGGGGCGCCTCGCTGGGTATCGACGTCGAGACGGCCGGCGAGCGCGACGCCGCCCGCCATGCCCGCTTCTACGCCCGCATGGGCGTCAATCTGGTCCGCGTCGGCAGCGGGGGGCTCAACCCCAAGGCCAAGGGCTCGGCCATCACCGACGTCCACGAGCCCGGCATCCGGCGGGTTCAGCGGGCGGTGGCCGTCATGAAGCAGGAGGGCATCTACACAACCTTCTCGCCCTACTGGGGACTGGGCGGCTTCGTCAGGTACGTCAACGAGGACTGGGGCATCGAGGGCTACGGGCCCGACAATACGAACCTGCTGGGCCTGCTGTTTTTCGAGCCGACGCTGCAGGAGGGCTACAAGGCCTGGATGCGCCAGCTGCTGACTGAGGCCAACCCCTACACGGGCATCGCCCTAAAGGACGAGCCGGCCCTGGCGATCATCGAGATCCAGAACGAGGACAGCCTGCTGTTCTGGACCTTCCGCACCATCACCGGCGGGCCCCGCAAGCTGCTGGAGCAGAAATTCGGCACCTGGGCGGCCGGGAAGTACGGCTCGGTCGACGCCGCCCTGGTTGCGTGGGACAAACAGGCCGTCGAGGGCGACGCGGCGGCCGAGGGGCGCCTGGGGCTCGAGCACGTCTACCAGTTCACGCTGGACGAGCCGCAGATCAACGCCCTGAGGGTCCGCGACCAGCTGGAGTTCATGGTAGAGCTGCAGCGGCAGTTCCAAGTGGACATGGTCGACTACCTCCGCAACGAGTTGGGCTGCAGGCAACTGATCTTCGCGACGAACTGGACCACTGCCGACAAGGTCCGCCTGGACGACCTGGAGCGGTATACCTACACCGCCGCCGACGTCATCGCCTCGAACGCCTACTACGACTCGGGCCACTTCGGCGCGCACAGCGGTTACCAGGTCGAGCCGCGCGACTTCTACCAGGGCCAGTCGGCCACGCGTCGTCCCCGGGCGATTCCCGCCCTTCGCAAGCAGGTGGTGGGCCATCCGTTCATCATTACCGAAACCCTCTGGGTGCCCCCCACGAAGCGTGAGCCCGAGGGCCCGCTGCTGATGGCCGGCTACATGGCGATGAACGGCCTGGATGGCTGCGTGTGGAACAGCCCCCAGGCGGTAACCTACGACCCCGACCCGTACCGCCCCTGGGTCCAGATCGACGGCAGCGTGGCCATGGACAAGTGGAACTGCGCCAATCCTGGCACGCTGAGCCAGTTCCCGGCGGCTGCGCTGATCTACCGCCGGGGCCTGGTCGACGAGGGCCCCGTGGCCGTGCACGAGGAGCGGGCGCTGGAGGACATGCTTGACCGGCGGATCCCGATGCTGGCCGAGGGCTTCAGCTTTGACCCCAACCGCTACGCCGCCAACTACACCCAGAACACCGACATCCCCGGCGGGGTGGACCCGATGGCCTTCCTGACCGGGCGGGTCGAGGTGGTCTACGGCGGCGAGCCCTCGAAGAGCCACGTCGCCGAGGGCGTCACTGAGGCCATCGACCGGGCCAACCACACCGTCCGCAGTCTTAACGGGCAGCTGGTGATCCAGTACGACACGGGCCTGTTCCGCATGGACGCCCCCAAGGCCCAGGCCGTCGCGGGCTTCCTGGCCGAGGCGGGCGGGCGTTTTGAACTGGGCGACGCGGTGATCGAGTCGACCAACGACTACGCGGCCATCGCGCTGGTCTCGCTGGACGATTCGCCGCTGGCGACTAGCCGGCGGGTGCTGCTGCAGGTCGGCACGGTCTCCCAGCCGAGCGGCTGGCAGGAGGAGTCCGCCACGCACGAGCGAGACGGCGAGGTGCTCGAGGGCTTCCGCATCCTCAGCACCGGCACGATGCCCTGGCGCGTTCGCAACGCCGAGGGCGCCGTCACGCTGGCCAACCCGAACCTCACCCGAGCCGTGCAGCTCGACGAGGGCGGCCAGGAGGTCGGCAAGCTGCCCGTCGAGCGGACCGAGGCGGGCCTTCGCGTCGAGCTGCCGGCCGACGCACTGTACATCATCCTGGAGTAGACCCAACCCGTTCCGGGGACACCCTCCTGAGCTCCAGGCGAGTCAGGGGGGTGTCCCCGGAGCTTCAGACAGGGAGAAGCGCATGACTCGAAGGTGGATGGCGGCGGTGGTTCTGCTGGCCCTGTGTGTGGCCAGCGTGGCGCAGGCCCAGTCGTACGTGTGGTGGGAGGGGGAGCGTCCGGTGGCGACGAACTTCCCCGAGCGGTCGGGCTTCTCGCCGCAGAATGACCAGGAGTCGGCCGTCCTGAGCGGCGGGCAGTGGCTCAGCGTCGACGGTGAGCGCGACGAGCCGCTCTACGCCGACTACGAGATCGACGTCCCTGCCGCGGGCCGCTACGACCTGTGGGTGCGGAAGTTCTGGAAGCACGGCCCGTTCCGCTACCGCTTTGACGAGGGGGCGTGGACGAACGTCGGCAAAGACGTCGTGCTGGCGGACAGCGAGACGCTTCGGCCGCTGGTGGGGGCGAACTGGGTCCACCTGGAGCCGGTCGAGCTGTCGGCCGGCCGGCACCGGTTCCGCATCGAGTTGACGGAGAACCGCGGGGCAGCCTGCTTCGACGCCTTCCTGCTGACGAGCGAGCCGTTCACCCCGCGCGGCAAGCTGCGCCCCGGCCAGAAGTATGACCGGGCGCCCGAGGGCTGGTTCCCCTTCGAGCCCGATCGCGACAGCTTCGCCCAGACGCCGCTGGACCTGCGCGGCCTGAACGAGCCGCAGGCCGGCGGTCGCGGCTGGGTGCTGCGGCGCGGCAAGGACTTGGTCTTCCAGGCCACCGGCGAGCCGGTCCGCTTCTGGGGCGTCACCGCCACGCACTCGATCTGGCGGATGGACCACGCCGAGGTCGACTACCTCGCCCGCCGGCTGGCCAAGATGGGCGTGAACCTGGTCCGCCTGCACGCCAGCCCGTTCCACGAGCTGGAGCCCGGGCGGGACACCGACAGCATCCAGTACCTCGTGGCCGCCCTGAAGCGAGAGGGCATCTACGTCGGCATCAACTGGTACTGCCTGGCCGGCGTCCGCAACCAGCCCGCCTGGAACCTGCCCGAGCTGCCCGACGGCTATCGACCGATGGCGGCGGTGTTCACCTACGAGCCGCTGCAGCAGCGGTACAAGCAGTGGGCCCATACCCTCTTTGCCACGCCCAACCCCTACACCGGCATCCCCCTGGGGCAGGACCCGGCCGTGGCGTTCATCGAGCTGATCGACGAGGACAACTACTTCTTCTGGACCTTCCGCCCAGCCGACATGCCCGAGCCCGTCCTGGCGAGCCTGCAGAGGGCCTTCGGCGACTGGCTGACCGACAAGTACGGCTCGCTGGAGAAGGCCCGGTCGGCCTGGGGCGACGGGCCGCTGCCGCAGGGCAACGCCGACGACTTCGCCGCCGGGCGCGTGGCGCTGTACTACGTCGGCAACCTCACCGGGGCCGACTGGGCCCGCGCCGCCCGAAACGAGCCGCGGGCGCGCGACCAGCTACAGTTCCTCACCGAGAACCAGCGCGACTTCTGGGCCGGCATGCGGCAGTGGCTGCGCGAGGAGATCGGCTTCGGCGGCATCGTGGTGGCCACCAACTGGAAGACCGCCGACGAGCGAGTGCTCGGCCCGCTGGACAAGTACACCTACCTGGCCGGCGATGCCACCGCCCGCAACTGCTACTTCAGCGGGCCCAACGTCAAGACCGGCACGCACGGCCACGGCGCCGAGCCGGGCGACCTCTACGAGGACCAGTCGGTGCTGCGCACGCCCGATGCCGCCGTCATGCTCGAGATCCAGTACGCCGACTACCCGCACCTGCTGACCGAGGGCGGCTGGGCCATGCCCAACCGCTTCCGCACCGAGGGCCCCGTGCTGTCGGCCGCCTACGGGGCGCTGCAGGGCACCGACGCGTTCCTGCCGTTCGTCCTGGAGCGGAACTGGACCGGCACCATCGCCAAGTGGCCCATCCAGACGCCCGCCACCTTCGGGCAGTACCCCGCCACGGCGCTGATCTTCCGCCGCGGGTATGTCCGCGAGGGGCCTGTCGCCATCGACGAACGGCTGGACCTCGACGCCCTGTACCGCTTCGAGGGCGCCGCCATGAGCCAGCCGCTGGGCCTGGACAGCTACCGCCTCCAGGAGGTGCCCGACGGCCAGCAGGTGCCCGTGGAGGACCTCGGCGGCATGGACCCGCTGGCGTTCTACGTCGGCCGGGTGATCCGCACCATCGGCGACGACCCCGGCCCCACGCGGGTGCTCAAGGAGCTGCCCACGCTGATCGACCGCCAGGGCCAGAGAGTCCGCAGCGCCACCGGCGAGCTGGTCTACGACTTCGGCCAGGGCATCGCCACCATCGACACGCCGTGCGCCCAGGGCGTCACCGGCTTCCTGGCCGAGGCCGGCCCCGTCGAGCTCACCGACGTGCGGATCGAGCCGGGCAACGAGTACGGCAGCGTGCTGCTGGTGTCGCTGGACGGCGCCCCGCTGGCCCAGAGCGGCCGAATGCTGCTCCAGGTGATGAGCGAGGAGCAGAACTTCGGCTGGCAGACCACCGAGGTCCAGCACGAGGACAAGCAGGGCCAGGTGCGGACGATGCAGCGGATCGACGACGCCGGCCAACCCCCCGTGGTGGTGCGCGACCTGGCCGGCGTGGTGACCCTCCAGCGGCCCGACGCGGCCAGGCTGACCGTCACCGCCCTGGACGCCAACGGCTACCCGCAACAGGCCCTCGACGCGGGCCGCGACGGCCAAGTCCGCGTGGAGCTGCTGCCCGAGTGCCTGTACTACCTGATCGAGAGGCCAACCGATGAGGCGATGGACTGATCGACAGGATGTCTTCCGCGACGTGGACGTCCTGGTCGCCGGCGGCGGGCCGGCCGGCGTGGCGGCGGCGGTCAACGCCGCCCGGGCCGGGGCGCGGACGCTGATCGTCGAGCGCTACGGCCGACTCGGTGGGGCGGCCACCACGGGCCTGGTCGGCCCCCTGATGGGGGGTGCGTGCTCAGACTTCGTTGACGAGGTCCAGCGGCGGTTCGACGCGACGGGGCAGGACTGGGAGCGTCTGGACCTGCTCTACGCCGACATGCTGCTCGAGGCCGGCGCCGAGATCCTGCTGCACACCTGGGCGTTCGAGGCCCTCATCGACGGCGGGCGGGTGTGCGGAGTCCGGGCAGTGACCAAGCAGGGCCTCCTGGCGATGGGGGCAAAGGTCGTCATCGACGCCACGGCCGACGCTGACATCGCCCACTCCGCCGGGGCCGCCTGCGAGATGGGCCGTGACGACGACGGGCTGCTCCAGCCGATGAGCATCCAGTACCGCATCGGCGGCGTGGACAAGGGCCGGGGCCTGCTGTGCGGCGGCGAGCACCAGGCTCTGAAGGTCACCGTGCCCGAGGGCGTCTGGCGCGACGTGGTCCTGCGGGCCCGTGATGCGGGCGAGCTGCCCCAGACCGTCGGCGTCGTCCGCCTGTACGAGGCCCCTAACCCCGGCGAGCGAATCGTCAACGCCACGCAGGTCAACCACGTGGACGGCACGCGTGTGGAGGACCTCACGCGGGCGGAGCTGGAGGGGCGGCGGCAGGCGTTTGCGGTCACCGAGTTCCTTCGGCGCCACGCGCCAGGCTATGAGGGCTGCTACATCGTGCAGATGCCCACCGCCGTCGGCGTCCGTGAGACGCGGCGGCTGGTGGGCGTGGAGCGGCTGGGCCGCGAGGACCTCGTCAGCGGCCGCAAGCGGCGATCGGCCGTGGTGCGGGATGCATCCTTCGTGATTGACATTCACAACCCCAACGGCGTCGGGCAGGCCCACGGCTTCGCCGAGACGGTCAAGCCCTACGACATCCCCTACGGGTGCCTCGTGCCGCGGGAGGTCGACGGCCTGGTGGTGGCCGGCCGCTGCATCAGCGGCAGCCACGAGGCCCACGCTTCGTATCGCGTGCAGCGGATCGTCATGGCCATCGGGGCCGCCGCCGGCGTCGCGGCCGCCCTGGCCGCTACGGAGGCCGTGTTGCCGCGGGAGGTGGCCGTTGACAAGATCCAGCGCGGGCTGAACCTCGAAGTGGCCCCTGCGGCGACGGACTGAGCCCTGGCCACCCAAGGCGCCAGGCCGATGAACCCTCCCCACGCCCTGCGGATCACCTGCCGCAGTGACAACCCCGTATGGAGTCCCGCGGCATGAGCGAATCCGTCCGTCAGACCACGGCATTGCGTCCGCCGGCCACGCCGCTGGTGGCTGTGGACCCGCTGGCGGGGACACGCGACCCGTGGGGGGGGCGATTCGATCGGACGCTTGGACCGGCGGGGCCGATTAGCACCTAGGCGCCCCTGGCGAGGGGGCATACAATGGGGCCCGTTCGAACCCACGGTCCGCCTGCGACCGGGCCCACCATTCGGTCCCGCGCGTTCTGCCCGGTGGGGAGAGTCGTATTGGGCACTCGTATGGCAAGGGGTTGGTTATGTCGCAGGCCTCTCGAGGTTATCGGCGTCTTTGCGAGCTGTACCGGACGGTGTACGCGCGGATGCGGGCGCTGAACGCCCGCCTGGCCGACCCGCGGGCCTGTCGGGCCCTGGCCGAGCCGCTGGAGGGGCGGGTGCTGCTCAGCGCGTACGTAGTCAACAGCCTGGCCGACACGATCGCCTCCGACGGCGTGGTGACCCTCCGCGAGGCCCTCGAGGCCTCCAACACCAACACCGCCGTGACCGCCGACGTCTCCGCCGGCAGCGCCACCCAGGCCGACACCATTACCTTCGACCTGCCCGCCCTGCAGGCCCAGGCCGGCCCGGGCAACCCGCTGGTCATCACGCTGGGCGGCACGGAGCTGCAGATCACCGGCGATCTCAGGCTCACGGGGCATTCTGGGCTGAAGATCGACGCCGGAAACTCCAGCCGGGTGTTCCGCATCGTCAACCCCGACGCGGCCGTCGTGCTGGAGTCCCTGACGCTCGTCAATGGCCGGGTCGTTGGCAACAGCCGGGGAGGAGGCATCGAGAACGCGGGGGACCTCACCCTCAATCGGGTCTGGATCCAGGACTGCTTCGGTGGGGGTATCCACAACCAGGCTGGTCGGCTGACGATGACGTACAGCGGCGTCCTGCGCAACTCCGGCGAGGGCATACGCAACGAGACCGGCGCCGTCGAGCTGACGAATGTGCGAATGGAGGAAAACACCGGGACCCAGAGGCCCTCCGGCAGCGCGATCTACATGGCCGGCGGAACGCTGGTCCTGAGAAGCACCACCATCCGCAACAACCACCTCGGCGGGGTGGTGAGCTATGCCGACAGCGTGACGGTCGAGGACTCGACCATCAGTGAAAGTGGCGGGCCTGGACTGGCCTGCCACGGCGGGACGCTGACGGTCGCGAACGCGACTATCCTGGACAGCGACGATGACGCCCTGTCCCTCGACGGCGTGTCGGCCACGCTCACCGATGTCCACATCCGCGGGGGGCACGACAGGCTGACGATTGTCGGCGGCCAGGCCACGCTGACGCGGGTGCGGACGGGGGGCTGGTCAACAGCGGCCAAGTGGCAGCGGCCGAGCTGCAGGTGCTCAGCGGCTGGGGGCTGGTCAATGAGGGGGACATGCAGCTCGACGGGGTGCGCATCGCCGCCAACACCGCCCGTGGCCTGACCAATCACGGTACACTGACGCTTAAGAACGGCACGATCAGCGGGAACTACCGCTATCTCGGTTTGTCCGGCGGTGGTGGGGGTGTCTACAACGCGGGCACGATCACGCTGGCCAACGTGACGCTCAGCGACAATTCGTCGTGGAAGGGCGCAGGCCTCTGGAACATCGGCATGGCCACGCTGGTGAACGTGACGGTGTACAACAACTACTCGGAGGAAGGCAGCGGCGGCCTTTACAGCCCGGAGGGTTCGCTGACGCTGCACAACGTCCTGGCCACCGGCAACGAGGTCTACACGGGGGTCTACCGCCGGGGTTCGGACCTGGTAGGCACCTGCGAGCCCGGCAGCTCGCACAACCTGATCGGCGTGGCCGATGCGGGTCTCGGCGCGGCCAGCACAGGCTTGGTTCACGGCGTGGACGGCAATCTGGTGGGCACGCGCGAAGGGCCTCTGGACGGGCGGCTGCAGGAGCTGCACGGCAACGACGCCTACGGTCCGACCCACGGCCTGCAGGCGCACAGCTGGGCCATCGACGGTGGCAGCAACGAGCGGGCGCTCGAGGCGGGGCTGTCGGCGGATCAGCGGGGGATGGGCTGGTTCGATGGCGACGGCGACGGCGTGGTCACGGTGGATATCGGTGCCTTCGAAGCCCAGGCGGCGCTGGCCCGGCCGGCCGAGTTCGTAGTGACCAGTTTGGCCGACGGCGGGCCAGAGGACGGCGGCATGACCCTCCGCGAGGCCCTGGCCGCCGCCAAGGCCATTCCGGCCCGCCCGGCCCGCGATGTCGATGGCGGGAGCTTCCGCGCTCACCTGATCCGTTTCGACCTGCCCGCCCTGCAGGCCCAGGCCAGTCCGGGCCAGCCGCTGGTAGTCCGGCTGAGCGAGGGCTCCCTGGTCCTGGCCAGCCCGGTGCGGATCCTCGGCCCCGGGGCCGACGTGCTGACGATCGACGCCGGCGGGGCCGATGCCGCCCTGACCATCCGGCCGGGGGTGACGGCGGCCCTGAGCGGCCTGACCGTCACCGGTAGCCGGTACCAAGGGATCCATACCTACGGCTCGCTGTTCCTGGCCGACATGGCCATCGTCGGCAACGCCAACACGGGCGTGCGCTGTGATAAATGGGGGGCAGGCGGCGCGGAACTGCTGCGGCTGGCGATGGTCAACACGCTGGTCGCCGACAATGCGGACGGCGTGGACCTCTACCACGGCTATGACGCGACGCTGGCGAACGTGACGATCAGCGGCAACCGCACCGGCGGCCTGTACGGGTGGGCCAGTCGGGCCCGTCTGTACAACAGCATTGTCGCCCTCAACGGCAGCTCGGATGTCAGCCTGTCTTTCGACGGGGCGCGGAACCTTGTGGGCTTCGACCCGGGTTTTGTCGACCCGGCCAACGGCGACTATCGCCTGACCGCCGGCAGCCTGGCGGTCAACCGCGGCGATAATGCCCAGGCCCTGGACAACCAGGGCGCGCCCCTGTCGGCTGACCTGGCCGGCGAAGCCCGAATCGTCGGCGCACGGGTGGACCTGGGCGCCTTCGAGTTTGCCGGTGAGCCCGATCCGGGTCTCGAGGCGCCCTCCACGGGCGTGACCACGTTGGCCGACGTTTTCGACCCGACCGATGGCCTGACCAGCCTCCGCGAGGCGATCCTCTACGCCGGCTGGGGCGAGGGAGAGCCCACGGTGACGTTCGCGCCCGAACTCGCCGGTGGCCGGGTCGTCCTCAACGGCCAGGCGCTGCTGATCGTCGGCTCGGTGACCCTCGAGGCGCCCGTCGGCGGCCTGACCCTCGATGCCGACCAGCGCAGCCCGGCGGTCCAGACTGTCGGCAGCGAGTCGCACATCAGCCTGCAAGGCCTGACGATCACTGGCGGGCACGGCGGGGGGCTCTACAACCTGGACGCCGATCTGACGCTGGCCGACGTGATCATCACCGGCAATGAGGCCAGCACAGGCGGGGGGCTCTTCAGCCGGGGCGGTTCGCTGACGCTGACCGACGTGGTGGTCCGGGACAACCGGGCCGAGACGCGCGGCGGGGGGCTCTACGTCTATGGTGGAGCAGCGGCCCTGACGGGCGTGTGGGTGATCGGCAACGGTGCGGGGATGAGCGGCGGGGGTATCGCCGTCAGTGGGGCGGAGATGACGCTTTCGGAGGTCATCATTCGCGAGAACTGGGTCGAGCCGACGGAGGCTTTGGTCGATGCGGCCTGGGGCGGCGGCCTCGACAGCGTGGACAGCGTTCTGACGCTGGCCGACGTACACATCCTCCGCAATGCGGTATTCGCCTCGACTGCGTCCAGCCACGCCACTGAACTCGACGGCGGGGGCGGCCTGCGGGTCCGCAACGGCTCGCTGACGATGACCGGCGGCACGGTATACGAGAACCTTGTCCTGCTCGTCGACGAGCGACGGGAGCCCGGGGATATCCGGTGCTACGGCGGCGGGGGCGGCCTGTACAACTCGGGCGGCGCGGTGGCTCTGACCGACGTGAGGATCGTCGGCAACAGCGTGATATTCGATGGCTTTGCCCACGCCGACGGCGGGGGCGGGGGCTTGTTCAACACCAGCGGCGGCGTCCTGACGCTGACCGGCGGGACAGTAAGCCGGAATCTCGCCCTGGGGGGTGGTGGCATCAGCGGCGGGGGCTCGTATAACGACGCCCGCAGCGACCTGAGCCTGGAGGGCACACGGGTTGACGGCAACGTGGCCCTGGGCCACGGCGGCGGCGTATACGATGGCGGCGGCCAGCTCCGTCTGACCGACGTGCTCCTCGTGGCCAATCGCGCAGCCCTGGGCGGAGGCCTCTACCTGGGCCCGACCCCCGTGGACCTCGTGGATGACCCCGATGCCTGGCCGGGGGATCACGCCGATAGTGGCCAGGCCCTGGAGCCGTACTGGGGCCTGCAGGTGCTTCTTAGCAACTGGGGCAGGGGCGGGGGCATCTCGTTCTGGAGCGGGGTGACGGACTATTCGACCGACGTGGACGACAGCTACACGCCTTCCAGCGTGTTGCGAAACGTGACGATCAGCGGCAACGCGGCGACGGACAGCGGCGGCGGGCTCCACAACGCGCAGGGCCGGCTGGAACTGCTCAATGCCACGATCATCGGCAATACTGCCCGGGGCGGCTCTGGCGGTGGCCTGTACAACACTGGCGAGCTGTCGGCCTCCCAGGTCACCGTCAGCCGCAACCGGGCCGGCCGTGAGGCGGGCGGGGTCTTCAGCTGGGGCCAGACGATGACGCTCCACAACAGCATCGTCGCGCTGAACCAGGCCGCGGCAGGCCTCGATGACCTGGTCGGTACGTCTGAGGGAGGCCACAACCTCGTTGGCATCGATCCAGGTTTTGCCGACCGACTCCGTGGTGACTATCGCCTGGCTCCTGCCAGCGTCGCCATCGACGGCGGGGACAGCGCCCTGGCTGTCGACGCCGCCGGCGAGCCGCTTGCGGGCGACCGTGCGGGCGAGCCCCGGCTCGTCGGCCAGGCCGTGGATATCGGCGCGTTCGAGTTTCAGGGCATACCCCAGGCGAACGGGGGCGACGTCATCGTCAGCGCCGGCCTGCCCAGCGAGGCTGTCGGCGGACAGAGCGGGGACGCGGCGTTGGCCCCGCCGGGCAGCATTCAGCGGGCCGCGGACGTCGAGGGGACCCAGGCCACCGTCCTCGGCCTGGTCGGCCAGCCGCTCTTTGAAGGGCTGCTCTTCCCCATCGGCGCCGCCAGCGGCCCGGCCCTGCGGGCCGTCGGTCTGGACTGCCTTGCCGACACGCCGGCCATCCGCCTGGCGGCGCCGGTCGATGACGCCGGCCTCGGCCTGGCCCCTCGGCCCCGGGCTGGCAGCTCCGCGGCCGACGCCGGCGGGGGCCCCGACGCGTCCGCCCTGGACCGGGCCCTCGGTGACAGCGACGGCCTGGTTCTGCCTGACCTCGGCGCCGGGCAATGGCAGGAGCTGCAGTGACCCGTCGGCCGGGGCCGGATGCTGTGGGCCCTCCGGTAACTCCTGTATGCCAGTGCCTTGGGTCGTGACTGCCAGGTCGCCGTGGCGCTACCGACCCGAATTATGGACCTTGACAGATTTTCAGTCGAGACCTTAAATGGATGTGTCAGGGGCACGTGGCCGCAGACTGTCTGGCCCCGGCACTCTGTAGCGGTTCTTTGAGGGGGGGGGACGCGTGACGGCGGGATGGCTCTCGCCGTCGGCCTTTGAGCGAGCGGGGACCGGGATGCTATCCCATCTTTGAGGAGCGAGGGATGATCAGGGGAAGACTCGTGGCCTTGGCCTTGGCCATGGCGGGGGTTCTCGCACTGACCGGGCATGTCTCGGCGACGACAGTGACCAATGGGGATTTCAGCGCCGGCCTGACGGGCTGGACGGTTGCTGGTCCCGTCTCCGAGGTGGGGGGCTTCGCGGTGATCGGGGAGGACCCCGTTTACTTCAACACCATCCTTGAACAAGCCATTGTCGTACCTGCTTGGGCCGTCTCACTAAGCTTTGAGTACAGCATGTCAACCACACCGGATGGGACCACGGGATACCCTTTCCCGGACGCCCTGGTGGCGTATCTGCGGGATCCGGTGACTTTGGCCCCTATCCTGGCCACGCCGGGCGTCCCCGACTACTTCTACGAAGAACGCTCTGGTCTGCAGGACTTTGATCCGACCATCGTTGCTGTCGTAGGGAATCGCGTAACGCTGGACCTGGCTTCAGTGGTAGCGGGTACCGAAGCCCTCATTTCTTTCGAGCTGCTGGGTGGGGATGACGGGTACGCCACCACCGCGACGATCGACAACGTTCGGGTGAGCGTCGTCCCCGAGCCGCTCACGCTGGTATGCGTGCCGATGGCGGCGGGGGGGCTAACGGGGTATCTGCGCCGGCGGCGTCTGACGCGGGCGTAAGGGATGCAGCCGCCCGGGGGGCTGCAGGAGTTGGGTGGAACTGGGGCACGAGCCGTATCGGCCGGCGTTCGTCCGGCCATTCGTGCAATGTGGGTGCAACGGAAACGGGCAGGGCGACGCTCTGGCTGGCAATCTGTTCCTGGGGTCTCTCTTGCCCTGACGGGTGCGCGCGGGTACCCCTGCGCGCGGGGAACAGGAGATTGCCGCCATGTCTACAGCCTCTCATGCCGTGAGCCGGCTGCGTTCGCTCTACCGCAACGTCCTGGTCCGCATGTGGCAGCAGGAGGCACTGCTGTTCAGCGGGGTCGCGGCCCGACGGGCCGTGGCGGCCCGGCTGGAGGGGCTCGAGCCCCGGCTGCTGCTGACGATCGCCACCCCGCTGGAGCCGATCGGCCCAGCCGGCGGGCTGCTGTTCGCCTCGACCACCGAGGCGGACTTCACCGGCCCGGGCGAGCTGGACAGCTTCTCGCTCGATCTGGACCCCCCGCAGCGCGTCAGCTTCATCGTCCAGCCGGACGACCCGTCGCTGCAGCTTTCGGGCACGCTGCTGGACCCGGACGGGGCGGTCGTGGTCAGCGGCTCGGCCCCGGCTCTCGGCGCGCCGCTGGTGCTCGAGTCGGCTGCGCTGCCCTCGGCGGGCGTGTACGTGCTGCAGGTCACCAGCGACGACGGCTTGGGCACCTACAGCGTCGTGACGATGGTCAATACCGCCCTGGAGGCCGAGCCGTTCACCGGCCTGCCCAACGACACCGCCGCCGACGCCCAGCCCATCGACGACTCGGCCCTGCCCCTGCAGGGCTCGGCCGATCGGCTGGCGGTGACGGGCCAGCTCGTCGCCGGCGAGGCCGACTGGTTCAGCTTCAGCCTGCTCAGCGGTCAGCACGTCACGCTGGCCGCCCGGGGCACCGACGGGGAGCCTCTGCAGGTTCAGCTGCTCGACCCGGACGGCGCTGGGCTGGCGCTGAGCGTGGACGGGCCCGAGGGCCAGGCCGGCATCCGCAACTTCCAGGCGGCGGGGGACGGCACGTACTACGCCCGCCTCTGGGGCGAGGTCGACGCCACCTACAGCCTCGTCGTCACCCGCGGGGCCGACTTCGACACCGAGCCCAACAACGAGCTGGACGAGGCCCAGGATATCACGCCCACCGGCCAAGTGCTCGGGGCGCTGACGTTCGTCTTTCGGCCGCTGGTGAGCGAGGTCGAGCCCAACGACGACGGTGTGCGGTACGGCTCGATGGCCGACCTGGCCTTCGCCAACGAGCTGTCCGGCAGCTTCGTGCGGCTCTCGGGCAACGACTACCAGGCCGTCGTCACCGGCACCATCTCCGCCGGCAGCGACTACGACTGGGACTTCTTCCGTTTCTACGCTGAGGCCGGCGACCGCATCCGCATCTCGCTCAACGGCGTGACACTCGGCGACCCCTACCTGCGCCTGTTCGATCGCGCGGCCAACCAGCTGACCTACAACGACGACGGCGGGCCCGGGCTCAACTCGTACATCGACTACGCCAGTCTGCCCTACACGGGCGAGTACTACATCGTCGCCGACTCGTACGGCTCGCACACCGGCAGCTACGAGCTGAAGGCGGTGCTGACGACGAGCAACCTCATCGGCGGCGACGACGAGGACTTCTTCGCCATCGAGGCCCAGGCCGGCGATGTGCTGACGATCGAGACCACCACCCCCGGCGACGCGGCCGGCGAGCCGCTCAACGAGCTCGACCCGCTGCTGGAGCTCTACGCGCCCGACGGTACGCTGGTGGCCGCCAACAACAACGGCGCCGCCGATGGCCGGAACGCCCGCATCGTCTACGACACCGCCGGCGTCGGCGGGTCCTACCGCATCCGCATCTCGTCGGTGACCGGCCAGGGCGCCTACACTGTGCGCGTGCAGGGCGCCACCGGCAGCGCGGCCGCCAGCCTGACTCCGGCCGTGATGAACCTCACCGACGGCGAGCGGCGTAGCAGCTTCCCGGCCTTGATCGACGTGGCCTTCTCGGCGCCCATCCTGTTGCAGACGCTGGAGGCGGGCGACCTGCGGGTCAACGGCCTGCCGGCTGAGGCGGCGACGATGCTCGACGGCCAGACCGCCCGTTTCACCGTGGCGGGCCTGGAGGCGGGCGACGGCCTGTACAGCGTGGAGTTGCCGGCCGGGGCCGTGACGGCCCTGTCGGGCGCGACCAATGACGCCCTGACGCTGAGCTTCGAGCTCGACGCGACGCTGCCCGAGGTCGTCAGCAGCTCCATCACCGACGGCGACGTGCTGACGCCCGGCACGCTGGCGATGCAGTTCGCCTTCTCCGAGCCGCTGGACGAGACGGCGCTGGACAGCTCCGACATCGCCCTGACCAATGAGCTGGACGGGATATACTTTTTCCCCAGCCTGTTCAGCTACGACCCGGCCACGTGGACGCTGAGCGTCGAGTTCGCCGACCTGCCCGAGGGCGCCTACACGCTGCGCCTCGACGGCTCGGCCGGCGGGTTCCAGGACACCGTGGGCAACCCGCTGGTTGGTGGCGGCTACGCGGTCGCCTTCGCGGTCGACGCCCCGGACGGGTCCTACCCGACGCCGCTGCTGGCCGCGCACCCGCTGGGCTCGCAGACTTACTACGGGTTCGCCGGCGGCGTGCTGCACGACGGCAGCGACGTCGACAGCTTCGCGATCGACCTGCAGGGCGGCCAATCGCTGAGCCTGTGGGGCATGTCCGGGTCCGGCATCGACCAGCTGAGCCTCGAGCTGTTCGCCCCCGACGGCAGCTCGCTGGCGGCGGCGACGGGCCCGGCGGACTTCGCCGTGCTGGCCCTGTCGGCCATCCCGCTGCCGACGGACGGCACGTATCGCATCGAGGTGGGCAGCACCGGCGGGGGCGACAGCTTCTTCCTGAGCCTGGACCTCAACCTGGCCATCGAGGGCGAGTGGCTCACCGGCACGCCCAACGACGACCTGGCCTCGGCCGAGGCGCTCGACGGCC
>JAWLCG010000009.1:0-31667 GCA_041687295.1 Phycisphaerae bacterium | reverse complement strand
CGGGGGCGCGCCCCCGCGGGCCCGGCCAGGACCGGATACGCGGGCAGGGCCCCCCTACGGGGCTGCCGGGCCTCGCTCCGCTCGACCCGGCCTACGGGCTCGACCCGGCCTGCGGGACACCACCGCCAACACCGCCCAGGCCAGCAGGCTCATCAGCGATACGATGGTGCCCAGCCGGCCCGGACGGGTCCAGGCGGGGTGATCGGCCTGGGGGGGCACCGGCCCGTCCAGCCGAACCGCCCCCAGGACATTGGCGGCCGTCTCCCCCGGCCAGGCCGGCCGACTGACGAACGTCGCCCGCACGGCCCGCGGGGGCCCGTCGCCCACCACCAGGGCCTCGGCCGTCAGGTCGTAGCGATCGGCGTGCCAGCGGAGTTGCTCGATCAGCTCGGCCTCGCTGGCGACCGGCACCAGCCGCTCGACGGGAAACGCCCGCGGCAGACACAGCCGATTCTCGTACACGCAGATCGCCGGCTGACCCGGCACAAGCGGCTCCAGTCGGGCCACCCGACGGTACACCGGCTCGCCCGCCGCCAGTCGCCCGCCCAGGTTCACGGGGCGGTCGGGCGACGAGGCCACCACGGCCACGTTCCGCAGCTCGACGGGCCGTTCGCCGTAGCTCAGCAGGCGAAGGCGCAGCTCCGCCGGCAACTCGGCCGGGGCGGTGAAGACCCACTCGTGCCGCCGCCAGCCGTCGGTGAGCTGCTCGGGGTAGACCACCAGCCGCAACGGCTCGGGGTAGAAGCCTCGCCCGTCGACGAACCGCCCCACCACGTCGGCCTGGACGAAATGGCCCGCCCCGCCCGGCGCCCGCGCCTCCAGCCGAATGCGGTACACCCGCCCGGCCTGCAGCGCGAGGGGCTGATCGGCCCAGCTCTGGCCATACATCGGGGCCCTGAGCGTCACCACACCGCCGGCGACGCGGGCCTCGTGCGTTTGCCAGTCGCCGCCCAGCAGGTTGGGGCCCTCCGGCGGCGCGGGCGAATCGGGCACCCGCACGCTCTCCAGCTCTTCGCCAAAAGACTCCTGCACCACCAGGAATCGCACGTTGAACAGGCTCAGCAGGACGTTGGTGCGGACCAGCCTCCGCCAGTCGGGCGATTGGCCGAAGATCCGCAGCCCCAGCAGCCTCGCGTGCGCGGTCGGCTGGAAGGGGCCGTAACCGGCGAGGCTCTCGACGCGGAAGACCGCGCAGGCCTTGGGCGCCAGGGCCTGGGCGGGCTGGCTGAAGTAGCTCTCGGTCAGGTGCAGCACGCGGAAGGGCTCGCCGTCGGCGGCGGCGTGGACCACCTCGGCCGCGGGCGAGACGGTCGGGTCGACAGCTGTTGACAGATCGCCCGGCACGTCGACGCTCCAGGCCACCACCGCCAGGTCCACCGCCAGCACCACCGTCAGCCACCCCGCCCGCCGGGCCGGGGCACGAAGGACCGCCACCACGATGGCCGCACTGGCCGCCCAGACCACCCACGGCCCCCACAGGGCCGGGTTGGTCGGCTGCAGCGCCCGCCAGACGTCAGCCGGCCCGCCGGCCATAGGGAAGGGGTACGCCTCGCCGTACCGTGGCCCCAGCCAGGCGTTGAGCCCCGCCAGCAGGCCGATCGCCGCCAGCATCGCCCCCGGCACGATGCCCAGCGCCCAGCGCCGCAGCCGCCGGGCCAGCGCGGGCCCATCCGCCTCCAGCAGCGCCCCAGCCGCCAGGGCCGCCAGCGTCGCCAGGGCGAAGTCCACCGCCAGCACCATCCGCCCCGGCGCCCGAACGATGTTCAGCACCGGCAGCGCGTGGATCAGCCGATAGGGCGGAAAGTAGTACCCCAGCATCCACAGCCCCGCCCCCACGGCCAGCAGCACCCACAGCCGCACCGGCCCGCGCCACCGCGACCGCCACAGGCCCACCGCCCCCGCGCCAGCCAGCATCAGCGTGACCAGGCCCACGTAGCCCAGCGTCTCGCACAGGTGCCACGCCCCCCACCACGCCTGCCGCACCACCGCGCCTTGCGTGCGACAGCCCATCAGCAGCGGGTAGAGCGCCAGCACCGCGTTGGTCGGCAGGAAGCTGTTCTCGCTGAACACCGCAAAGCCGATCCGCTGCCGCGTGGCCTGGCCCAGCAGGGCGACGGTCGCCTCGATCTGCACGGCCATCAGGGCCAGGCCCAGCGTCAGCCCGGCCCCCGCCACCAGCACGCTCCGCCCCAGGGGCCTACCGCGGACCAGCAGGTAGACCGTCCAGACCAGCATCAGGTGGATGAAGGTCGGCCAGTGCCCCGCCGCCAGGCCCCCCCACACGATCGCCGGCCAGGCAAGCAGCGCCCGCCGGGGCCTGTCGCGCAGCGTCTCGATGGCCCAGAGCCCCCAGCCCAGCATCGCCGCCGAGCCGATCAGGCTCAGGTGCACGCGATGGCCGATCATGAACCCGCTGTACTGCCAGGCCGTCGCCCCCAGCACCGCCGCCGCCAGCGGCACGCCCAGCCTGCGCAGGTAGAGGTACGCCCCGCCGCCGGCCAGGGCGAAGGCGGCGAAGACGTTCAGGCTGTAGGCCAGCCCGTCCGGCAGGGCCGCGAACAGCCAGGTCGGCGGGTAGAGCAGCGCCGCCTGCGGGTCGGCCATCAACGGCTGACCTGCGTGCTCGAAGGGCTCCCAGCCGGGCCAGTCCCCCGCCGCCAGCGATCGGCCCACCATCACGCGGAGCGGGTAGTAGTAGACCGCGTCGTCCTCGCCCGCCGACGTCGGGGCCACCCACACCGGCCAGAGCATCGCCATCGGCCCCAGCACCAGCCACGCCGCCACCAGCGCCCGCCAGCGCCGCCCGGACGCGTTCGCATTGTCCACCATCACCTCTGTCATGGGCGACCATTGTAGGCCCCCCGCCCCCCCTTCACCATCCCGCCCCTTCTCCAAGCCCACGGATGGAGCGGGCAGCGCAGCGCCCCCGCGCAATCCGTGGGGGGTCTGGGCCGACAGGTGACGGGTGCCGTGGCTACGGCGTCTGTAGCCACGTCTTTGCACCGTTCGGAGGCTCCCGCAGTACGCTCCCCACGCGTGAGCCCGTCCCATGCCGGAGGCTCCAAAGCGATGAATCCCGCGGGTGTGGGTGCAGAGCCTCCGCGTCGTTTCTTCTGAACCGCCGATCCCCGGTACGGACTCGGGTTGGTTTGCGGGCGAAGCCCGCGCTGGGTTCTCTGTGGCCGGTCTTCCGCCTTCGCTGCCGGGCCTCGCTGACGCTCGACCCGGCCTACGGGCTTGGCTCGCCAGGGCTGGGCCGCTATCATGGCCCGTCTGGCCCCGGGTGGAACTCCGGGGTTGACCCACCGTCCAATGAGAGCTGCCATGAGCGAACGCGACATCTTCGACCGTCTGTTCGACGTGATCGCCGAGCGGAGGACCCGCTCGCCGCAGGAGTCCTACGTGGCCCGGCTGATGGCCGGGGGGCCCGAGGCCATCAACGCCAAGATCCTCGAGGAGGCCCAGGAGCTCTGCCAGGCCGGCCTGGAAGAGGACCGCGACCACCTCGTCTACGAGCTGTGCGACCTGCTGTTCCACGCCTTCGTGCTGGCGGGGCAGCGCGACGTGGGCCTCGACGCCATTCGGTTGGAGCTGGAGCGCCGCTTCGGCACCAGCGGCCTGGTCGAGAAGGCCCGGAGGAACCCATGAGCCTCACCGAACCCAACCGCATCCGCTTCGCCGTGCCCAGCAAGGGCCGACTCAACGAGCCGGCCGTCGAGCTGCTCAAGCGCTCGGGCTACAGCTTCCGCCTCAGCGGGCGCAACCTCTACGCCACCTGCACCTCGGCCGACATCGTGTTCATCTTCGTCCGCGCCGATGATATTCCGGTGCTGGTCGATTCCGGCGTGGTCGACCTGGGCATCACCGGCTCGGACCTGGTGGCCGAGCGCGAGGCGACGGTCGAGACGCTGCTGGAGCTGGGTTTCGGCCGGTGCCGCCTCGCCGTGGCCGTGCCGGAGGGCTTCGAGGGCGAGGCCCTGTCGGGCCTGGACGGCCGGCGGATCGCCACGAGCTTTCCGCGGACGACCGAGCGGTTCTTCGCCGACCAGGGCGCATCCGTCAAGTGCATGGAGATGAACGGGGCCGTCGAGATCATGGTCGCCCTGGAGCTGGCCGACGCGATCGTCGACATCGTCGAGACCGGCGACAGCCTGCGGGAGAACCACCTGCGGGTCCTCCGCGAGATCGGTCAGTACCAGGCGGTGCTGGTGGCCCATCCGTCGATGGCCACCGACGCGCGGGTGCTGCAGATCCGCCGGCGGCTCGAGGGCATCCTCGTCGCCAGCCGTTACAGCATCCTGGAGTACAACATCCCGGCCCGGCTGCTCAAGCAGGCCGAGACGATAACGCCGGGCTTCGAGTCGCCGACCGTCTCGCAGCTGGACCAGCAGGGCTGGCTGGCCGTCAAGGTGATGGTGGAGAAGGCCCAGGTCGGCGCCGTCATGGACGCCCTGGAAACCCTCGGCGCCACGGCCATCTTCGAAACCGAAGTCCGCAATTGCCGCCTATGACGTAGCGCCGTAGGCCGGGTCGAGCGCAGCGAGGCCCGGCGGCGGAGGTGCCAGGGCAGGCCCACGCGTAGCGCGTGACTAGCGCGTAGGCCGGGTCGAGCGCAGCGAGGCCCGGCGGCGAAGGCGCCCTACGGCTCGCTCTCCTCAACCAGGCTGAATCCGGGGCACGGATTCTCCCCGCCCCAGTCGGCGGGGTATTCCTCCATCGCCAGGTACCGGTGGAACGACGACCACGGGTAGTCGATGACGCGGGACACGAGGCCGTGCTTCACGGGGTTCCAGTGAACGTAGTCCGCGCAGCGCTTCAGGTCGGCCTCGTCCCGGCAGACGTGGTCCCAGAACCGGGCCTGCCACACCCCTCGCTCACGATGCGCCGCCCGTGAGGCCGAGGCAGTGCCTTCGCGCCCACCGCAGGCCAGGTAGCTCCGCGTGAAGGCCTCCTTGACCTGCGCCATCCGCAGGGAGTAGTCGGCATCTCCTTCGGGCAGAGCCCAGACCGTATGGAAGTGGTCTGGGCACACAACAACGGCCACCGTCTCCCAGGGCCGATGACGACTGACCTGGACCAGCGCGTTGTGCAGGCACCGCCGGGCGGCCGGTCCCGTGAGAAACGGGCGGCGGTCCTGGGTCACGACCGTAAGGAAGACCGTGCCGCCAGCAACGTACTTGCGGAGGTAGTCGGCCATGTGTGCGCCTCGCGTGTTCGTGCCGGGCCTCGCGGAGCTCGACCCGGCCTACGGGGTGGCCTACATATACCGCGTAATCAGCAGCCAGAGCAGTAGACCGGTGCAGGCGGTGCCCATGGCCAGGCCGAACAGGGCTCGGCCGAAGCCGTGGCGGGTGGGGTGGCGGCGGAGGTCGCGGATGGCCAGGGCGCCCACGATCAGGGCGATCGGGGCGGGCATCAGCAGCAGCGACAGCAGGCCCAACCAGCCGGCGGCGCGGGCCAGGGGGCTCAGGTGGAGCGGCCCGGCCGGCTCACCGGCCAGCAGGATCGACTGCGTGCCGGGCGGCACGGCGGGGATCACGGGCTTTCCGGCAGCCCCGGCCGGGGCGAGGGGGACCTGCTCGGCCGACTCGGACCGGGCCGATAGGACCTGGCCGCACTCGCGGCAGGTGCGGGCGTCGTCGGCGTTTTCGACGTTGCACTTGGGGCATCTCTTCATGGCGCCCCCTCCCGAACGTGTGAACAACCGCCCCCGAGGCCAGCGCGGTAGGGTACGTGGGTTCTCGCCGTAGCGCCAGCGCAGGCGAGGTTCCGCGTGCCGCGAGGGCGGATGGCCGTGCGAGCCGCCGTGCGCCCTCGCGGCACGCAGAACCGCTCCGCGAACCCACGTGCCCTACGGCTCGGCGCCATCGACGGCGGGCCGTGCCCGCCCTACGATTGCCCGCGGGCCCAGTCGTCGAGTTGCTCGGCCTGGCCCTCGCGCATGGCGTAGTTGTGGCCGGTGGCGGGGTAGCCCCCGCCGTGGACGTCGGCGACGTAGGCGCGGAAGGCCTCGGTCATCGTCGCGCTGAGATCGACGTAGCGCTGGGCGAACTGCGGCGTATGGCCGGGCGTCAGGCCCAGGATGTCGTGGACGATCAGGACGAAGCCGTCGCAGAACGGCCCGGCCCCGCAGCCGATGACGGGCACGGCCAGCCTCTCGGTCACCAGCCGGGCCGGCTCGGGCGGGGTGGCCTCGATGAGCACGGCGACGGCGCCGGCCTGCTCCATCCGCTGGGCCGTCTCGACCAGTTCCGCCGCCGAGGCGGCCGTGCGGGCGTGCACCCGCATGCCCCCCATCTGCGCGACCCGCTGCGGCGAGAGCCCCAGGTGCGCCATCACCGGGATGCCCGCGGCACTCATCGCCGCGACCAACTCCACGTGGCGGGCGTCGACCTCCAGCTTCACCGCGTCGGCCTGGGCCTCGACGAGGTATCGCCCCGCGTGGGCGATGGCGAGGCCCGGGTCGTCGGCGTGGTAGCTCAGGAAGGGCATGTCGCCGACGAGGTACACGTGCGGCGCCCCCCGCCGGACGGCCGCCGTCAGCGTGACCGACAGGTCCAGGCTCACCCCGACGGTGCTGTCCTGGCCCAGGATGACGTTGCCCATGCTGTCGCCGACCAGCAGGCTCTCGACGCCGGCCTGCTCCTGCCAGTGGGCGGTGGTGGCGTCGTAGCTGGTGAGCATGGCGAACTTCTCGCCGGCCTTCTTGCGCCGCAGCAGCTCCGCGATCGTGATTTTCTTGTCCAGGGGCATACCGTCGTTCTACCGGAGGGCGAACCGAGAGCAAGCTTCGACCCCACCCAGTCAACCGCCTTGCCGGACTTGCTTTAGGACAGCGTCCCACCGTCGCTGCTGCGAACTCCCCCTCGCCGGGGCCGCCGACACAAACGGAACAGGTGACACCCACCGGGGACGCCACCCGTGCCCGACCCGTTGGCCCGGCACACCAGCCAACAGCCCGGGGCTCTGCCCCGGACCCCGGGATTTATCGCATTCTCGCCCACCGGCAGGGGATCCGAGCCGTCGGTCCCCCGGACCGGCCGGCCGGGGCGCGCGAGCCCGTCCCATGCCGGAGGCCCCAAAGCGATAAATCCCGGGGGTGTGGGGGCAGAGCCCCCATTCCTTTTCTTCAACTTCTTGTGATGAGAACCACAATTGTTTGACCTTTGTCGGCTGAACGATACGCTGATGCCATCCGGGGCGTCTGGAAGTGCCCCGCTTCCCATGGAGACGTACATGAACGACCTCGAAGCCTTCCGCGCGACCGTCGAGCACCGCCGCGGCCGAATCCTGTTCCACGCCAGCTTCGTGCCGGACCTGAAGCGCCGCGTCGTCGAGCACATCGGCACCGAGGACTTCGGCCAGTACTTCGGTATGAGCTGGGGCGCCGGCGTGGGCATGAAGTGGCCCGAGGGGCTGGCGGGCCCCGACTACAGCCGATACTGGGAGAACGAGACGCTCCCGGAGGGCACGACGATCAACGGCGACGGCGTGGCGATGGTGCCCTCGGGGTTCTACCACTTCTGGGGCTACGTATCGCCGCTGCGCAACGCGACGAGCCTGGCCGAGCTGGAGAGCTACCCCTTCGTCGACCAGAGCGGCTGGGACTGCTCGCACATGGCCCCCGCCGTCGAGCGGGCCCACGCCGCCGGCCAGTACACCGTCGTCTGGGTGGGCCACATGTACGAGACCGCCTGGCAGATCCGCGGCTACGAGCCATTCCTCATGGACATGATCGAGCGCCCCGCCTGGGCCGAGGCCATGCTCGACCGCGAGTTCCGCAACGACCTGGTCCGCGCCACCGCCTACGCCCGCGCCGGCGTGGACATGATCCACTGCGGCGACGACGTGGCCAACCAGAACGCCATGATGTTCAACCCCGACACCTGGCGGAGCATGATGCTCAGCCGGTGGCGCCAGGTGTGGCAGGCCGCCAAGGAAATCCACCCGGGCATCAAGATCTGGTACCACAGCGACGGCAACATCGAGGCGATCGTGCCCGACCTGATCGAGGCCGGCGTGGACATCCTCAACCCCGTCCAGCCCGAGTGCCTCGACCTCGACCGCCTCTACCGCCGCTTCGGTGAGCGGGTGTGCTTCGATGGCTGCATCGGCACGCAGACGACCATGCCCTTCGGCACGCCCGAGGAAGTGCGGGCCCGCGTGAAGGAGGTCATCGCCAAGTATGGCCAGCGCGGCGGCCTGTTCGTCTCGCCCACCCACGTGCTGGAGCCCGACGTGCCCATCGCCAACATCGAAGCCTTCGCCGACGCCTGCCGCGAGTTCGGGCGGGAGCCGTAGGGCGGACACCGCCCGCCGTCGAGGGCGCCGGGACACACCGTGGAGCTCCACGCCCTCGCGGCGGGCATTGCCCGCCCTACCAGGGCTGGCGGCCCTGGCCGGTGAGCAGGTCTTCCACGCGGGCGTCGATGACCTGCTGGCGGTTCTGGCGGCGCTGCTCGATCTGCTCGCGGAGCTGGTCGAGCTGGCGGGCGAACTGGTCGAGCCGGTGCTGACGCAGGGCCTGGGTGTCGTCGAACTGCCGGGCGACGAGGGCCTCGATCTGCTTGCGAAGCTCCTGCCGGCGCTGCGATTCGCTCGTCGCGCGGTAGCGGCGGACCAGCTCGGCCAGGCGGACGTTGTCGGCCCGGGCGCGGGCGAAGGCCTCGCGCAGCTCGGGGCTGAGCCCCTCCGTCTCGCGCAGCAGATGGGCCGTGCGGGTCAGCGCCGGGTAGAACAGCCGGGGGTTGTGCCGCAAGGCCTCCAGCCGGCGGTGCTGGTCGGGCCAGGTCTGGCGGATCCGCTCCATCATCTGCTCGACGCGGGCGGGCCGATCGGGTCCGAAGGCCTCCGTCGGCGGGCCGGGCGGGCCGGGCGGCGGCTCGGTCAGGCCATCGTCCTGGGGCGCCACGACGGGCCCGCCCGACGGGCCGGGCTGGGCGCTGCTCCAGACGCCGATGACGGCCACCAGGGCCAGGGCGGCGATGAAGGTTCTGCCGTTCACGGTGCACCTCGCTCGTTACAGGTCCTCGCCGGTCAGCCAGGGGTTGCCCCGGTCGCCCTCCAGGGCGTCCAGGCGGAAATCCAGGCTGTCGGGAATGGGCTGGGAGAAGTCGCCAGCCAACTCGTCCAGGGCGGCCTCGAAGGCCTCGAGGTCCTTGTCGGACCCGGGGTCGGCGAGGAAGGCCTCGACGGCCTCCTGCGTCGACAGGGCCGGCGCGGGCGCCGGCGGGGTGCCGCTGTGCAGCAGCGTCACGGCCAGGACCACCCCGGCCGCCAGGGCACCGGCCCCGGCCAGGGCCCGGCCGACCCACCGCGCGCGGCGGCGACGGGCCAAGGCGGCCTGCGTCTGGCGGGCGACGCGGTCCAGCAGTTCCGGCGCGACCGTCACGGCCAGCCTCTCGGCCAGCCAGGCCTCGTGCTCGGTCACCTCGCGGGCGAGAGCCTCGGCCGGCGCATCGGGGGCCGGGGCCTGCCCGTCGAGTCGGCGGGCGGCGGCATCGAGTGTCTTGTTGTCGATCTGCGGTTCCATCTCCACCCTCCGATCAGCCCGTCGGCTCGTGCCCGGCCAGGCGACTCCGCAGGGCCCGCAGCCCCCGGTGCGCCCGTGCCAGGGCCGTGCCGAGCGGGCAGCCCATCGTCTGGGCGATCTCGGCGAAGCTCATCTGCCCGAAGTGCCGCAGCAGCAGCGTCTGCCGCGTCGGCTCGTCGAGCGTCTCCAGGGCCGCCCGAAGGGCCTGGCCCTCCTCGCGGGCGACCAGCGTATCGGCCACGTCGGGCCCGCCGTCGCATATCTCGTCGGCCAGGGGCTCGCCGTCCTCCCCACCGACCGACAGTGACAGGCGTGGGCCCGCCGAGCGCCGCCGCCTCAGCCGATCGCGCACCAGATTGGCCGCGATGCGGAACAGCCAGGGCTCGAATCGGCCCCGCTCGTCATACTTCGGCAGCGTCCGCACCAGGCGGAGCATCAGCTCGCCCAGCAGGTCCTCCGCCTCGTGGCGGTCGCCGGTGGCGCGGTAGAAGTAACCCATCAGCCGCGGGCCCAGCACCTCCAGCAGCGCGCGGTAACCCTCGGGCTGGCCGGCCCGGGCACTCCGCACGGCGGTCTGGATCGGGTCAGGGTCCATCGCACACTTCGCTTAACGGACGTCAGACGGTTTCATTGCGGGCCTCGCTCCAGGGTTCGGCGCCCAAGCCCACGGTTTCGGTGCCGACTTCTCCAGTTGGTTCCGATCACCTGCTAAACGATCCTAACAGCCTGCAGGCCATGGGCCTCGGCTCTGGGTCGGAGTTCCGATCGGCTCCCGATGGTACCCGTGACTTGGCACTGGCCCAAGCCAAAACTGAGGTGACTCCGGGGCCCGGTGAGCCTGCCCCCCGCTTCCAGGGAACGCGGGGCCGGCCAAAGGAGGAGCGGGGGCTGCCCGAGTCGGGGCAGCTGCTGGAGATGGCCGAGGTGTACCTGCGAGCCCAGCGGCGGCTGTGGCCTGAGCTGGCGGGCACGGCCATCCTGCCGGAGCCTTCGCCAGGGGTCCTGGAGGAGATGGCCGCGGGGTTCCGCCGGCGGTTCCTCGATCAGCAGCTCGAGAGCTTCGAGGCCGGGGAGGACCTCGCCTGCTGGGAGTCCCTGGGTACCGGCTATGGGCGTTATAGTTCTGATAGCTCCAACCCGCGTTCCTGCGAGGACCAGCTCGCCCTCCAGCTCCAGCGGGCTGCGCAGGACCGCGTGTTCATCCCCTGGGCCTACGTGTTCGCCGACGCGGGCGTCACCGGCACGACGGCGGCCCGCAAGGGCTACCAGACCTGCAAGCGGCTCGTCCGGCAGACGGGGCCCGGCAAGATCTCGACGCTCTACATCGACGAGATCGGCCGGGCCGCCAGGGACGCCATTGAGGCCCTGAAGCTGGGGGCGATCGTGAAGAAGGCCGGGCGGAGGATGCTCGAGGTGTGAGGCTCCTTCGACAGCATCCAGCCCATGGGCATGGTGCAGCTGCACATGTTCGCCATGCTGCACCAGTGGTTCGTCGAGCAGCTTCGCGAGAAGGTCCACCGCGGCATGAAGGCGGGGCGCGGAGGGGGACGTCCCTCGGCAGGCCTCCGCTGGGCTACAGGTGCGTCGACGCCGTGGACAGGAGCGGCCAGCCGGTCTACGGGGCTCACGGCAAGCGGGTCAGGCGGTACGCCGCCGACGATGCGACCATCCAGTACGCGCTGATGGCGTTCGACCTGTTCACCAACCGTCTCTGGTCGGGGGCGGACATCGCCCGGGAGTTCAACCGGCTGGCCGTCGCCGGCCGGACCAGCTGGTCCTCCCAGTCGATCATGAAGATCCTGCGCATCCGCGAGGCCTCGGGGGCGGGCGAGAAGCCGAATCGCGGCCGATACAGTCGCATCGGCATCGAGAAGCTCCGGCAGATGCGTGAGCTGATCCGCCAGGGGATCAACGACAGCGAGGTGGCCGAGCAGGTCGGGGTTGGCAGGAGCTCCGTCCAACGCGAGCGGAAGCGGCTGGAGGCGGAGCAGGCCGAGCAGCGCGACCAGGCGTAGCTGCCCGGAGAGTGTCCCTTCGCGTGGGGGCGGGCGTCGCGTTCCCACGCATCTCCGGCCCCTGCCCTGGCCTCGACAGGTCCAGATCGGTCCGGCTCCTGCCGAGCCAGTGCCGCCAGCACGCGCTCCCGCCAAGTCATGCTGAGGGCCATGCTGAGCTCCTCCCGTCGGCCTTGCAGCTGGTTAGCCACCGGGACAGGCATTGCAGCAAGAGACAAGGGCATCATGTGTCCTTACTATGAATGTCATTGCAGTTGATGTGTTCTACAAAGATCGCTTCTTCCATAGGGTATCAGTCATGGAAACGTTGCCGCTCTGCTGCTACACCTGGACCCCGGAAAGGCTTCTGTTTGCAGGGCGTTTCACATATTTGGGGGATATGAAGGGCGACAGTTTTTGCGAACGTCAATGATATGAAAAAACGGTTGACAGAAAAACGCGGAGCCCGTAGTGTGGTAATCAGTAGAGGGATGGCCTTCGGGCCTAAGGGGTTACGGAGTGATCGATCTATGTGGGGCTCGATCGGGCTGAAAGCTGTGACGCCAGACCTCCTAACGTGTTCCCCTGAGCAGAAGAATACGGCGATCGGTGTGCAGTCGCTGTCAGAGTAGATAAACAAACGTGGACCAGCGAGCAACCTGGCAGGGATGCGCTGGTCCACGGGGTGGATCGGCGAGCCGCCTCTGGCGGATGCCAACCCGTACGTTTCATAGTAGGGGTTCTCAGGTATCCTGTCAAGTGGCTCGCCCGGCTTGATGTGTGCACCAACGGAGGTTGGTCATGAGGCGAGCACAAGTCTATCTGTTGGGGCGGGCACTCCTGGTGCTTGCCGCGGCCTTGGGGGCCACCCCAGCGGCTGCGGACAGCTTCGGCTGGTATGTGCCGGTCGGCGAGCAGGTGCCCGGGGGGTTCGACTACATCCAGATCCAGATGATCTACCCCTACACCTTCAGCGCCCCGGCCATCAGTGCCTTCACCGGCCCGGCCAGCCAGGCCGACCAGTGGTCGCAGAGCTATCTCAGCGAGAGCCTGGTGTTCGCGGCCGCCAGCGGGCCCAACGTCGGCGACGCGACGTTGAACTTCACGATCTGGATCGGCGGGGATCGCGAGGTCGACCGCCCGGCCTTCCACTTCCAGGCCTACCGCAACGGGGTGATGGTCGACAACGCCGACTTCATCTGCTTCGGGCCCGGGGAGATGGACTGGATGGTTGGCCCGGGCACCTGGACGGCCCGGGCACCTCGCCCGCCCTTTATCCCCGGCGACGCCAACTGCGATGGCAGGGTGAACGATCAGGACCTGAACCTGCTGCTGGCCCACTGGGGCGCCGCCCCCGAGGCCAGCTGGGGCCAGGGCGATTTCACCGGCGAGGGTCGCGTCGACGACGCCGACTTGAACATCCTGCTGGCGAACTGGGGCGCCGGCGTCGGATCGGCCGTGCCCGAGCCGGCCAGCCTGAGCTTGTTGCTGCTGGGTCTGCCCGCCCTGGCGCGGAGGAGGATCAGCCAATGAGGACCCGCTCCCGCATTCGCGTCGCCGCCGCCCCCGCGCCGGACTGTCACCGGGCGCTCCGCTGGGCCCTGGCCGCCGCGGTCCTGCTGGCCCTGGCCGCCCAGACCGCCCAGGCCGTGCCCCGCGTCCAGCGGTACATCGAAGTCACCGTCACGCCCGATGAATTGGACTTCGGCGATGCCCGGGGTACGGGCTCCCAAGTGGCCCCCGAGCCGCTCAAGGTCCGCATCGCCGCCAACTGCGTGCACGGCGGCGTGATCGCCGAGGCCACCGCCCTGGCCGGCCCCGGCGACGCCGAGATCCCGACCAGCCGACTCTTCCTGCAGCACCCCGGCACGGGTCAGTACCTGCCGATGATCGCCCCGATGAATCTCACCGGCCCCATGGGCCCGGGCGTGTTCACGCTGGACATCAACCTCCGCCTCGATGTCCTCATCAGCGACCCGCCGGGGCAGTACAGCGGAACCGTGACCTTCACCATCGTGGCGCCGAACTAGCAGGGTGACCCTATGAGCAGACCAACAGCGATCTGTGCCGCCCTGATGGTGATCGGCGTCCTGGCCGCGACCGCAGGGGCCCAGGACCCGCCACGCAAGCAGGCCGTCGTCCAGGTAACCATCCGCGTGCTGCCCTTCGCCGAGGTAACGATGGACGTCGGGCAGGTCACAGTAACCCTGCCGGCCGGCGCCACCACCGCCCCGCCGGTCACCGTCGGCGGCACGATCCGCTCCAACGTGGGTACGACGATCTATACCCGCGTGACGCCGCCCGAGGGCGCGCAGGGCGACTGGGTGGCCGAGCCGGAAGTCCGTAGCCTGGCCACCGGCGGGACCTACCACCTCAGTGAGCTGCTGCGAATCACGGTCTATGACTTGCCGATCGGCTTTGGCGGGTCGACCCACACGATCGGGATCAACGGCCAGAGCGTCGGCAGCGTGAACGAGATCACCAAGCCCGGCACCGGCACGGCCACGGTGACGGTCATTCCGGACTGACAGGGACCGACTTCAGCAGAGAACACCGAGCCGGCGACGGCCGGCTCGACGGACTCGGACGGTATTGCACGCGTGCGGAACCGAGGCGACGGCGCCGGCCCCGGTTCGAGATCGAGGCGCCGCAGCCCGGCGGGACAGAGGTGGGCGGCCCGTCGGGGGGAGAACGAATCGCCCACAACACGAACAGGGGTGCGGCCGCAAAAGGCGGCCCGCACAACGAGGGGAAGCCCCAGGGCGAGGACCCACGGGGCGTAACCAACGAGGAGATGCACAAATGCGTACGATTCTGACTCTGATCGCGGTGGTGGGTCTGTGCAGCATGGCGATGGCGCAGACACCGGCTGCCGAGAAGGACGTGACCGTCCAGATCACCGTGGATGCCTACTCGGAACTGATCTTCCCTGCGGGGACCATCCTGGCGGTGACCGCCGGCACGGGTAGTGAGAACTCGGCTGCCGTGCCCTTCACCGTCAAGTCCAACGTCGGCCACTCCATCATCATCGATGGCGAGGAGAAGGGCGCCCTTGGTGCCTGGTGGACCGCTGTCGCTCCGACCGACCATAACAGCTGGGTCTTCGCCCGCGGCGTGGACGCCACAAATCAGGACGAGGTGCTTGCCTTCCGTCCGATGCTGTGGCCGGCCAGTGGCCCCGGTGGCAACATGGCCGACACCAGCTGGTGGAACGAGCCGATCGGCAACGAGAACATCACCCGCATGAATAGCGCCGGCACTTCCGACTTTGTTCTGACCGTCCCGGCCTCCAACCGCAAGAGCCTGGACGGTGAGATTGCTCTCCCGGGCGTCTACGAGGGCACGCTGATCGTCACGATCCAGCACTAGTTCTCGCGATCACCAGAAAGGCGGGGGGAACTCCCCCCGCCTTTCTGCTCATATCCCCGATTTCACGGAGATGTGAGGCTCACGGTCCAGGGATGCATTGCGGAAGATAGAGCTAGCGAACCGGGCACGGAAGGAAACGAGGGCATCGCCGTCATGAAAAGAAATGCATCTGTTGGCCCAACGGGTCTAGCTGTCTTGCTCCCACTGCTCTTCGTGCTGGGGATTCCAGTACTCGCTCATGGGCAAGGCTTTATGGTTAAACCTATGCGGGTCGAGTTGTCCGGCCGTCCTGGCCAGACGCTGAAGACCGTTGTTGAGATCCGGAATACGACGGCCAGTAGCACCGAAACGATCGACATTCGGCTTGTGGACCTGAACCAAGGGCCTGATGGGGTTTTTCAGATCATTGAACCGCAGGAAGGGACCAGCGCTGAAGGTCTCCCTTCGGCCCGCGGATGGGTTGCCCTTGGCGCACCGACTGCTACCGTCGAACCCATGCAGGCTGCCCACGTTCCCTTGACGGTCACGATCCCTCCGTCGGCCCGGGGCTTCCACCTTGCGGGGCTGGTCGTGCAGACGCGTCCGGATACCACGGCTCGCGGCATTCATCTGCTGGTTCGTTTCCTCATACCGATCCTGGTGACCGTCGAAGGCCGGGCGGAGCGGCAGCAGGTCCAGTTCGATGACATCTCTCTCGAGTTCCGTCCCCCCACCGAGAACGTGCAGGGCACCACCCTTGTGCAGGTGCATGTGGCCAACGCCGGGCGCACCTACTCGCGAGTCAGCGGCACGGCTCAGGTTCTGTACCAGACGGGGGGGCGGTGGCGGCCGGTTGTAACCGGCATGATCAAGGAGACTGGCATCATTCCGGGCGTCCGCTTGGTTCTTGGCAACGATCTGGCCCGGCGCCTTCCGCCAGGCCGGTACAAGCTGTTGGGCACGCTGTACATCGACGGTCGCCGGCAGCCCGCCCTGGAGAAGGAGGTCGACTTCAAGGGTGACCCCACAGTCACCACGCTGCCGGTCGACAGCGACCTTCGGGTGGAACCGGCCGAGGTGAGCCTGTTCGGCGTGGCCGGGGCCACCAGGACGGCGGTGCTGTCGGTCGAGAACGCCGGTGAGGACGATGTGATCGTCGAGGGTATGTCGGCGACTCCCGGGCCCCTGCGGGGGGTTGCTCTAGGCAACCTGCGGGGCAATGCTCTCTCTTGCGATGAGTGGCTTCAGCTGTCGCCAGCGGAATTCACACTACGGGCGGGCCGGAAGCAGAACCTTCGTCTCGTGGCCCGCATCCCGCGTGATGGCCTGGAGCACCCCAACTATTACGGCCTTGTCGTCCTGCACGCTACCTACCCCGATGGCCAGAGCGCCGGAGAAACTCCAGTACTAGTGACGCTCACCAACAAGGACGAGCAGGCCCAGCCCATGGGACAGGTTAGCCAGCTAGCGCTGGCAGCTGAACAAGATGGGGCGTATGTCGTGCGGGCCAAGGCGGTCAATGTGGGGAAGGTCCACTTCAGGCCTGCCGTGAAGGCCATCGTGCTAACGGGGCAGGGCCAGGCGGCACTTGAAAGTCTTCTGACGGGGCCTGGAGGGGCCATGCTGCCTCTGGAGATGCGCGACTATGCAGGCGTGGTGAACATTGGTGCCCTCAGCCCCGGCGAATACGTGTTGCGGGTTGTCCTGGAGACCGGATCCGAGCCAGCTGCCCAGGAGCAGGTTCTGATCAAGGTATCTGAAGAGGATGGCCGTAAGGAAGTGACTGTTGTTTCGCCTGACAGTAAGCAGCCGGCAACGGCGGCGGCTGGGGCTCAGGAGTAGTGGTAGAGACCTGATATGCGAGGATGCCTCATGAGACTCTTCGTGCTTGCCTTCTGCATTTGTGCAGGTTTGGCGGTTGGCGGGGCCCAACCTGTGGCGGCTGAGGAGGCGGTGGTTCCCGAGCCGCTGGTGAGCAATATCTTCATGGACACCGACCTCCGCCAAGCCCTGCAGGACATCGCCACGCAGGCGGAGGTGACGATCATTCCTGACCCCTCGGTCGGGGGGTACGTTACGGCTGAACTCACCGACCTCCCGCTGAACAAGGCGTTGGAGATTGTGCTGGCGGGGACGGGGTATGCGGTGCAGAAGACGGAGGATTACATTCTCGTCTACTCGCCGGACCCCAAGAGCCCGGCGTTTGCGGAGGTGAGCGAGACGCACCTGGTGCGGCTGGACTATCTGGAGGCGGAGGCGGCGATGCGGATGTTGCCGGCGCAGTACGCCACGCTGGTCCGGGCCGACACGAACAATCACGCCCTGCTGATCCACGCCCCGGGGCCGTTGGCGGAGCGGATCGTGGCGGACCTGCAGCGGCTGGACACGGCCCCGCGGCACGTGCTGCTGGACGCACGGGTGGTCGTGCTGGAGCATTCGAACCTGCTGAACCTCGGGCTCGAGTGGGACTACCCCACACTGCAGGCCGGGGCCTTCACGACGAGCGACTACCACGGCGGCGGCCTGCCGGGGCCGGACTGGCCCTGGGCAGTGCAGATCGGCTACACGCCGGGGCGGGAGTTCACCAACTCGCTGCTGGTGGCGCTGAACCTGCTCAGCGCGAACGAGGAGGCGACTATCGTCGCCAACCCCCAGCTGATGGCCCAGGAGGGCAAGTCGGCCGAGTTGAAGGTGGCCACGGAGGAATACTTCAAGATCACCAGTGGAGGCTACTACAACCAAGTCGACCTCGAGCAGATCGAAACCGGCACGGTGCTGACGATCCTGCCCCGCGTCAGCCGCAGCGGCGAGATCACGCTGAGCCTGCTGGCGGAGGTCAGCGACGTGGTGGGGCGCGGCGAGGACAACCTGCCCGTCGTCACCCGCCGCACGGCCAAGAGTACCGTGCGGGTGGAGGACGGGGGCACCGTCGCCGTCGCCGGCCTGATGGACAGCCGCTCGCGCCAGCGCCTCGAACGGACACCGGGGGCAGCCTCGCTGCCGCTGGTGGGCTACCTGTTCCGCAATACGGTCAACGATCTGCGAACGCGGCAGATCGCGGTGTTCGTCACGGCCCAACTGGTTCCCGAGGGGCCGGCAGACCGCGATCGGATTCCGCCTGACCGTCCTTACATCGAGCCGGTGGATGAAGAGCAGTTCCGCCAGGCGCTGCGGGAGAGCCTGGCGCGCCTACGCGCGGAGAAAGGTGTCCAGCGATGAGTGGTCTTTCGGTTGTTCGCCTGTCGCTGGCTGTGGCGGCACTGGTCCTGTCATCAGGGCTTGGCGGGTGTGGCAGGCCGATGGGCTCGACTACCCCGTCGGTTACGCCCTTGCCGAGCCGCGGCGTGTCGGCCCTGGACGCCGACGACATCGTCCGCATCATGGTGCGCGCGGGCTTCACGGACGCCCAGACCCTCGCCATCGGTCCGGCCGTCCGCAACGCCTTGAGCACTACCGGCGCCGCCCGCATCGAGATCGACCAGACCACAGAAGCCCTGATGGCCACCATCGACGGTTACATCCACGTCAGCAGCCGGCGCCGGGGGAGCTTCATCTATGACGTCAAACTCCGCTGTTGTCGCTAGAAACTCGGAATATCCGAGACCGTCCCGGGGACAGTCCCAAGTGGCACGGGTATAGGCGTAGTACGCCGCACAAGGAGAAGCCTCCGCTGCGGCTAACATGGGTGTGTCGCGGACAAGCTCCAACTCCCTGACCGCGCGAGGAGGCCTCTATGTATCCGCTCTTTGCGCCCGCGCGGTTCAAGACCTCCCCCGGCCCCACTTCAACTTGGCTGCCCGGGCCCCTCCGTCCGCCGATGCCGCAACCGCACCGTCGCGACCGTGCTCTCCATCGGATTGGTCGTCCGCAGGTGCCCCAGTGTTCGGCCGGGAAGTCGTAGAGAGTCACCCTCACCTCACGATCCTTAACCAGGCACTCGACCGCCTTGGGGGTGCTTGGCCTCGCACGTCTCCAGGAACAGCGTGAACGCCGTCTCGGCCGTCTCCCGCGTCGCCGCCTGCCCGATCTCGTGCAGGATCGCCTCGGCCCCGTCCTCCAGGCGGATGTTGAGGTGGACGCCGTCGGCCCACCCGTACACGTAGTGCTTCTCCGAGAGGTCCGCCGCGATCAGCCCTTCCAGTAGTCCCCCCAACTCTTCCTGAGTCGGCAGATGTTCGTGGCGCTGGTCCCCCCGGCCACCGGCCCCAGCAACGCCTGCAGAGCCTCGGGGAAGTCGCCCGTGCTGAAGCCCATGAGGCACAGCCAGGGCACCAGTTCTTCGATTGCCTACGTCCGCCGCAGGTACGGCGGCAAGATCACGCTGGTGAACCGTAGGCGGTGGCCGTCGCCGTCGGTCCCCGGGTCGCCCAACCGCGGCCGGGCCACCTCGACCGGGCCCAGGCCCCTCTGGATCGCCTGCGGCGGCATGTGCCCATTGCGGACCATCAGCCAGCGGCACGCACTGACGTGGCAACTGCCGGTCCCGGACCCGCATCAAGCCCTCCTGATCTACCCGCCCCTCGACCGTGAAGGGGCGGACCGCCCTTGGCCGAACGGCGGCCCGTCCGAGGCCGGCTCCGGCAGACGATCGTCGCCGACCGGCGCAGCCCCGACCGGGAGTGGAAGACCCGTCGAGCCTACGCGGCCGTCCAGAAGGAGCGGCGGATGCTTAGCCGCAGCAGCACCCGTCGACGCCGCAACCGGTCCTGGCGGGGGAGCCGTCCGGCCCGAGGCGGCTCGCGAGCCAGTGGCCGGCGCAGCCCTCGCAGTACGGGCCGGTCCATGGCCACGCCCATCCACGGCCGAAGCAGCAGCCGGCCCAGGAGGGCCACGTGAGTGGGCAAGCCCACTGCCGCGGCCGAACGGGCGCGGCGCCCAACCCGCTTGACCGCCCGTTAGCCCGCACACCCCAGGAGGAAGCCCCCATGCCAGAGCCCAGCCCAAACGCCGTGGCCAGCCCGAGTACGAACGCCCGAGCCCACCCGATGCCGGCCCAGGCCACGCCGACGAACGAGGAGACTCAGGTCGCCTTTACCCCCGACGCAGTGGCGCATCTGCTGGACGTCCTGGCCCGCCTGATCGCCCGCCGGGCGTGGTCGGATCGGGGGTAATCCGGAAAAGTTGCACCGTCGCACGCGGGGGTTATACTCGAAGATGAGGCGGCCATGGATGGCCGCCCGCGAAGGTCTTCGAGGACGCCCGGGATGGAGCCCGACCGCAAGCAGCGTGGCTTCGCACGTCAGCCGAGTTCCCGCTCGGCCCCTCGCGATCCTCTTCTCCAACGACGACACCGGCTCATCGATGGAGCGATGGACCGGGACCTGTCGCCCTCTACTTGTCTCCCGGCTGGACAAGGCCGGGCTGTCGCTGGGGTCCGCAACTGCCGGACCCTCAAGGAGCACGTCGTGAACGCCAACGACGCCAAAACCGTCTTGCGGCAGATCGCCGCCGACTACCCCCCGCTGGTGACCGTCGAGCAGGCCGCCGGAATCGCCCAAGTACCCACGGGCACCATCATGACTGGTCCAGCCGCGGCCTGCTGGACGGGCTCAAGTCCCGTCGCGGCCGGCGACTGCTGCTGGGCCGGGACGCCTTCGTCCGGTTCCTGCTGGACACCGGGCAGCCGGCCAGCTGACGCAGTCGGCTCGGGCGGCGTGTGGCGGGCGGCGCACCACGCGCCGCCCGCCGCCGGCCCGCTGACTCACTCAACCCTCATTTACGGATGCCTTTATGGCTACGCAGATCAGAGCTAACACCACCCGAGAGAAGGTCGGCAGCCGCGTGACCCTCTTCCGGACGCCGGCCTCGCCGATGTGGCACGCCGAGCACTACGACCGCGGCCGCCAGTTCCGGCGGTCGTTGCGGACACACAGCCTGAAGCAGGCCCGGGCGCTTGCCCAGAAGATCGATGCCGAGATCGTCCTGGGCCAGCACAATCCTCAGCGGCACCGAGCGCGCCTGGCCGACGCCGTCGAGCAATACCTGACCTCCGTGCGAGGCCGGGGCCGTCAGCCGGGCACCCTCGAGTTCTACCAGCGCGACCTCCGCCAGTTCGTGGCCTTCGCTGCCGAGCAGCGGGCAGAGTACCTGGATGAGGTCACCGCCCGGCTGCTGGAGGAGTACGAGGAACGCCTCAGCAAGCAGGGCCCGCCGGTCCTGGGCGACGTGGACAAGGACCCGACTCGCCAGACCCGGCCCAACGGGCCCAAGACGATCCGCAACCGCCTGAAGAATGTCCGCCAGTTGATCCGCTGGGCCCTGAAGCGTCGTCTGGTTCGGGAGGACCCAGCGCCCGGCTATGAGCTTCCGCGGGAATCCGAGAGCGATCGAACCGTCTTCAGCCCGGAGGAACTGGCTGCCATCCTGGCCGAGCCCGATCCGCTGTACCGGGACGTCTTCGACTTCCTTCGCCTGACCGGGCTGCGCAGCGGCGAGGTGTGCTGGCTGACCCGGGACGACATCGACCTCGATGGCCGCGTCGTCCGCGTGCGGCCGAAGGCGTGCCCGGTCACCGGCATGCGGTGGATCCCCAAGCACGGCCGGGGCCGCGTCGTGCCCCTTTGCGGCCCGGCCCTGGAGATCGCCCGGCGCGCTCCCGAGTCGTCGACGGCCCCCTGGCTGTTCCCGGCGCCCGAGGGCCGCAGGCCGGGGAGGCTCACGCCGAACCGGATCCACAAGGCCCTGGCCCGGCGGCTGAGGCAGGCCGGCATCGAACGCGGCACCATCCATACCCTCCGCCACGTCTACTGCACGTTCATGGCCAGCCAGGGCGTCGACCCGTTCAAGCTGATGCGCTACCTCGGCCACCGCAAACTCGACACGGTCCTGACCTACTACTCGCCTCGGACCGAGGACCTCCAGGTCGGCCTGGAGGACGTGGACTTCGCCCGGATGCTGCCGGGCGAGGCTGACGACGACAAGCAGGAACCCAGGAAACCCCCGGTCGGTGCGGCCAGGGATTCCGACACAACCTCATAAAAACAGGAGACTTAAGAGTGCCTCGCAACAAAAAGAGCCCCAAGCCCACGGATTGCCATCCGTGGGCATCGCGGCCAGGCCGTCCATCCGGCGGCCCAGCGCAGGTGAACGTCCGAAGAGAACACGCTCCCGCCCGGCGGGCCTCCGCTCGAATCAAGCCTACGGGCAGGCCGGTGCCCGCCGGGCCGGGCGGTGCTCTATAATGGTGTATCGACCGGAACCCTGGGCCAACCTTGGGAGTGATGGCATGAGACGGGTGAATCTGTGGGCCCTGGTGGCGAGCCTGGTGCTGGCCGGGTGCGTCAGCGTGAACGTGCGGGAGACGGACGAGGAGGAGGCCCGCCGGCCGGCCGAGCCGCCGCCGGCGCCGCAGTCGCCCTGGCCGGTGGTGCGGACGGCCTTGCCCATCCCGGCCGCCCAACTGGGGGATGTGGACTGGGGCGAGGCCCTGGGCGAGTTGGGCCGGGTCGCCACTGGCATCACGCTGGGCGCCGAGCACGGCACGCTGTTCTACGGCTACGACACGCTGGCCTATCCGGGCAAGCGCATCGATCTGTCCGCCCGCGTCCTGTCGGCCGAGACGCTCCAGGGCCTCTCCGGCGTGATGGTGGGCTTCTATCGCGACGAGCAACGCATCGGCCAGGCCGTCACCGACAAGAACGGGGTGGCGGCGATCTCCTTCACGCCGCCCGAGCCGGGCCACTACCCGCTCTCGGCCCGCATCGAGGGCGTCGGCCCGGCCGCCGACGCCGAGGAGGCCGAGGCCCTGCGTCAGGCCGAGCCGGCGAGGCTGCTGGTGACGGCCCGGCCCAAGGACGCGCCGATCGCCGTGGTCGACCTCGACCGCACGCTGGTCGGCAGCGGCTTTCACACGGTCCTGCTGGGCACGGCCCGGCCCATGCCGGGCTCGCAGGCCGTCATGGACAAGCTCGCCGAGCGGTACACCATCGTCTACCTGACGCACCGGCCCGACCTGCTGACCGGGCGCAGCAAGGACTGGCTCGCCCGCTACAAGTACCCGCCCGGCCCGGTCCTGGTCAGCACCGTCCGCGAGGCCGTCGGCGGCAGCGAGTCGTTCAAGAGCGCCAAGCTCGCCGAACTGCGCGAAGCCTACCCCAACATCCAGCTGGGCATCGGCGACAAGCTCTCGGACGTGCTGAGCTACGCCTCGGCCGGCGTGCCGGCCTACTGGATCCCCCACTACGACCCCGACGACCCCGAGGAGCTGGCCCAGCTCGCCCGCGACCTCCGCCGGCTGCCGCCCAACGTCCAGGTGGTGCAGGACTGGTCGCAGATCGAGGCCGGCGTCTTCGGAGAGGCCCGCTTCGCCCCCCAGGCCATCGCCGAGCAGCTCGAGCGGCGCGCCCGCCGGCTGCTCCGCATCCGCCGGCTCGAGGAGCGGTTCGACGACTGAGCCGCCCGCGGCCAAAACCTGTCCCCCCGGGCCCGGCACCCCTTGACCGACGGCTGGGGCGCGGTACAGTCACAATAGACGCATCTTCACTTCTGTTCGCGTCCCCTCGGTGGGGTGGCCCCGCCCATCCGTGCGGGCCCCGCCGCGGTGGGTTCCGAAGAAAGGGGATCTGCCATGATCGGCCAATTGCCTCGATGGGCATGGCGTGCGGGCGTGTTCTGCGCCGTGGGGGTGGCGATGGCCCTAGCCGTCTCGCCGGCCCGGGCGGAGGACGCGGTCTGGAAGCCCGGGGTCACCGGCATCTGGCACCAGTCGAACAACTGGGTCGGCGGCGTGGTGCCGATGAACGACGGCACGCTCTACGACGTCTTCGTCGACAACGGCGGCGCCGGCGACGCCCTGGCCGTCGTCGACCCCGACGTGCGGATCGAGACGCTCACCATCAGCCCCGGCGACACCGTCCGCGTCCCGCAGATGCGGACGCTCACGCTGGAGGGCGGCCTGCTGAGCAACGCGGGCACGCTTCGGCTGCACGGGGGCACCTTCGGGGCCAACCTGCAGCTGGACTCCACGACGATCGTCAGCGGCGGCGGCGAGATCGACCTGTCCACCTCCCTCGACAACCGGATCCACGGCCCGGGCCTGCTGGCCAACCGGGACAACCTCATCCACGGCGCGGGCCAGATCGCCATCGCCCTGGAGAACACCGCCACCGTCCGCGCGTCGGGGCCGTCGGTGCTGAGCCTGACCGAGCAGGACAAGACCAACGACGGCTGGTTCGAGAGCTACGGCGAGGGCACGCTCCGCACGGAGGTGGGGGTCTACGGCACCGGCGGCTGGCGTGCGATCGGCGGCAAGATCCAGGTCGACAGCACCGGGTTCGTCTTCACCGAGGGACCCATCAGCCTCCAGGGCGGCGAACTGGAGATCAACGGCGGCTTCATGGGCGGCTCGGACGTGACGATGTCCACCATGACCCGCCTGGACATGAACGCCAACGCCGTACTGGTCGCCAGCAGCAGCTTCCTCTACCGCCAGAAGGACCCGGCCCTGTGGTCGTGGGACGCCTCAGCCGAGCTGATGCTGGCTGGCGGCTGGGAGACTACCGAGGTCGGCTGGGAGGGCTGGGTGCCCCTGGAGGTCGGCGGCGCCGACCTGGGCGACGTGCCGGCCGGCCATTCGAACAACTTCGCCCTGCCGACGCTCACCCTCGACGACGACAGCCACGTCGTCCTGTCCGACCTCTACACCAACCGCACCGGCCTGGCCCTGGAGGCCCTGTACGTGCATCGGCTGGTGCTGGGCAGCGGGTCGGTGCTCAACCTCAACGGGCTGAACCTCTACTACGACATCCTCGAGGGCGACGGCACGATCCTCGACGAGCTCGTGTCCTACCCGCCGGCCATCCCCGGCGACGCCGACCGCAACGGGGTGGTCGACGACCGCGACCTCAACATCGTCCTGAGCCACTGGGGCGAGACGACCACAGCCGGCTGGCGGAGCGGCGACTTCGACGACAGCGCCTACATCGACGACCGCGACCTCAACATCCTGCTGGCCCACTGGGGCGACACCGAGCTGGCGGCCGTGCCTGAACCGACGGCCCTGGCCCTGCTGGCCGGGGCGGCCGTGGCGCTGCGCCGGCGGCGGTAGGCCCTCTGCCCATCCACGTGCGGGTTGACGGTGTCGTCCCACCCAAGCCCACGGATTGCCATCCGTGGGCCTCTTGGCCGGGCCGTGCCTGGCGTGGCACAGCGCACTCACACGTCCAATGGGCAGAGGGCCAGCCCTTGGGCCCGAGCGGGCGGTGCCCTCCCTGCTACACTCTCCAGCCCAGAATAACAGGCTCAGCAACCGGCGCCTCCCAACACCCCGGCCAGGGCCACGGCGAGGGCCTCTGCAGCCCCGTTCACGGGGCTTGGCCCGCGTAGCGGGTTCAGGCCCGGCCTTCTAGGCCGGGTACGCCGGGGCCCTTGGCGGCTCAGCCCCGGCCGTGGTACAGTGAGGCCCATGGACCTCACGCCACCGATTGACGAGCACTTCCGCCGGGCGTTGCTGGAGACGATCCCCTGCGCGGTCTTCATGGTCGACGCGGACGGGCGGATCCTCTTCTGGAATCGCTCGGCCGCCGAGTTGACCGGCTACGCGCCCGAGCAGGCCCTGGGCCGGTCGGTCGAGGCGCTTCGGCTGGACATGTGCAACCGCCGCAACGCCCAGGCCCTCCAGGCCGTCCACCCGCTCCGCGGCGGCTGTGGCAACGAGTTCGAGTGCGAGATCCGCCGCGCCGACGGGCGGGTCGTGCCGGTGATGCGGCGCGTTCGGCCCGTGCTGGACGACGCGGGGCGGACCATCGGCGCCATCGAGGCCCTGGTCGACGTCAGCCCCATCCGCTCGGCCCGGACGGAGATCCGCGAGCTCCGCGCCGAGATTGCCCGCGCGGGGCGCCTCGGCGAGCTGGTGGGATCCAGCGAGCCGATGCAGCGGCTATTCCAGGCCATCCAGACCGTGGCCGCCACCGACGCAGGCGTGGTCATCGAGGGCGAGACGGGCACAGGCAAGGAGCTCGTCGCCCGCGCCATCCACCAGCGCAGCGGTCGGGGCGAGCGGCTGCTGCTTGCCGTCAACTGCGGCGCCCTGCCCGAGACGCTGCTGGAGGCCGAGCTGTTCGGCCACGTCAAGGGCGCCTTCACCGGCGCCGCCGCCGACCGCCGGGGGCGATTCGAGGAGGCCGACGGCGGCACGCTGCTGCTGGACGAGGTGGCCGAGCTGCCCCTGGCCTCGCAGGTCAAGCTACTGCGGGTGCTGCAGGAGGGCGAGGTGACTCGCCTGGGCGAGAACCGCCCCCGCCGCGTCGACGTGCGGATCCTGGCGGCCACCAACGTCGATCTGGCCCAGGCCGTGCGCGAGGGGCGCTTCCGCGAGGATCTGTTCTACCGCCTGCGGGTGGTGGGCCTGCAGGTGCCGGCCCTGCGCGGGCGGCGCGAGGACATTCCCGAGCTGGTCGGGCACTTCCTGGCCCGCCTGAACACCCGCTACGGCCGGGCCGTCGGGGGCTGTGAGGCCGGCTGCCTCGACGCCCTGATGCGGTACGACTGGCCCGGCAACGTCCGCCAGCTCGAGCACGCCCTCGAGCACGCCCTGGTCGTCACGCCCCCCGACGCGGCCCTGCTGGGCGCCGAGAGCCTGCCGGCCGAGATCCTCCAGCCCCGCCACGCCCGCCCGCAGCCCGCCGACGAGCGGGCCGCCCTGGAGCAGGCCCTCGCCCGCACCGGCGGCAACAAGGCCCAGGCCGCCCGCCTGCTGGGCATCACCCGCGCGGGGCTCTACAAGAAGCTCCGCCGCCTGGGGCTGTAGACCCGCCGGGAAAAGTTCTCCCAGAAACCGTTTCGACCGCCTCCCGAGACCCCCTTCTCCGGTTGACAGATGGCCAATGTGTGCTATCGTCTGATTAAAGGCCCCATTGTCGGCTCCTGGTCTCGTTCCGTTTGGCCGGCACCGGGGCTTGGCTCAGGTCAGGTTCACGGCTCGATCCTGGCCGATCTGGTCGTGCTGTCGATCCGCTTGCGCCCGCCGCTTGTGCGGGCTGGAGGAGAAGATCATGGCGACGCGTTTGACGGTCCTGGCGCTGCTGTGCGCCCTGCTGGGCTCGACGTCGGCGAGCCAGGCGGCCTTGAGCGACTTCCAACTGCTCGAGTACATTCCCGAGCAGGGCATGTCGTTCCGCTACGCCCTCTACGTGCCGCCCAACCTCGACCCGAATAAGGAATATCCCATGTGGATGTGGCTGCACTCGTCGGGCCATACCACGCTGGAGGGCTCGGCGGTCTACCCCGACGCTACGATCATGCTCAACTGGGCCAAGAACCAGGAGCACCCGGGCTTCATGATCGTCCCGCAGATGCCCAGCGGCAGTGCCCAGGGCTTCATGGACAGCGTGGCCAACCTCGTGCTCGACCTGGCCCAGGACTACCCCATGCTCGAGCCGACGCGGACCTACGCCTCGGGCTGGTCGCTGGGCGGGTGGAACTCCTTCGCCGGCACGGCCCATCGCCCGGACGTCTTCGCCGCCAGCGCCCCCATGGCCGGTGTGGCCACCTGGGGCATGACGCCTGAGTTGATCGCCGCCGGCAGCCCGGTCTGGGCCTTCATCGGCGGCAAGGACTACAACGGCGCCACCAGCGTCGCCGCCACCAAGCCCACGCTCGACGCCGCCATCGCCCTGGGCGGGCCGGTGATGTACACCATCTATCCCGAGGCCGGCCACATCGTCGGCAACGAGGGCAACCGCCACCCGGGCCTGTTCGAGTGGATGAGCGCCCAGCGCGCCGGTCAGCCCCATGACGTCTCGATGCTGCTGGACGTCTACCTCGCCCCCGGCGAGTCGATCACCGTTGACGCCGCCAGCGGGCGGAGGTTCTTCCAGAACGGCAACCTCAAGGGCGACATCACCCTGGCCAGCGGCGGCAGCCTCCAGACCGCCATGGCCCAGTTCGGGCCCTCCGCCGGCACCACCGGCAGCGTCACCGTCCAGGACGGGGGCTACTTCTCCACCCTCTACGCCTTCACGATCGGCCAGGCCGGCACCGGCTCGCTCACCCTCCAGCCCGGCGCCACCGCCGACATTCCCGAGGACGTCACCCTGGGCCTGCAGCCCACCGGCCAGGGCACGCTCAGCATCACCGGCTCGGCCATCGAGCTGGGCGACCGCCACATCACCATCGGCCAGCAGGGCGCCGGCACGCTGGACATCGGCCCCGGCGGGCGCCTGCAGTCCAGCAATGCCAGCCTCGCCCGCGCCGCCACGGCCTCGGCCAGCGTCCGCGTCCACGGCGCCGGCGCCACCTGGCAGGTCAATGGCATCCTGCTGGCCGGCGACGGCGGCCCCGCGAGTATCGAGGTCCTCGACGGCGGCCGCGCCAGCAGCCCTGAGGCCCACCTCGGCCGCGGCAGCGGCGCCGTCGACGTCCGCGTCGCCGGCGGCAACGCCCGCTGGAGCACGCCCGGTACCGTCATGGTCGGCATGCAGGGCGCCGCCACCGTCACCGTCCAGGCCGGCGGGGCCTTTGAGGTTGGCCGGGCCCGCCTGGGCACCGTCGCCGGCGTCGCCGGCACGGTCCGCGTGGAGGGCGGCTCGGTGAACGCCACCGAGCTGATGGAGGTCGGTGTGACCGGCCCGGGCCGCTTGGAGGTCACCGGCGGCATCGTGCAGGCCCGTCAGATCCAGCTGGCCAGCAGCCCCAACGGCAGCGGCGTCGCCGAGGTCCGTGGCCCCGGGGCCATCGCCTTCGTCACCCATGGGCTGTTCGTGGGCGGCTCGAACCTCGCCGCCGGCGGCCCGGCCAGCCTCACCGTCGCCGACAGCGGCCTGGTCGTCAGCAACAGCCTGCACCTGTGGCGCCGAGGCCGGGCGGAAGTCCAGGGCGGCAAGCTCATCGTCGGCACCCAGTCGGCCGCCGCCGTCGCGCCCGGCACGCTCTGGATCGCCAGCGACGGCCAGCTGAGCGGCGAGGGCACCGCCGCGGCCCACCTGGTCAACGCCGGACGCATCGACCTGCGGACCAACGGCCAGGCCCTCCGCATCGAGGGCTCCTACCTCCAGCAGGCCCTGGGCCGGCTGACGCTCAGGCTGGAGAATCCCACCAGCCGACTCACCGTCACCGGCGCCGCCCCGCTGGGCGGCACCCAGACCCGGGAGACGCCCACGAGCCTGCAGCCCACCCCCCTGCAGCGCTGGCTGCTGATCGAGGCCGACGGCGGCGCCAGCGGGCAGTTCAGCCAGTACAGCAGCGCCCTGCTGTTCATCGACGGCCACATGATGACCCTGGCGCCCAAGCCCGGGCCCCAGGGCCTGTGGGCGGTGGCGACCTGGGCGGGCGACGCGAACTTCGACGGGCGGGTCAACGAGGCCGACCGGCTGATCCTGCAGGCCAACTGGAACGCTGTGGGCGTGGGCTTCGCCGGCGGGGACTTCAACGGCGACGGCGTGGTCAACGACGCCGACCGGTCGCTGCTGGACTTCAACTTCGGGGCCGTGCCCGAGCCGACCGCCCTGGCCCTGCTCGCCCTGGCCGCCCTGGGCCTGCGCCGGCGGCGGTAGGACGACCCAGAGCATTCCGCAGACGCCCATGGGGGGCAAAGGTGGGGCTGCGCCCCAGCCTACGAAAACGGCCCGCGCCGTAGGCTGGGGCGCAGCGGAGCGCAGCCCCTCCTTCTCGGGTGGCCGAAAGCGGCCATGGTACGCGTCACGGGGGTTGGCGCCATCGATGGCGGGCCGTGCCCGCGCTACTCGAACGGCGAGCCACCGGTTGCGCGCAGCGGTGGTCTTCGGCGAGCCGTGGGGGCCTGGGCGTCAGTTCATCAGCAGGAAGAGGTTGAACAGCAGGCTCAGGGCCAGGGCCCCGGCCAGGAGGATGAAGGCGGTCATGTGGCTGGGGGAGGCTTCGTGGACGACGACGGTCTCGGCCTGGCCGATGTCGGCGTCGTTGCCCTCGCCGCTGCTGAGGCGGTCGAGCACGTCGTGGTCGATCCGCCGGCGAGCCAGGGGCGGGGCCTCGCCGCGGCGGACGGCCTCGAGGTCGACCAGCAGGTCGGCCGTGCTGCCGTAGCGCTGCTCGCGGTCCTTGGCCATCATGACCTCGATGATCTCGCCGATGCCGGCCGAGAGGCTCGTATTCACGTGGTCGGGCGGAACGAGCGGCTCCTTGAGGTGCTTGTGCATGACGGCCGCCGGCGTGGCGCCCTCGAAGGGCACGCGCCCGGTGACCATGTGGTAAAAGGTCGCGCCGAGGCTGTAGACGTCGGCGCGGAAGTCGATGTTGATCTCGCCGCGGATCTGCTCGGGGCTGATGTAGTAGGGCGTGCCGAAGGCCCGGCCCTTCTCGGCCTGGGCGAGCTTGACGTCGTCGGCTTCGCGAGCCAGGCCCATGTCGGCCAGCTTGGCCACGCGGTCCGGCGTGATCATGATGTTCTTGGGCTTGACGTCGCGGTGGATCAGGCCGCGATCGTGGGCGTGCTTGAGGGCCTTGGCGACCTGGATGGTGATGTCCAGGGCCTCGTCCTCGCTGAAGACCTTGCCCTCGGCGAGCTCGTCGTAGACGGTATGGCCCTCGACGAGCTCCATGACGAAGTAGTGGTAGCCGCCGCCCTCGCCGACGTCGATGGCCTGGACGATGTTGGGATGGTTCAAGGCGCCGGCGGCCCGGCCCTCGCGGTAGAAGCGCTCGACGTAGTCGGCGTTCTCGCTGAGGCGCCGCGGCAGGATCTTGATGGCCACGTCGCGGTCGAGGCTCACCTGGCGGGCGCGGAAGACCGTCGCCATCGCCCCGGCGCCGAGTTTGGCCCGCAGGACGTAGCCGGGGATGTTGCTGGCCTTGCGGCTATCCTCGATCGTCTCCTTGAGACGATGGATCTGCCGAACCGTCACACAGCCCCGGTCCACCAGCAGCTCGGCGAGGCTGCGCTGCATGGGGTCGGAGCCCTGCTTCTGGATCTCACGACACTCCTGGACCTCCTCGGGCGTGGCCAGCCGCTGCTCGACAACCAGCCGGCCTACCTCGGTGTCCATGGAGCCATCGATGAATTGTTTCGCCTGCTCTTTCGCCATCGACTGTTTCGAAAAGGAGTTGGCGCCCCGGCCTGGACGCTCGGCCACAAAACAATAGGAAACACAGGCCGGATAACACTATTGTACGATCTGTACGACCGGCAATCGACAGATGTTCCCGGTGGCTAATCCGGAATTCTAGGAATGCCGTACGCCGCCGCCGGCCCGAGCCCCCGGGCCGATCGCTGCATCCACAGACGCCGCACGGTATAGCACAACTGGCATCGGCTGGCAAATGCTTGCCGGACAGGATTTTCGCCCGCCGCCACCAGGGCCTGCCACAGCCCCACCGGCCCGCGACGGCACAGCGGGCCTATCACCGGATATGTCGGCCAATCGACGGCCAGTCTTTGCCAAATCTCGCTAACAGAATGCGTTAGGGCGTTGCCAACAACGATACCCACGCAGGTCGCCGGCCAGAGCTCCCCCGTCGGCGCCACGTGCACGTGCTTGCCCCGCAACAGGATGCGGTCGCAGGGGGAGTCATCGAAGGCTTCGACCGGCCTTTGCGGCAAGGCGTCGTCCAGCCCCTCGGCGGCCCGGCCCGTCAGGCGGTCGCGGCCCCGCCCGGCCCAGGCCCTCAGCACCTCGCCCACCCGCGCGGGCGACTCGCCGACCAGGTCGAACCCCTCGGCCAGCCAATCCCGCCAGCGAACCCGTACGCGGTCGGGCCCGAGCACCTCCGCGGCCACGCGGGCCAGGCGCCGGGGCCGATCGATCGGCACGAACTGCTGGTGGTACGGATCGGCCGAGATGTCCAGCCGACCCACGCCGGCCTCGTCCAGCGCCCGCAGCCGA
>JAWLCG010000008.1:0-33973 GCA_041687295.1 Phycisphaerae bacterium | reverse complement strand
CGAGATCACCGCCCGAATCGTCGACTTCCCCGACGACCGCGGCGAGGGGCTGCTGCTGGACAAGATCGTCGACGCGGCCAAACAAAAGGGGACGGGTAGATGGACGGTCGAGCTCTCGGCCGAGCTGGCGGCGCCGTGTCCCACCATGGCGGCGGCCGTCGATGCGCGGATCCTCTCCAGCATGCGGCCCCGGCGGCTCGAGGCGGCCAAGGTCTTCCAGGCCCCCCCGCTGACCAGCGACCAGGCCATTGAGGACCTCATCGACAACGTCCGCGACGCCCTGCTGTCGTCGAAGATCTGCTCGTACGCCCAGGGCTTCGCCCTGCTCGCAGCCGCCAGCCGGGAGCATAAGTACAACCTGGACCTGGCCGAGATCGCCCGCATCTGGCAGGGAGGCTGCATCATCCGGGCGCGGTTCCTCAAGTGGATCAGCGAGGCCTTCGGCGACAACGGCGAGCTGGACAATCTGCTGCTGGCCGAGCGGTTCGCCGAGCTGATCCGCCGCTGCGAGAAGGCGTGGCGCAAGGTCGTCGCCCTGGCCGCCCACGCGGGCATCCCGGCCCCGGCGATGGCGGGCTCGCTGGCCTACTTCGACAGCTACCGCTCCGAGCGGCTGCCGGCCTACCTCGTGCAGGCCCAGCGCGACTTCTTCGGCGCCCACACTTACCAGCGCCTCGACCGCGAGGGCACCTTCCACACCCAGTGGCCCGAGGTGATCGAAGACTAGCCCGTAGGCCGGGTCGAGCGGAGCGAGGCCCGGCACGAAGGAGTGGCCCGTGGCCTGTGGCCAGGACCCAGGGGCGGACGGAGGCCGGGCGGTCCTGTCCCCGCAGGACCGACGGAAAGTTTGGGCGGTTTGCCGGTCAGACCGGTGGACGTGAAGAGGCAACGCGTGGAGATACCGACGATCAATCCGGGCCCCGCGCCGTGGGGCTGGAAGCGCAAGGCCCTGACGCTGCTGGTGGTGACGCTGGTGCTGCTGGCCGGGGCGGTGCTGGTGGTCTGGCTGCGGGTAGACCCGTACGCGACGTACCAGCGCACGCTGGCCCGGGCGGGCGTCACGCGCGTGGAGCTCGACCGCGTCGAGGCCGGCCGCGTGGAGCGGGTGGCCAGCATCCGCGAGCCGGCCCGCGTCGAGGCGTGGGTGTCGGCCCTGACGCAGGGCGGCGACCCCGTCGAGGCCCCGGGCGAGATCGTGCCCGCCTGGCAGGTGAGCCTCTACGCCAACATCGACGAGGTCGTTACCATCACCGTCGGCACCGACGGCCTGGCCCGTTACCAGTTCGCCGGCCAGCCGCCCAGCCGCGTCCGCTTCGGCAACGCCCAGCTGATGGCCCTGATCCGCGCCGAGGCCGAGGCCCCGCAGCCCGAGGCCCCGTAGGCCCGTCTCCGAAGGCCGGGTCGAGCGACAGCGAGGCCCGGCGTCCCCCCATATAGCCCCGGGCATGCCCGGGGTCTGTCCGAACTGCCATCCGCTGCCCGATTGCCGGGGAACATATTGCGCACGGCCCGCCCGAGAAGCCCACGGATGGCAATCCGTGGGCGTGGGAAGAGGTGGCACGGTCCCCGCGCAGAGCCTTCGACACACTCCAATACGGCCCGGACAGGCTCATGCCTGCTCGTGCATGAGGCAAGCGTGGCTGTGGTCGGGGTTGTCAGGCAGAGGTCGCAGCTCGGGCACCTGCTCCACGCAGCGGCGCATCACGCGGACGGGCCGACCCTCCGAGAGGATGTCCACCGTCTCGCCGGCGGGCGCTTCGGCGGCCAGCTCGCGCGTCAGCGGGCAGCGCGGGTGGAACGGGCAGCCGCTGGGCGGGTTGACCGGGCTGGGCACCTCGCCCTCCAGCGGCACGCGCTGGCTCTTGGCGGTCGGGTCGGGCCTCGGTACAGCCGACAGCAGCGCCCGCGTGTACGGGTGGACCGGGTTGGCGTACAGCTCGTCGCGCGAGGCCTGCTCGACGATCCGCCCGAGGTACATGACGGCCACGTCATCGGCGAAGTGCTCGACGACGGCGAGGTTGTGGGCGATGAACAGGTACGATATGCCCATCTCGGCCTGGATGTCGCTGAGCAGGTTGAGGATCTGGGCCTGGATGCTCACGTCGAGGGCGCTGACCGGCTCGTCGCAGACGATGAAGTCCGGCTCGACGCTCAGGGCGCGGGCGATACCGATCCGCTGGCGCTGCCCGCCGCTGAACTCGTGCGGGTAGCGGTTGACGTAGCCGGCGTTGAGGCCGCAACGCTCCAGCAGCTCGCCGACGCGCTTCCGCCGACTCCGCCGGTCGCCCAGGCCGTGCACGGCCATCGGCTCGGCGATGATCTGCCCGACGGTCATTCGCGGGTTCAGGCTGCCGAAGGGGTCCTGAAAGATGATCTGCATCCGCCGGCGGAGGTGGCGCAGGTCCGAGCCGCTCAGGCCCCACACGTCGCGTCCGTCGAAGAGCACCTGCCCCGACGTGATGGGGATCAGCCGAAGGATCGATCGGCCCACCGTGGTCTTGCCCGAGCCGCTCTCGCCGACCAGCCCCAGCGTTCGGCCGGTGCGCAGGCGGAAGCTCACGCCGTCGACCGCCCGCACGTGGGCCTTGACGCGCGAGAACACGCCCCGCCGCACGGGGAACCAGGTCTTCAGGCCGTCGACCTGCAGCAGGGCCGAGCCGTTGTCGTTACCGTTGGCAGCCATCATCGGCCCCCTTCCATGCGGCCCTGGCCCAGCGAGGGGGCCTGCTCGTAGCCGGGGCACTCCCAGCAGGCGACCCAGTGGCCCGGCTCGACCTCGCGGAGGGCGGGCTCCTGGCTCTGGCAGCGTGGCAGGTCGCGCCCCACCGGGCAGCGCGGGTGGAACTTGCAGCCCGTCGGGAAGCTCAACGGGTTGGGCACCGAGCCGGGAATCGTCTCGAGGCGCTGCTTCTTCTCGCCCAGCTGCGGCACCGAGCGGAACAGCCCCTGCGTGTAGGGGTGCAGCGGGCGGGCGAACAGGCTCTTCACGTCGGCCAGTTCGACCATCTTGCTGGCGTACATCACGCCGACCACGTCGGCCGACTCGGCCACCACGCCGAGGTCGTGGGTGATCAGCAGGATGCTCAGGCCGTCGCGGGCCTTGAGCTCGTTGAGCAGGTCGAGGATCTGGGCCTGGATCGTCACGTCCAGGGCCGTCGTCGGCTCGTCGGCGATCACCAGCTGGGGGTTGCACGACAGGGCCATGGCGATCATCACGCGCTGGCGCATGCCGCCGGACATCTGGTGGGGGTACTCGCGGACGCGCTGGGCGGGCTCAGGGATGCCGACGCGGGCGAGCATGTGCTCGGCCTGGTCCCACGCCTCGCCCTTGCCGGTGTGCTGGTGCAGGCGGATGGCCTCGACGATCTGGTCGCCGACGGTGTAGACCGGGTTGAGGCTGGTCATCGGCTCCTGGAAGATCATGCCGATGTCCTTGCCCCGCACGCGGCGCATCTGCTCGTCGGATAGGCCCAGCAGATCCCGGCCCTGGAAGAGGATCTGCCCCGAGGCGATCTCGCCGGGGGGCATCGGGATCAGCCTCATGATGGAAAGGGCCGAGACGCTCTTGCCGCAGCCGCTCTCGCCGACCAGGGCGAAAGTCTGCTGGCGGTTGATGCGGTAGCTCACGCCGTCGACGGCCCGGACGGTGCCGCCCTCGGTGTGGAAGTGCGTCGCGAGGTCGCGGACCTCCAGCAGCGGCTCGGCGTCCTGTCCGCTCGCCAGGGGCACGGGTTGGGGGGTGGTCGTGGTGGTCATTCCGCTTTCTTGCCCTTCAGGCCAATGGTCCGCGGGTCGAACGCGTCGCGCAAGCCGTCGCCCAGGAAGTTGAAGGCCATCACCGTGATGAAGATCGCCACGCCCGACCAGAGCAGCCAGGGATGGCGCGACAGCTCGGTCACGTTCATGCCACGCTGGAGCATGTTGCCCCAGCTGGGCACGGGCTCCTGAATGCCCATGCCGATCATGCTCAGGCCGCTCTCGCCCAGGATGTAGGCCGGGATGCTCAGCGAGGCCGAGACGATCGCATAGCTCAGCGTGCTGGGCAGCACGTGGCGGACGATGATCTGCCGGGTCGGCACGCCGGCGGCGCGGGCGGCCATGACGAAGTCGCTGGTCTTGATGCTCAGCACCATGCCGCGGATGATGCGGGCGAGCCCCGCCCAGCCGATGAACGACAGGATGGCCACCACGCCGAAGTAGAGCTCCACGCTGGACCAGTTAGCCGGCAGGGCGTTGTAGAGGATCATCAGCGTGTAGAGGCCCGGGATCAGCATCAGCAGCTCGCAGAATCGCTGGATCAGGTTGTCCCACGTGCCGCCGAGGTAGCCGCTGGTCCCGCCGATCAGCAGGCCCAGCGTCAGGGCGATGGCCGTGCCGACCAGGCCGATCGTCAGGCTGATGCGGGCGGCGAACAGCAGCCGGCTGAAGATGTCGCGCCCCATGAAGTCGGCGCCCAGCAGGTAGAGCCGCCCCGGCGACTCGACGCCGAACAGGTGCCAGTGCGTCTCGACCAGCCCGAACAGGATCGTCGTGGGTTTCTCGCTGCGGTAGAGCAACTGGACGGGGTAGGCCTTGTCGTCCTCCTCCACCCAGATCCGCTCCATCGTCACCGGGTCGAACTCGTAGCCGCTGTGGTACACGAAGGGGCGCAGGTGGAAGCGGCCCTCGCTGTCGAAGAAGCGTAAGTTGAACGGCGGGTGGTAGGAGTGCAGGCGGCTCTCGTCGCCGTAGTAGTACGGCGCGAAGAAGCCGTCGAACAGCATCACGCCGTACATCACCAGCAGCACCTTGGCGGCCAGCATGGCCATGCGGTGGCGGCGCAGGTTGCGCCAGACCATCGCCCAGGGGCTCATGGCCTTCTGGGCGCTGGCCGCGGTCTGCGGGGCGTTCTCGGTCGATTCAGGCATGCGGGTCCCTTAGTGATAGCTGATCCGCGGGTCGGCGACGGCCAGCAGCACGTCGGCCAGCAGGTTGCCCGCCAGCAGCATGGCCGCGCCCATCATGAAGCCGGCCATCACCAGCGGCTCGTCCTTGGCCAGGATCGCCTCGTACATCATCTGGCCCAGGCCCGGGTAGCTCAGGATGATCTCCAGCAGGGCGGCCCCGCTGAACAGGGCGGCGAAGCTGTAGCCGAAGATCGTGATCAGCGGGTTGATCGCGTTGCGCAGAGCGTGGCGGTAGATCACGCGGTTCTCGGGCAGGCCCTTGGCGCGGGCGGTGGTGACGTACTGCTGGCGGAGCACCTCGAGCATGTTGCCCCGGGTGATCCGCTGGAGCCCCGCCAGGCCGCCGATGGCCAGCACCACCACCGGGATGATCAGGTGCCGCCCCACGTCGCCGACTTTGCCCCAGAAGTCCAACTGGTCGTAGTTGACACCGTAGAGCCCGCCGGCCGGCAGGACGTCGAGCTTGCCGGCAAAGATCCACATCAAGACCAGGGCCACGAAGAAGCCCGGCAGGCTCATGCCCACGAAGCTCAGACCGCTGAGCAGCTTGTCGCTCCACTTGTACTGGTGGACCGAAGCGTAGATCCCCAGCGGCACCGCCACCGCCCAGGTAACGGCGATCGACACGACGTTGAGGATCAGCGTGTTGATCAGCCGCTCGCCAAGCACGTCGGCCACCGGCTTGCGGTAGCGGAAGCTCTCGCCCAGGTCCAGTGTGACCAGCCGCCACAGCCACGTGCCGTACTGCACGATGGCCGGCTTGTCCAGCCCCAGCCGCTCGGTCTCGGCCGCCAGGGACTCGGGGGTCTCGCGCTGGTCCATCTTCAGCATGTCGATGTAGTCGCCCGGCGAGAGCTTCATGATCCCGAAGCCCAGCGCCGAGGCGACCAGCAGCATCACCAGGGCAATCAGGATTCTGCGTACGATATAGGCGCCCATGATCTCCCGTCGGCTGGAGTGTCCCTACCGGCCCGCCGCGTTACCCGCCGGCGCGCTGGCCGGCGCCGGGCCCGAGGCCCCCTTGAGGAACACCTCGTCGATATTGTGCAGCGTGCCGAACGGCGCCGGGAAGACGTTGCCCAGCGTGTTGCGGATGGCGGTCAGCCGCTCGGGAGCGGCCGTGTAGATGAACGGCTGCTGCTCGCCGACGATCTGCTGCCAGCGGAAGTAGATCTCCCGGCGCTTCTGGCGGTCCAGCTCAGCGACGCCCTCGGCGAAGAGGCGGTTGATCTCGGCCTCCCATTCGGTCGAGGGCTCCTTCTGGTACGGAAACCACATGTGCATGCGGGTGTCGCTGCGCCAGATGTTGGCGCCCCAGTGCGGCTCGGGCCCGCCGGTCAGGCCCATCACGCACGCCTCCCAGTCGTACGTCGCGTCGAGCTTGCTGATCAGCGTGTTGAACTGCATGGGCCGGAAGTTGATCTCCATGCCCAGCCGCTCCAGGTCGCTGCGGATGGTCTCCGCCACGCGCATCCGCACGTCATTGCCGGTGTTGGTCGTCAGCGTGAAGCTGACCCTGTTGCCGGCGGCGTCCTCCAGCTTGCCGTCGCCGTTGCGGTCCTTCAGGCCCATCTCGGCCAGCAGGGCGCGGGCCTTGTCCAGGTCGAACTCGTAGCGGGGCATATTGGGGTTCGCGAAGTACAGGTGCTCGTTGGCGTGGTTCATCGGGCCGTACTGGGGATAGCCCAGGTTGTTCATGATGCTGGCGACGATGAACTGGCGGTCGATGGCATAGCTGACGGCCTGGCGGAAGCGCGTGTCGCGGAACCACGCGAGCTTGTGCGGCACGACGTAGGGCTTGCCGTCCTCGCCCCGCCCGGTGTTCTGATTGAAGAACAGAAACTCGCTGCCGCCGGCCGGCCCGAGCCCGTAGATGGTGAAGTTGCCCGACCTCTCGAGAGGCTTCATGTCGGGATAGTCGCTGCCCTGGATGCCGTGGATGTCCGTCTCGCCCTGGCGGAACTTGAGCATGGCCGCACTGGAGTCTTTGACGATGACGAAGAGGATCTCGTCGAGGTACGGCAGGCGCTGGCCGGCGGCGTCGGTGCGGTAGTAGCGCGGGTTGCGCTTCATGAAGACCCGCCCGGTGCCGGTGTCGTAGCGATCGACGATGAACGGACCGGTGACGGCGAAGTCCCTGGCCGTGGCGTTGGAGCCCAGGGCGCTGGCGAAGGTGCCGGCCTGCACCATCGGCTCGAAGCGGTGTTTGGGCACGATGCCCGTCGCCAGCAGCAGCGGGAAGATGGCGTTGCGCTCGTAGAGCGTGAAGCGGACGGTGTGGGCGTCGACCTTTTCGACCGCCCACCGCTCGCCGTTGGGCCCGGAGATGATGTCCCGCGTGGAGCAGGGAATGTCGGGGTTGTAGATCGTGTCGTAGGTGAACAGCACGTCGTCGGCCGAGAAGGGCGCGCCGTCGGACCAGGTGACGTCGTCGCGGAGGTGGACCGTCCAGACCAGACCGCTCTCGTCGGGCTCCCAGCGGGTGGCCAGCTCGGCCTGGGGCTCGTAGGTCCAGGGGTCGACCTTGGTCAGGCCCAGGAACATCAGGTTGGTGTAATCGCTGGTGCTGGTCTCGCTGGAGGTGATGGGGTTGAAGCTCTTGGGCTCGCTGATGGTGGCCTGGACCATTCGTCCGCCGAAGGTGCCCGCCACGGGCGCGTACTCCTCGGCGATGCCGGCGGTCTGCATCTCGCCGGTGGCCTCGCTGCGGTCGCTGCGGCGGGTCGTGCCGCGGTCGCAGCCGGCCAGCAGGGCCGAGGCGCCCATCGCAGCCAGCACAAGCAGGGTCAGGGTCTTCTTCATGCGCGTCTGCCTCCGAAGGTTCGGCCCGTCGGGTCCAGGGCGTCCCGCAGGCCGTCGCCGATGAAATTCAGGCTCAGCAGCGTCAGGCCCAGCGCCAGGCAGGGCCAGACGATCAACCACCAGTATACACGGATCGTGTTGAGGGCCGAAACGCCCTCAGCGGCCATCGCGCCCCACGTGGGGACGGGCGGCGCCACGCCGATCCCCAGGAAGCTCAAAAAGCTCTCCTGCAGGATCGCCTGGGGCACGATCAATGTTGCATACACGAGCACCGGGCCGGCGAGGTTCGGCAGAATCTCGCGCAGGAGGATGCGCCCGTCGGACGCCCCGGCGGCGCGGGCGGCCTCGACGAAGGGCTGGGCCTTGAGGCTCAGCACCTGCCCGCGGACCACGCGGGCCATTGTCAGCCAGCTCACCGCCCCGATCGCCAGCAGCAGGATGAGGATGCTGCCCAGCTGCGCGCTGCCGACGGCGGCGGCGAGGGGCTTTTCGAAGGCCACCTTCAGCAGGATTACCAGCAGCACGTACGGCAGGCCGTAGAGCACGTCAACGATCCGCATCAGCACCGCGTCGACGCGCCCGCCGGCGTAGCCGGCCACCATGCCCCAGGTCACGCCGATGGTGCCGGCCAGCAGGGCCGCCGCCAGGCCGATGCCCAGGCTGATCGCCCCGCCCAGGCCCAGGCGGATCAGCAGGTCGCGCCCCAGCGCGTCGGTGCCCAGGACGTGCTCGCCGGTCGGCTCGCCCAGCAGCGGCCCGGCCCGTTGGCGGTCGTAGGCCGGCTGGCCCTGCTCCTGCGACAGGGCCAGCGGCACCGACACCAGGCACGCCAGGGCCATCGCGCCGGCCAACACCAGGCCCGCCACGGCCGCCCTATGCCGACTGAACCGCCGCCACAGGCCCACCTCGCCCGACAACGCCGCCGGGGTGCCCGCCGATACCTCCGCCCGCGCCAGCGTCGTCATACCGCATCCTCCCGGATCCGCGGGTCCACGGCCACGTACAGCAGGTCCACCACCAGGTTGAGCCCCACCAGCAGCACCGAGTAGACCAGCACGGTGCCCAGGATCATGTACTGGTCGCGGCTGATGACGCTCTCGACGAAGTAGCGCCCGATGCCGGGCACGGCGTAGAGGCTCTCGACGACGAAGCTGCCCGTCAGCACCGCCGCGGTGGCCGGGCCCAGGTAGCTCAGCACCGGCAGGAAGGCCAGCTTGAACGCGTGCTTGTAGATCACCGCCCGCTCGCCCAGCCCCTTGGCGCGGGCTGTGCGGACGTAGTCGGCCCCCAGCACGTCGAGCATGCCCGCCCGCATCAGCCTCGCGATGTAGGCCGCGAAGGGTAGGCTCAGCGTCACCGCCGGCAGGACCATCTGCCGCAGGCTGCCCCAGCCGCCGACGGGGAAGATCGGGATCAGGATGGCGAAGAGCAGTATCAGCCCGGCCCCCACCACGAACGGCGGCAGGGAGAGCCCCGCCACCGACACGCCCATTGTCAGGTGGTCGGCCCAACTGTGCTGCCGCCGGGCGGCCAGGATGCCCAGTTCCATCCCCACCCCCACCGCCAGCGCCAGGGCCAGCAGTCCCAGCGTCAGGCTGACCTTGAGCGCCCCGGTCGGCCAGGACGCAGGCGTCAAGCCCAGGATCTCCGCCACGGGCCGATCGCGGTAGACCATGCTGGGCCCGAGGTCCAGCTCACCGTCGACGGCCGCGCTGGCCGTGTGCCGCAGGTAGCGCCAGTACTGCACGTGCCAGGGCTGGTCCAGGCCGAAGCGGGCGCGCAGCTCGCGGACGGTCTCCGGGGCCATCTTGCCGTCCGCGTTGGATAGCGGGTCGCCCGGCGCCACCACCGCCAGCGCAAACGTCGCGGTGTAGATGGCCAGCAGCACCACCGGGAACAGCAGCAGGCGTCGGGCGATTCGCGTGTGCATGGGGAGGATAACTGGTTAACTGGTTAATTGGTTAACTGGTTGATTGGTTGACTCGTCGATCCGTCACTGCGTTAAAGCGTTAATGCGGAAACGATTATATCGCACCGCGCGATCGGGCGCCTCTTTCCACGCCCACGGAATGCTTTCCGTGGGCTTCGTGGACGGGGCGCCCGCGGCAGGTGGCGGCCCCATGGCGTCCCTCATTCCCGCCGAACCTGCTTGAGCACCATGTAGCCCATATTGTTAGGCCAGGCGCCCTGGATGTCGGGGCGGATCATGCTGTGCTCGGCGTAGAAGTAGAGCGGCAGCAGGGCCGCCTCCTGCACGATGCCGAGTGTCTCGGCCTGGCGGAACAGCTCCATGCGGCGGGCCTGGTCGTCGGTGGCGGCGGCGGCGGCGACCAGGCGGTCGTACTCGGGGTTGCTGTAGGACGAGTCGTTGTTGCCGCTGGCGGTCATCAGCATGTCCAGGAAGGTGCTGGGGTCGCGGTAGTCGCCGAACCAGCTGCCCCGGCCAAGGTGCCACTCCTTGTGGGTCTTCTGCTTGAGGGCCTCGCCGAAGGCGTTGGGGTCCTTGGGGACCAGGACGACGTCGGCGCCGAGCGTCTGGCGCCAGATGGCCGCGAGGCGCTGGGCGATCAGCTCGTGGCCGTAGCCGGTGTTGAACATCAGCCGGACGGGTCCGAGGTCGGCCCCGTCGGCGTAGCCGGCCTCGGCCAGCAGCCGTCGGGCCTCGGCGACGTTGGGCTCCTCGGGCGGTGGGGGTACGTACTCGAACGGCTCGCCGGCGGTGTTGTACACCACCAGCCCCGGCGGCACGAGGCTGCCCGCCACGGGCGGCTGGACGCCGGTGACGCGGGCGACGTCGACGCGGTCGACCGCCAGCGAGAACGCCCGCCGCACCCGCGGGTCGGCGAAGGGGTTGGCCCGGCCATCGGCCGTCGGCTGGCAGTTGAAGCGGTAGAAGTAGGTGCCGAACGCCATCACCCGGTGGAAGTCCTCGCCCCGCCGCTCGGCCGGCCGCTCCAGCAGGGCCCGCGCCACCGAGGCCGGCACCGAGTCGAGCCAGTCGCACTGGCCCGTTTCGTAGGCGTGCAGGGCAGCGTTCTGGTCGGAGATGGCCAGGGCGGTCACCTGCCGCAGCCACACGTTGTCGGCATCCCAGTAGTGGGCGTTGCGCACCATGACCAGGTCGCGTTTGAAGCGATGGCTCTGCAGCACGAAGGGCCCGTTGCTCACCAGCACGCCGGGGCGCATCCACCCGCCGTCGTATCGGCCCACGCCGTTGGGCCCGACGGTGCCCTCCACCGTGAACCGCTCCAGCAGGGGCCGATAGACCGGGAAGAACGTCGCAAAGGCCGTCAGCTCCAGGAAGTACGCCGTCGGAGCCTCCAGCGTCACCACCACCGTCCGCTCGTCGGGCGTCTCTATCCCCAGGGCGTCCAACGAGGGCGACCGGCCAGCGGCGAGGGCCTCGTAGTAGGCCCGCCCGCCCTGGATGACGAACAGCAGGCTGGCGTAATCGGCCCCGGTGGCCGGCGTGAGGACGCGCTGCCAGCTCCAGGCGAAGTCCCGGGCCGTCACCGGCTCGCCGTTGCTCCAGCGGGCGTCGGGGCGGAGGTGGAAGCTGTAGGTCCGCCCGTCGGGGCTGACCTCGAACCGCTCGGCCACGCCGGGCCCGACGGCCAGTTGGCCCTGCGACTCGCCCGGCTCCGGGGGCAGGATGCGAAAGGCCATCAGCCCCTCGAACAGGCCATTGGCGACGCGGATGTCGTGCTTCCAGCTGATGACGTGCGGGTCGAGGCTGTTGACCTCCGGGCCGTTGTTGAACACGAAATCGACCGGCCGGGCGTCCGGGTCGGCCCCCTGCAGGGCCACCGCGATGGCCGCTCCGCAGGCGATCAGGACGAGTCGGTGCATGGGCGGCTCCTGGGCTGAGGCCGGCCGGTCCCTCCGCTACGACTGGGCCGACAGGGCCTGGGGCGGCTGGAGGTTCCACGGCGGGCCGGTCAGCGTGCCCTCGGCGCCGATGATGCGGTCGACCTGGGACTGGATCGCCTGGACCTTCTCGGCGGGGTCGGCCGTGCGGTTGATCTCGCTGCTGATGGCCTGGAGGTTGCTGTTGGTGATTCGGCCGATGGTCAGCTCGACCTCCTTGAGCAGCGAGCCGAGGGCCTGGATCGTCGGGTCGTCGCGGTCGACGCCGGGGACGGCGCGGTCGGCGTAGGCGGCCGAGGCGTTGGCCAGGATGTCGGCCAGCAGCGTCAGCAGCGGGCGGCGCTGCTCGGCGTTGGGCGCGGCGCGGGCGAACTCCTCGACGGCGTCGATGGACCGGCCATAGGCCCGCACCACAGCCAGGTCGGCATTGCGGACGCCCTGGAGCCGGCTGGCGAGCACGCCGGTGACGATGGGCTGGGCGGCCTGGCGGGCGCTGTTGAGGGCCAGCGAGTCCAGGCCCTGCAGGTCGCTGCCGCTGGAGAGGTCCAGCACGCTGAGCAGCTCGGCCAGGACCAGGGCGTCGGTCTCGGTGCCGGCCCGCTCGGTGAGCACGCGGAACATGGCGTCGCGCATGTTGCCGCCGACGCCCAGCAGCAGGGCGCGGATGTTGCGGTAGCCCCGCATGCCGTGGTAGCGGACGGCGGGGTTGGGGTGGCGGACCATCGCCTCCAGGGCCGGCAGGGTCACCGGCTGGCGGAGCGAGCCGACCAGGACGGCTGCGTTGACCTGCCCGAGGCGGCTGCCGTCGGCCAGGACGACCGGCACGATCTCGCGGGTGACGGACTCGGCGAAGTAGCGGCGGAAGCCCAGGCCCTTGTCGTTGCCGGTACCCGCCGATTCGAGGGCCTGGCGGGCCTGCAGGACCGGCTGGGCGTCGGCCATCGCCTCGGGGGCCGACACCGGCTGGATGAAGGCATCGAGGTGGTAGCGGACGAAGGCGTCCACCTCGTTCCGCTGGGCCTGGCCCAGCTGATCGGCGGCTGCCATCGTCTCGGGCGAGAGCGTCGGGGCCGGCTGGGCCCACACCATCGGGGCCGACGCGGCCACCAGCACCACGACCATCGCCGGGAAAAGCCGTCTCATCATCATTCGCCATCCTCATCTGTGGGGACTGCGGGTCAGGGCAGACGCGCAGGGCGTCCGTCGGCCGGCACCGGCGCACAGCGCCAGCCCGGGCCTGCGCGATAGTAGACATCGCCGCGGGGGTCTGTCAAGCCCAATGGTCCGCCCGGGCCCCCGCCGAAAGCGCTTGACCGGCCTGCCGATAAGAGCTTATCATCCACCCGTCGGCGAGGCGGGGCGTCAGCCCGGCCCACACCTGTCCCCTCTTCGGCCTCGGAGGGCCAGCCCATGAGATCGCAGCCGATCCCTGCCCCGGCCGTTCGCCGGCTGAGCCTGTACCTGCGGCAACTCGAGCAGCTGCGCCACGGCGGGCGGACAACCGTCTCCAGCCGCGCGCTGGCCGAGGCCTTGCACCTGACGGCCGCCCAGGTCCGCAAGGACCTCGCCTGGTTCGGCCAGTTCGGCCAGCCGGGCAAGGGCTACGACGTCGAGGCCCTCGCCGCCCGGCTGCGACGGATCCTGGGCACCGACCGCACGGTCAACGTCGTCGTGGTGGGCGCCGGCAACCTGGGCCGGGCCCTGCTGCAGCACAAGGGTTTCCTGCGCAAAGGTTTTCGCATCGTGGCCGCCTTCGACACCGACGGGCGGACCGTGGGCCAGGCCTTCGGGGGCATCATCGTGCAGCCCCTGAGCCACCTCGAGAGCACGCTGGCGGCGCAGGACGTGCGGCTGGCGATTCTGACCACGCCCGCCGAGGCCGCCCAGAGCACCTGCCAGCGCCTCGCCGAGGCCGGCGTGCGCGGGGTGCTCAATTTCGCCCCGGTCGCCCTGGCCGCCCCGGCCCCGCTGGCGGTCGTCAGCGTCGACCTGACGGTGCAGCTGGAGCAGCTGAGCTTCCTGGTGCACTCGCAGACCGACGGACCCGCGGACGATTTGGATGCGGAGAATCCATCGAGATCGGCACGGGTTTGAGTAGAATCGAGCATCTGTCCATCCGCCGGCCCACGGCGTGGCCCCGCTGGAACGTCCGTTCTTGCATCGGCCCGGCCGGCGACTATACTGGCCCGTCCGGACCGCCGGCAGCGGTTCGCGTCCGGTGGTCGGCTGGCTGATTCAGCCGGCCAACCGGTTTCTGGCCAGCCCTGTTGACGGAGAGGCTTTCCCGTGAATGAGTGCCCCCGACCTGACCGCCCCCGCCGCTCGGCCCGCCGAGGCTGGCTGGCGTGGGTGCTGGCCCTGGTGGTCATGGCCCCGGCCCTGGCCGCCGCCCAGGACCAGCCACGAATCCCCAATGCCCGCACGACCTTCCAGGGCTACTTCCAGCCGGGCCACTGGGCCCAGGTGGTCGCCCGCGTCGAGAACCCCACCGACCGGGCGATCCTCGGCGACGTCGTGCTCCGCACCAGCGACCCCGACCGCGGGGCGATGCTCTTCGCCCACGAGGTCTGGCTGCCGGCGCGATCGGGGGCCACGGTCTGGCTGCCCGTTCGCCCCGGCGCCAGCGGCGAGGGCAGCGGCGACCGCGGCGTCCTGACCGTCAGCCAGACGATCGACCTGCTCGACGCCCAGCGGGGCCACGTGCTTCACCGCGACACCGACCTGCGGATGCAGCACCCCGCCCGGCGCGTCGCGCTGGTCGCCTACATCGACGACGGGCCGTTCGCCACCTACAGTTTTCTGCAAACCGCCCCCGGTTTCGCCGCCGTCCGCACCAGCCGGGCCGACACGCCCCCCGACCGCTGGTACGGCTACGAGCCGCTGGCCATGCTGGTGGTGGGCCGGGCCGACCTGGGCCGTCTCCGCCCCAGCCAGATCCAGGCCATCCTGGACTGGACCGCCCGCGGCGGCGTGCTGCTGATCGGGGCCGACACCACCACTGAAGAGCTGCTGCTGAGCCCCCTGGGCCAGGCCGCCGGCGTGGGTATGGCCGGCTACGGCACCGTGCGGCAGGTGAGCCCGGAGGGCGCCGATGCCCCCATCGCTCTGCCCGCCGACATGCCCCGCCTGACGCTGATCCCGTCGGAGGCACAGGTGGTGGCCTGGGCCGATGGCCTGCCGCTGCTGACGCACAACCGCTGGGGCCTGGGCCATGCGTTCGTGCTGGCCCTGCCGACGGCAGCCCTGGACCAGGCGGGCCTGGCCGGGGTCCTCGGCCAGATCAACGAGGCCCTGCGGACGGCGCCGGCCCTGCGGCCCGAGCGGTTCGAGCAGGCCTCGCTGACGCAGTTGCAGAAGATTTCCGGCCGGCCGGGCCTGGGACGCTGGCAGGTGCTGGCCTGGCTGACCGGCTATACGCTGGTGGTGGCCGGCCTGGGCCTGGTGCTTAACTTCCGGGGCCGGGGCGAGCTGACCTGGCTGATCCTGCTGCCGGTGGCCGCCCTGCTGGGCGTGGCCCTGTTCGCCTATGCCCGCATGCAGACCGAGCAGCCCTCCCTCAGCTACATCGGCCTGGCCGTCAACGACACCACGGGCCGAACCGTCCTGTACAACACCTTCAGCCCCTACTCGCCCGACACGATCTCGCTGGACGTCTCGGCCGGGGCGCCGACCGGGCGGGTCATGCCCACCGGCCAGGTCACCAGCGCCTCGCTGGCCGAGACCCGCATCCGCCAGGCCGGCACGATGGGCGTGCCCGCCGTGGAGGTGCCCGCCGACTCGGCGCCGGCCTTCACCGCCGCCGCCGCCATCGACCTGCCGGGCAGCCTGGACGGGGCGCTCACCTTCGGCCCGACGGGTTTGGCCGGTGAGTTGACCAACCGCACCGGCCTGGACATCCAGGACGCCGTGCTGCTGGTCTACGACCCCGAGATGGGCCGCACCCGGGCCTTCGGCATCGGGGCCCTGCCTGCCGGCCAGGCGGTGGCCGTCGCCGACCTGCCGCCGCTGACCCGCGGCTACCTGCCCAAGGCCTTCTACTCCGAGCAGGACCAGATCCGCAACGCCCTCGTCGCCGACCTGACCAGCGTGGAAGACCTCTTCCCCGCCCCCCGGCCCGACGGGCAGGCCTACCTGATGGGCTGGGCCCAGAGCAACCCCCTCCAGCCGCTGCCGGGCCACGAGATGCCCACCGGCGGCGAGCTGGTCTACCTCCAGCCCGCCCGGCTGGCGGCGCCGGCGGCGGGCACGCGCGTCCGCCTGATGCCGGGCATGGCCGTGCTCGAGGTCGAGGGCCTTCGCCGCGACCGCCAGAGCGGCCAGTACAACCCCAACGCCAACCCCGCCCGCTTCGACCTCCTGCTGAGCCCGCCGGCCCCCCTGGGCGCCCTGCAGAACACCGAGGCGACGCTGGAGTTGCTGTTCGACGCCCCGACCTTCCGCGTGACGGTCTACGGCGTCGACCCCGTCAACGACCGCGAGCTGACCGAGCTGGCCAGTTTCGACAACCCCGTGGCCGCCCAGACCATCCCCATCGAGCGGGCCGACCGCTTCATGAACGCCGACGGCGCGATCCGCCTGCGGGTCCGCGTCGAGCCCCTGACGGCCGCGGTCAGCCTGGAAAACCGCAAAGAGTGGCAGATCAAGAGTATCGACGGCACGTTGGAAGGAACCGTGCAGTGAGCCAAAACAGCGACATCATGCTCAAGACCGAGGGCCTCAGCAAGCACTACGACGAGATCAAGGCCCTGGACGACCTGAACCTGAGCATCCCCCGCGGCAGCGTGTTCGGCTACATCGGCCACAACGGCGCGGGCAAGACGACGACGATCCGCATCCTCGCCGGCCTGCTCAAGGCCAGCGCCGGCCGGGCCATCATCGGCGGCATCGACGTGACGACCGACCGCGACAAGCTCAAGAGCCTCGTGGGCTACATGCCCGACGACTTCGGCGTCTACGAGCAGATGCGCGTGTGGGAGTACCTCGACTTCTTCGGGGCCGCCTTCAAGATCCCCCGCCGCCACCGCCGCCAGCGGATGGAGGAGGTCTTCGAGATCACCGGCTCGGCCTACATGCGCGACCGGTTCGTGGACACCCTCTCCAAGGGCATGCGCCAGCGCGTGGGCCTGGCCCGCACGCTGATGCACGACCCGCAGGTGCTGCTGCTGGACGAGCCGGCCAATGGCCTGGACCCCCGGGCCCGCATCGACATGCGCAACCTCATCCGCCTGCTGGCCGACCGGGGCAAGACCGTGCTGGTCTCCAGCCACATCCTGCCGGAGCTGGCGACGATCTGCGACCTGGTGGGCATCATCCACCAGGGCGTGCTGCAGGCCCAGGGGCCCGTCGACCAGGTCGTCAGCGCCATCGCCCGCGATCGGCTGATGGAGATCAAGGCCGGCGGCGACCTGGCCTCGGCCAAGCGGCTCATCCAGGCCGACGCCCGCTGCAGCAAGCTTGACGAGGAGGACCAGAACCTCGGCGTGCTCCGCTTCCGCTTCAAGGGCGACGAGGCGGCCCTGGCCGACATGCTGGCGGTGCTGATGGGCGGCGGGGTCAAGGTCGTCACCTTCCGCGAGGTGCCCCTGAGCCTCGAGGACGCCTTCATGGCCCTGAGCGGCATGAGCACCAGCGTCCCGGACACCGAGGCCGAGTCCGACGAGCCCACCGAGCCGGCGCCCTCGTCGGCGACCGGTTCGGCGTGAGGTGAGAGACCATGAGTAACCCGATTCTACGCAAGGAAGTCCTCACCAGCCTGCGGACGCGCAAGGCCCTGGCCATGCAGGTGGTCTACCTGCTGGCGCTGATCGCGGTGGTGTTCATGCTCTGGCCGCCGGGCGGCATGCAGAGCCTCGGCGGCGACCAGGCCCAGCGGCTGCTGGCGGTGCTGGGCATCGGCCAGCTGCTGCTGATCGCCCTGTTCGCCCCGGCCTTCACCTCGACGGCCCTGACGCTGGAGAAGGAGCGCAACACCTTCGAGAGCCTCTTCGCCACCCGCCTGAGCCCCGCGCAGATCGTCGTGGGCAAGATGGGCGGCTCGCTGACCTTCCTGCTGCTGCTGGTGGTCATGGGCACGCCGGTGCTGGCGTCGCTGTTCCTGCTGGGCGGCGTGCGGGGCGGCCAGGTGCTGGCTGTGCTGGGCGTGCTGGTGGTGACGGCGTTGTTCCTGGGCGCCATCGGGCTGCTCGTCAGCGCGATGATGCACCGCAGCTACCGCTCGATCATCATGACCTACGGCATCCTGCTGGTGGTGACGATCCTGCTGGCGATGCCGGCCTGGCCGGCGACGGGGCAGCTGATGCTCAAGGCCGGCCCGGTGGGCTCGAAGGTGCTGGGCGTGCTGGCCTCGCTGAGCCCGCTGCAGGCGATGCTCTCGGTCGTCGTGCCCGACAGCAGCTACGCCACCCCCGCCAAGGGCCTGCCGCCCTACTGGCAGCTCTACCTGCCGATGGCGGCGGTCGTGTTCGTGGTGGTCGGCGGCTTCCTGCTGGCCAGGCTGCAGAGGCCCTTCCAGCCCCAGCGGCCTCGCGAACGGCTCAAGGTCGTCGAGCGCGGGCAGATCTCCGCCCGCACCTTCTTCTTCCTGTTCGACCCGGCCAAGCGCAAGCCCGCCATCCGCTTCTGGCAGAACGTGGTGGCCATGAAGGAATTCCGCACCCGCCCGGTGCTGCAGGTGCAGTGGCTGCTGCGGGCGACGGGCATCGCCCTGATCGTCTCGATCCTGCTGATGTTCATGGTGACGCTCACCGTGGGCCAGCTGGTGCAGGAGGGCCCGGCCCTGATCGCCAAGATGCTCGCCGTCGTCGCCGGCCTGCAGATCCTGCTGATCATCCTGATCGGCCCGGCGATGAGCAGCGGCAGCATCTGCTCGGACCGCGAGACCAGCGTCTGGGACCTGATGAACACCAGCCGCATCCGCAGCTGGACGATCGTCTCGGGCAAATTCCAGGCCTCGATCGTGCCGCTGTTGCTGCTGATCGTGGCCACGACGCCGGCGCTGCTGATTCTGATGGTGTTCCCGGCCTTCATGGGCCATGGCGTCGACGAGGGCCTCGCCCCCCGCATCACGCGGGTGCTGATGGTGACGGGCATGACCAGCCTGTTCGTGACGGTGCTGGGCATGTTCTTCTCGGCCATGTGCAGCCGAACCGCCGCCGCCACCGCCTGGACCTACGGCATGGTCGGCATCGTGAGCGTGGCGACGCTGCTGGTGATGCTGGGCCCGGACCTGTTCAGCGACGAGTTCAAGGCGGCCGTCTTCGTGCCCAACGCCATCGCGGCAGCCCTGGATGCGGCCGGGCTGGAGACCTTCCAGCAGTTCTCGCTCTTCAATGCCCACTTGAAGCTGATTGCCACCGTCACCGTGGGGCTGTTCCTGGCCACCGTGGTGCGGGTCTGGCAGCTGCGTCGGCCGGTGTAGAGGGATATCCCTGTGAAACGGATCGCGAAGGCAACGATGACTCATCCGCGTACAGTGCTGCTGATCGTGCTGGCCAGCCTGGCCCCGGCCGGGGCCGCCCCGCTGACCGAGCCGACCGACTACCGCGTGACGCCCTACGCCGGCGACCGGACGGTCGAGCTGCTGGTCGAGACGCTCCAGCGTGAGCCGACCCGGCAGGACGTCCACCTCCGCGAGCGCCTGGTGGCCGACCTGGGCACCACCCGCAACGCCAAGGCCCTGCCGGCCCTGCGGTCGGCCCTGACCGATGAGGACTGGCGCGTGCGGGCCTCGGCCGTGGCGGGCCTCGGGCGAATGCCGCTCGAGTGGGTCGCCGCTGACCTGCGGGCCGCCCTGGCCAGCGAGGAAGACCGCGTGGCCGCCCAGGCCGTGCGCGCCGTCGTCGCCCACAACTGGGCCGAGCCGACGGCCGAGCTGGCCGCACTGACCGCCCGGACCGACCCCCGCCTGGTCGCCCAGGCGCTGGCGGCCCTGACGCGAATGGGCCAGGCCCTGGAGCCGGCCCGCCTGATCGCCCTGCTGGAGCCGGCCCAGCCCCCGCTGGTCCGCCTGGAGGCCATCCGCAACGCGGCCCGGGCCCAGCCGACCGACGCCCTCGTGTCCGCCCTGGAGAGCCTCAGCACGCCGGAGGGCTCCGGCCAGCAGCCCGCCCTGCGCTCGGCCGCCCTGGCGACGCTGGGGCGCCTGCAGGCCCGCCCGGCCCGGCCCCTGCTGACGCGGGCCGCCAACGACGACAACCCCCTGATCCGCGCGGGCGTGGCCGAGGGGCTCGGCTACCTCGGGCGCGAGGGCTGGGTCCTCCGCCTGCTGAACGACCCGCAGGCCCCCGTCCGCCTGGCTGCCCTGCAGGCCGTCGCCCGCAACACCGACCCCGCCACCGTCGACGCCCTGTGGCGCAACCTGCAAGACCCCATCGCCGCCAACCACCTGGCCGCCCGCGACGCCCTGGCCGCCATCGGCAGCGAGGCCGTCGCCCGCACCGCCGGCCAGCAGCTCATCGAGCACGCCGAAAAACTGCGCGAGATGCTCGCCGCCACCGGCAGCATCGACCCGCAGGCGCTCGAGTTCCACCGCCGCCAGGCCGAGGCCGCCAGCTACATCCTGGGCGCCTTGGCCAGCACCGAGGCCCTCGACGGGCACATCGGCCTGCTCAGCCGTCTGCCCGCCCACGACCCGCTGCAGACGCAGGTGACCCTCTCGCTGGGCCAGATCGGCGATGAGCGGGCCGTCCAGCCGCTCCAGCAGTACCACCAGCAGGAGACGCTCACCGCCCGCAAGTGGGCGGCCAATTTCGGCAACCCCTACAACCAGGTGCCCTACAACGAGAACGCCTACGGCTACGCGGTGCTCTCGCTGGCCCGGCTGGACGCGCCCGATGCCGCCCGGCGGGCGATGGACACGCTGAACTTCCACTTCGCGAGCATGCGCCTGTCCTCGGCGGGCATTACCGCCCTGGACGCCCTGGAGCTGATCCGCGACCGGCTCGAGCCCGGCCAGCTCGGCCAAGCCGTCGCCGCCGTCATCGCCGACACCAGCTACGACGCTCGCAGCGACGGGCGGATCCGCTGGCATGCCGCCCGCCTGGCCGGCCGATACCAGCTGGCCGAGGCCCGCGACGCCCTGCGGACGCTCCTGGAGGAGCAACGGCCCAACCGCGAGCTCATCCGCACCGCCGGCTGGGCCCTGCAGCAGATCACCGGCACCACGCCGGAGCTGCCCAACCCCCGCCCCCAGCCCGCCGAGGGCCTGACCATCTGGTCGCTGGATTAGACCGTCTTCCTAGCGGACGCGCGGGCTCGGGGGGCACCGGCGAAGGTGGGGCTTCGCTGCGCCCCAGCCTACAGCGCGGGCGGTTTTCGTAGGCTGGGGCGCAGCGTAAGCGCAGCCCCACCTTTGCCCGGGCCAAGGTTGCCCCCAGATTCGGTAGGCAGACCGTATAGATCGTTCGGCCATCGGACATGCGGCTGCGTTGGGCCGCGCCATGCTTGGCCCGCCGCGATGCCCACGGATTGCAGTCCGTGGGCTTGGGCGGAGCCCGCCCTGAGAGCCTGCAGGCGCAGTCGACAGGTGGTCGGGGCCCGCTGGGATCAGGCGCCGCCGTCTTCGGCGGTCTCCATCTTGTGCTCCCAGATCTCCATGAGCCGGTCGAGGTCCTGGCGGGTCTGCTCGTGCTCGGCGTGGCGCTGGGCGAACTTCTCGGGGTCGCTGTAGATGGCCGGGTCGGTGTAGGAGTGCTCGATTTCGGCGAGGCGGTTCTCGGCCTGGTGGATCTGCTTCTCGATGTCCTGGAGGGTCAGCCGGCTGAGCTGGTAGCTGTTGAGCCCGGCCACGCGGACGCCGCTGTTGACGGGGACGGCCTTGCTGGCGGGGCCGGCCTTGGCCCGGCTGGCGCGTTCGGCCTCGGCCTCGGCGGCGGCCGCGGCCTGACGCTGGGCCTTCTCGTCCTGGAGCATCTGCCAGCGGCTGAAATTGCCCTCGAAGCTCTCCCATCGCTCGGCGCCCCAGACCAGCAGCAGCCGGTCGCACACCTGGTCGACGAGGTAGCGGTCGTGCGTCACCAGCAGCACCGTGCCGTCGTACTCGGCCAGGGCCTCCTCGAGCATCTCGCGCGACGGGATGTCCAGGTGGTTGGTCGGCTCGTCGAAGACCAGGAAGTTGGGCCGCTGATAGAACAGCCTCGCCAGCAGCAGCCGGCTCCGCTCGCCGCCCGAGAGGGTCCGCACGGACTTGTACACCTCGTCGCCGCGGAACAGGAACCGCGCGAGGTAGTTCCGCAGCAGGCCCTCCTCGGCCCCGCCGGCGAACTGGCGCATCTGGTCGAGCACGCAGAGGTCCTCGTCCAGGCCCACCTGCTGCTGGTCGTAGTAGCCCACCGTCATGCCCTGGCCGACCTTGATGGTGCCGGCGTCGGGCTCGACCTCGCCGGTGATCATCCGCAGCAGCGTCGTCTTGCCGATGCCGTTGGGGCCCATGATGGCCATCTTCTGGCCATTGCGGAGGTCCAGGTCGAGCTCGTCGACGATCCGCAGCTCGCCGAAGGCCTTGCTCAGGCCGCGGGTGCGGACGGCGAAGTCGCTGCCCCGGCTGGCGGCGCTGATCTTGAGCTTGAGGGTCTGCTCGTTGGACGGCGCGTCGGTGACGAACTCGCGGTTCTTGAGCCGCCGCTCCAGCCGGGTCGCCCGGCCCCGGGCCTCGCGGCTGCGCGAGCCGCTGGCGTGGAAGCGGGCGATGAAGTCCCGCTCCTTGGCGATGTAGGCCTGGTCCTTCTGGAACTGCCGCTCGCGGTGCAGCTGGCGGATGCCCCGCTGCTGGACGTAGTTGGAGTAGTTGCCCGGGTACGCCTCGGTCACGCCGTCGCGAAGCTCGTAGATCTTGGTGGCGACCTTGTCCAGCAGGTAGCGGTCGTGGCTGATCATCAGCACAGCCGCCTCGAGGCGGACGAGGTACTTCTCAAGCCACTGGACGGCTTCGAGGTCGAGGTGGTTGGTCGGCTCGTCGAGCAGCAGCAGGTCGGCCTGGCTGAGCAGGACGCAGGCGAGGCTGAGACGGCACTTCTGGCCGCCGCTGAGCACGCCGGCGGGCAGGTCGAGGTGCTCGCTGCGGAAGCCCACCCCGGCCAGCACCTGCTCGATGCGGTGCTGCCAGGCGAACCCCCCGCCGGCGACGTGGCGGCTCTCGAGGTCGGCGTACTGCTTCATGAGCCGCTCGAGCTCCTCGCCCGACGCCTGGGCCATCCGGGCGGAGAGGTCGCGCATCTGCCCCTCGAGGCGGATGTGCGCGGCGAAGGGCTTGCGGGCGGCCTGGCGGACCGTCTCGTCGGGGTCGAACTCCGGCTGCTGGCTCAGGTAGACGATCCGCAGGCCCTTCGCCCAGAACACCTGGCCGGCCGTCGGCAGCAGCTCGCGGCGCAGGATGTGCAGCATCGTCGTCTTGCCGGTGCCGTTGGCCCCGATCAGCGCGACGCGCTCGCCCTGGGAGATCTCCAGGTCCACACCCTTGAGGACCTCGACCTTCCCAAACACATGCTCGATCTTCTGCAGTGCGGCTATGGCCATGGGTACTACAGCTTGTCGATGCCGGCCGGGTCGATGTGGACGACGTCGATTCGGCCCCAGTAGACGCGGTGGAAATCGCCGTTGGCGTAGGCGGAGTCGGCGATCTCAGGGTTCAGCCGGCCCGGGTCCATGTCGTGGGCCTGCACCACGGTGCACTCGTACTGGATGGGGCAGGCGTCGATCAGCGGCGCCTTCACCTCGTCGCCGGGCCGGGCCCTCAGGCCCAGTTCGGACAGCTTGTCCATCTCCCGGCCGCTCTTGCTGCCGCACAGGCCGCACGCGCGGGCCAGGTCGCGGGGCGGCACGAGGACGCTGAACGCGCCGGTCCGCTCGATGCACTCGAACGTGTATCGGCTGGGCCGAACCAGCACCGTCCAGACCGGCATGCCCCAGCTGTTGCCCAGGGCGCCCCAGCCGATGGTCATGGCGTTGGCCCGGTTGTTGGCGTCGTAGCTGCCCAGCAGCAGCCCGCGCGACCGCAGGACGGCCATCATCTTGTCGAAGTGCTTCGTGAAGTCGTTTGTCACATTGCCCATCGTGCCTCTCCTTGGCAGCCCCCTGCCCTGTCTCGTATCCACCGGGTGCTGCCGTCAAAGATGTGGCTGCAGACAGCGTAGTCTCACCCGGACGCTCTTGGGTAAATCCCTGCCGGGTTTCGCTGGGCTCGACCCGTCCTACGGGCCAGCCACGGCCCCTGGCCGAGGGCTACTCGTAGGTGCGGTCGGTCTTGCCGGTCTTGAGGTTCTTCTTGGCCATGCGGTAGAGCCGGTTGCCGTGGGGCGTGGGGTACTTGCCGGTCACGCAGCCCAGGCACAGGTCGTCGAGGCTGAACTGCAGGCAGTCGGCCATGTCCTGCACCGACAGGTAGCGCAGCGAGTCGGCGTTGAGGTCCTTGGCCATCTTCGCCGCCGCCTGGGCCGACAGGTTGCCGTCGTAGCCCTTGCCGACGAACTTGGGCGCGTACAGCTCTCCCAGGGTGCTCATGTCGATGCCGTAGAAGCACGGCGCCATGATCGGCGGACAGCCGATGCGGATGTGGATCTCTTTGGCCTTGCCCCGGCTGCGAAGCTGGTCGGTGAGGGTCTTGAGCGTAGTGGCCCGCACCAGCGAGTCCTCGACCAGGAAGACCCGTCGGCCGCTGAGCACCGAGGGGATGGGCGTGTACTTGCGCCGGGCCTTCTCCATGCGGCCATCGCTGCCCTCGATGAAGGTCCGCCCGACGTAGCGGTTGCGGATCAGGCCCTCCATGCTGGGCACGCCGAGGTGGTAGGCCATGCTGTCGGCGGTGGCCTTGGCGGTGTCGGGCACGGGCACGACGATGCAACTGTCGTCGAGGGGCTGGTCCTCCAACTCGGCGAGGCGCTGGCCCAGGCGGGCGCGGGCGAGGTAGACGCTCGAGCCGTCCAGGGTGCTGGCGACGTTGGAGAAGTAGACCCACTCGAAGAAGCAGTGCGCCCGCCGAGGCGACGGCGCGAACCGCCGCACCTGCAGCCGACCCTTGCTGATGATGACCATCGTGCCGGGCTCGACGTCACGGACGTCGGTGAAGCCCAGGTTGCTCAGGGCGACCGACTCGCTGGCGGCGGCGAAGAGTCGGCCCTGCACGGCGTAGCTCAGCGGGCGGAAGCCCATCGGGTCGCGGGCGATGAACACCTCGCCCATGCCGTTGATGAAGGCCAGGTTGTACGCCCCGTCGAAGTCGTCGGCGAGCGACTTCATCACGCTGACCAGGCTGGGCTGGCGGTCGCCCCGCAGGCCGTAGCTCAGGGCGTGCATGATGACTTCGGTGTCGCTGTCGCGGACCATGTGGTAGTGCTGGCGGGCGAGCAGGGCCCGCTTGAGCTCGGCGTAGTTGGCGAGGTTGCCGTTGAAGGCAAAGCTGAACCACTTCCACCGCCGCCCGTGGTGGCGTTCGAAGGGCTGGGCGTAGCTGGGGTCCTCGGCGCCGCAGGTGGCGTAGCGGACGTGGCCGATGGCGGCCCGGCCGGCGTAGTCGCGGAGGATCGCCTGATGCTTGGCGGGGTGGCTCATGCGGAAGGCCTCGGCCACCGTGCCGATTTCCTTGTAGGTGTCGATCAGCTGGTGGGCGTCGGCGTTGTAGCGGCTCAGGCCGGCGGCCAACTGCCCGCGGTTCTGCAGGTCCAGCAGGATCGGGGGCATCAGCGGGGTGACGTCGCCGTTGCGGACCATGGCCTCGGCCGGGCCGGTCGGGCCGGCGGGCTCGTCGAGCCAGTAGAGAGCCGCGATGCCACACTCGTGGTGAAGATCATCACTCATATAGGGTTACGTCCGGTATACGGGGGTGGTCGGGCCCAGCCAAACCCTCACTGTACCAGATCCGCGCCGCGCGGGCAACTGCCCGCCGTCCGGGGCGGCGCCTCGAGGGATTCCTTCGAGCGGGTGGCCTGCAGATCTAATACGGGCCGGCGGCGCTCGAGGATCGCTCGGGATAGCTCAATGACCTCCCGGGCCTCGTCAGGCGTCATGGTGCCGATGCAGACCATGTCCCGCTCGCGCAGGGTCGCCCAGACGAAGCCCAGGCCCACGATCGGCAGCAACCGGCCAGCGGCCAGCGGCTTGATGCTGATGACGGGCTGGGCGGCGTCCCAGATGACGCGGTTGACCCAGTCGGCCTCGACCTGCATGAGAAAGCCCGCGGCGTTGTAGATCTGGATGTACGTGGCCACATCCAGGCCGGTGCGGTCGGCGAAGGGGACGGTCTCGGGCATGTGGGTGGACAGACCCGGGAGCATCCCGCGCTGGCGGATCATGGCCAGGCGCTCGGCCATGCCGGGGATCGAGCGGCTCTTGCGGTCGACCATGGCGTCGGTGGTGGCCTGGTGGGGCATGCAGATGCGCACGCCGATTTCGGCATAGGCGTCGAGGGTGCGGGCGTTGGCGTCGCGGCTTTCCGGGCTGTCATCGGTCTTCAGGCCCGGCGTGCCGATGGTGGTGAAGGGTCGGCCCACGCGGTCCTCGGCGTCGCGGATGGCAGCCAGCAGGTGCTCCGCCTCGGGCCGGGCGCCCAGCAGCGTGTCGACGCCCTCGGCGAGGAAGGCCTGGAGGATGGCGGCGATCTGGGACCGGCCCATCGTCTCCTTGATGAACTTCGCCTTGGCGGCGCTGGTGTGGGTGAAGCCCAGGAACCAGTTGGTGCCCACGATCAGCCGGGAGACCGACAGGTCCTCGATCCGCGAGCGGGGGAAGTCGGACATGGTCTTCTCCTTTGTGGGGGTGCACCGGCGAGTATAGCCCCCCGGCCGGGCCGGCTGCAAGGCCCGCGCGCAGCGAAAGGGCGCCATGGCGGCACGGCGCCCTTTCGGTCGGTCGTTCGGTCGGCCCCGGAGGGCAGGGCGTGGCGGGCCGGGGGACCCGCCACACACCTGTCCGCTCCCTCCACGGGCTGGATGCTGCAGAGAGCTTACCGCCGACGGACTCCCCAGGCCGGGGCCTGCAGCGGGATGTTCGCCAGGGCCGGTGCCACCGGCGAGACCTCGGACAGCAGGTCGACCTGGGCGATCGGGGTCAGCTGAGCGGGCTCGGTCTCGCCGGCCAGCAGGGGTTGGGCCTCGAGGGCCGACTCACTCTGGAACTCCGGAGCGGGGCTGGCCAGGACCGGCTCGCTCAGGGTCTGCAGGGCCTCGAGGCGGTCGCCCCAGTGGCTCAGCAGCAGGCTCAGGTCGCTGTCGGTGATCCGGCCATCGCCGCTGAAGTCGCCCTGGCCCCAGGCAACGTCGGCCTGGCCCCAGTGGCTCAGCAGGACGCTGAGGTCCAGATCGTTGACCACCCCGTCCAGGTTGGCGTCGCCGACGAGCCTCTGCCCATCGTTGAGCGACACGCTGGCGAATCGGGCGGTGCAGACCGTGTCGTCATTGAGGCTCGAGACGGCCAGGCCCACCTCGACGGTGCTGCCCATCTCGACGGTGGTCGAACCGATCTGCATCCAGTTCACGCCGTCCGCCGACCGGTAGCCGGTGAAGGTGCTGCCCTTGCGGACGAGCTTGACCCAGTGCGGGGCCGCGATGCCGTCCAGCGGGTCGACGTAGGTCGTGCCGCCGGCGACCGTGCCGCGATGCTGGAACGTGCTGCCCATCTCGGGGGTGATGGCCATCAACACGTTCTTCGCATCGGCGCCCAGCCCGTCGCGGACCATGACGCCGGCCTTGGCCCAGGCGTAGGTGTTCTCCACGTCGAGCACGCGGGCGACGATCTGGCCATCGCCGGTGAGCGAGCGGTGGACGAACTGGAAGGCGTCGGTCGAGCCGCCGATGTCGGCGCCCGAGCCGTCGACGGTGTAGATGCCGGTCACCTCGTCGTAGGTCATGGAACCGGCAGCGCCGACGGTGCCGACATCCAGGCCGGTCCAGTCGGTGACGACGGGGTCCTGCGGCTCAGTCACGGCGGTGACGGTCAGGGCCACGCTGGCGCTGGCCGAGCCGCCCTGGCCGTCGGTGATGGTGTAGCCGAAGGCGTCGCTGCCGACGTAGCCCGTGGCGGGCGTGTAGGTCAGCGTGCCGTCGCCGTTATTCACCACCGTGCCGTGCGCCGGCTGGGTGAAGCTGCTGATCGCCAGCGTGCCGCCATCGGGGTCGCTGTCGTTGTCCAGCACCCGCACCACGACGGGCTTGCCGGCCTCGGTGGTCGCGGTGTCGTTGGCGGCGACGGGGGCCTGGTTGGCGGCCCAGCCGGGGGCCTGCACGTCGGTGAAGCTGGCCGTGCAGACCGTGCCGTCGTTGAGGCTCGAGACGGCCAGGCCCACCTGGACCTCGGCGTTCATGGCCACGCTGGCCGAGCCGATCTGCGTCCAGGCCACCCCGTCATCCGACCGGTAGCCGGTGAAGGTGCTGCCCTGGCGGACGAGCTTGAGCCACTGCGGGGCGGCCACGCCGTCCAGCGGATCGACGTAGGTCGTGCCGCCGGCGACCGTGCCGCGGTACTGGAAGGTGCTGCCCATCTCGGGGGTGACGGCCATCAGCACGTTCTTTGCCTCGGCGGTCAGGCCGTCGCGGACCATCAGGCCAGCCTTGGCCCAGCGGTAGGTGTTCTCCACGCCGGTGACGCGGGCGACGATCTCGCCGTCGCCGTTCATCGTCCGCCAGGCGAACTGGAAGGCGTCGGCCGAGCCGCCGATGTCGGCGCCCGAGCCGTTGACCGTGAAGGTATCACTGGTCGGGACGTAGGTCGTGCCGCCCAGCGCGCCGATGGCGCCGATGTCCTGCTGCGTCCAGTCGGTGCCCGCCACCGCGGTGGCCGGGTTGGGCGTGACGACCTTGTTGACGGTGATGCTCACGGTGGCGGCGTTGGAGCTCAGCTCGCCGTCGCTGGCGCGGAAGCTGAAGCTGTCCGCCCCGCTCCAGCCGGCCGCCGGCGTGTACGTGAAGCTGCCGTTGGCGCTAAGCGTCAGCGTGCCGTTGCTCGGCTGGGTGGCGACGCTGTAGGTCAGGCTGTCGCCGTTGGCGTCGCTGGCCGAGACCGTGCCGCTCAGGGCCTTGTCCTGGTCGGTGGTGAGGCTCTGGCTGGCCGCGACGGGCGCGACGTTGGTCGTGCCGCCGGGCGTGCCGCCAGGCGAGCTGGCGCCATACTCATAGGCGCCCATGTCCACAGCCACGCCCTGCTGGCGGAGGTTGCCGTCGGCGTCAAGGTTCAGATTCAGGCCGTAAAGGCTCTTGAAGGTGTCGTTGTAGCTCTTGAGGCTCATGCCGGCGTCGATGGCCGGGCTGCCGCTACGAAGGCGGAAGTCCTCGGTGGCGGGGTTGACCAGGTGCGGGTCGGCCTCGAGAGAGCCCTGGCCCTTGCCGGTGCCGCTGATCATCGAGCTGACGCTGGAATAGGTGTTGTTGCCCCAGCGGACCTTGACGTTGCCGCCAGGCTGGTAGAGCAGGTTGTTGCTCATCGTCGAACGCGGAGCCGCCGAGTTCTTGACGATGATGTGCGAGTCCTTGACGTTGGAGATGATGTTGTTGTGCAGGCGGTACGTCGGCTGGTGCGTGCCGTATGAGCCGTCCACGAAACCGTTGCCTACGTTGTACATCACGTTATTCACGACGTGGATGTCGTTGGTAAACCAGGCGACGATCGCCGAGCCGCTCATGTCGTGGATGACGTTGCCGATCGCGTAGGCCGTCAGGTTGTACTCCGGCTCGTTGATGCGGATGCCGTTGTTCGAGTCGAAGATCTCGTTGTAGAGGTACCAGCTCAGCTCCGAGCCCTCATGGCCGCCGACGATGGCCGTGCCGTCCGAGGTGCTCGCCGTGCGGAAGCCGTACATCGTGTTCTCGCTGATGACGATGTGGCGGCTGCCCTTGATGTCCACGGCGTTCTCGCGCTCGTGGTGCATCGTGTTGCGGCTGACGTAGATGTGGTGGGCGCCGGCGGCGTCGCTGTTGACCTGGAACGAGTCGCCCGAGCTGCCGTACATCTCGTTGTCGACCAGCCAGTTGTAGCTGCCCGTCGACATGGTGCTGTGGACGTCCTTGTCCGGGTCGAGGCTGTGGTTGTTGGCGATCTCGCTATTGTAGAGCACCAGGTTGCTGCCGATCATCAGCGTGCCCGTGCCGCCGCCGCCCGGGCGCCAGCCGTGCTGGTAGACGTGCCGCACACTGATGTGTTTGGGGCTGTTGACCGTGCGAATCCGCTCGTGCCTGACCTCGACGTCCTCGAAGACCATGTACTGGCCGCCGAGGTTGACGCGTTTTTCGAGGATGGCCGGCCGATCGGTCCGGTCAGCGCCGCGGACGAAGATGGGCTTGGCGGCGGTGCCGTTGCCGGTGATGCTGATCTCTCTGGTGCCGGTGGTGTACGTCGAGCCGGCGATCTCGACGACGCTGCCGGCGGCCAGGCTGGTCGGGATGGTCTTGCGGGGCTTCTCAGGCGTGCCGAAGGGGTTGTTCGTGTCGGTCGCGTTGGAGGCGCCGCTGTTGACGTAGTGCGTGTAGGGGCCGTTGGCGCCCATGCGGTAGGGCTCAAGGCCCTGGCCGAAGTCGTACTTCATGGCCGAGTCGGCATACATCCAGTGCGACTCGTTGATGCCGAAATCGGGCGTGGGCGTGCCGATCGGGGCGACCCACTCGCCGACGCGCTCGATGCGGACGGCGTCGGCAACCACTGCGGCGTCGCTGCTGCCGCGGAGCGTGACGCTCAGCGAGTCGCCGCGTACCAGGAACCCGTCGCCGATCTCCTCCCAGGCCACGCCGCTGCTGGTGAAGTCGTTCGGCGCGACGCGCTGGTCGAGGGTCTCCGAGCCGACCGTCCGGGCCACCTCGTCGTTGAGGTGCGTCACCACGGTGAACTGGGCGTTGCTGGCCAGCGTCGAGTTGGGCGCCCAGGTGGTGCTGACGCGGTACTTGTAGCCCGGCGTCAGATCGTTGAAGGTCCAGGTCGCTGTGTTGCCCGTGCCGCTGGCGCGGGCAAGGTCGTTCTGGTAGCCGCTGCCGGAGACGTTGCTCCAGGAGCCGCTCGTGCCGAACGCTGCGTCACCATTGTCCACGATCTTCGGAGCCGTCAGGGGATCGCCACTGAGAAACAGACGGGGTTCCAGGTGTTCCAGATTCGTGTGCATGGTCCTCTCTTCTTGTTCAGAGGGTGTGCCCGGAAACATCTCGGGCACATAAGGCGGGAATCCAGGGCCACGTTGGCAGGGCCTCACGGGTCACTCTTGCGGCCGCCGACACAACCGGTCGACCGCTCCGAGCCCTCATCGGCTCGGCTACCTGTCCGCCACGCCACGTGGCAGACTGGGTAAACCAGTGAAGCTGTCTATGTCTGGCGAATCTACGGGTTTGACCTAGCCGTTGCAAGAGTTTTAGCCTAGGGCGCCCCTGCGACTCAACCGCATGGCGAGGCTTGTGGAGGCCCTGCAAACATGGATCTTTTTGAAACAGTGACACTTATCGCACAGCGCCAGAACCTGGGGATTTGTCCCCGAATTCTTCTGGATTTTGTCTTGGCCAAGGCCTGGGGACGGTCCTGGCATTCGATAAGAAGAGTTCCTATCGAGAGGGCCCGCCGCGTCCTGCCCGCCCGGGTTGGCCTGGCCGTCAGGTCCGGGCTGACTAGGGCCTTACGTGCACCGGCCGCAAGTGCTAGGGGCTTGAGGGACAACTCTCAGGACTCGTCGCCGAACGGGGGTAGGCGAATGGCCCGAGAGCATGGGTGAATTTCCCATGCCCTTCTGAGTCACCAGGATGGTAGCGGCGTCAGCGGGCCGGGCGGCCCCCCCGCTGGGCCTGGGCAGTGGAGGGCCTGGGACAGGTCCGGACAGAAGCCTGGGAAAGGCTCGTATCGCCCGATTCACGCCGGCTCGTGCGCTACAATTGAGCAGTGACCCGACCGGGCGGGTGCACCAGGCCGCCGAGCGGAATCGCCCGGCCAGGCTGTATCGGCAGGACGAGGCGGCTCAACCGGGGACAGGGGGCTCAGGGGGCCCTTTACACACGGGCGTCGGTGCACCGACGGGGGCGGAGTCCGCGCGGGCGCACCGGAAATGCCGGGGCGACCCGATCGGCTGGTGTCCGACCCAAGGGGGTTCAGCAGCATCATGGAAACGTATGTGTTCGTCTTTTTCGGGGCGGCCCTGGTGGCGCAGATGGCCACGCCCTACGTGGCCCGCCTGGCGCGACTGCTCAAGCTCACCGACGCGCCGGGCCCGCGCAAGGTCCACCGCCACCCGATTCCCCGCGTGGGGGGCATCGCGATTGTGGCGGCAACGCTGGCGATGGTCGTGCCGGTGCTGATGCTCGACAACGTCACCGGCCAGGCGTTTCGGCGGATCCGGGCGGAGATCGTGGTGCTGCTGGCGGCCTCGGTTTTCATGTTCGCCGTGGGGCTCGTGGACGACATCCGCGGTCTGACGGGCAAGGCGAAGTTCTTCTCGATCATGCTGGCCGCGACCGCCGTGTACGCCGTGGGAGGCCGAATCGACTCGATTGGCCTGGACGGCGTGTTCGAGTGGGAGTTGGGCTGGCTGTCGCTGCCGCTGACGATCCTGTGGATCGCGACGGTGACGGTGGCGATGAACTTCATCGACGGCCTGGACGGCCTGGCCGCGGGCATCGCGGCGGTGGCCTGCGGGCTGATCGCCCTGTTCGCCTTCTACACCGGCCAGACCGTCATGGGCGTGCTGATGCTGGCGCTGCTGGGCAGCCTGGTGGGGTTCCTGTTCTTCAACTTCAACCCGGCCAAGATCTTCATGGGCGACTGCGGCAGCATGTTCCTGGGCTTCACCATCGCCGCCGGCAGCGTGGTCTGCACGGCCACGACGGCCACGCTGACGGGCCTGGCGCTGCCGGCGGCGGCGCTGGGCGTGCCGCTGGTCGACGCGGTCTTCACAATCATCCGGCGGCGGGTGCTGGACCGCCGGTCGATGTTCTCGGCCGAGCGGGGCCACATCCACCACCGCCTGCTCGACGCGGGCCTCAACCACCGCCGGGCCGTCTACGCGATCTACGGCATGACGCTGCTGGGCGCCGGCACCGGCGTGCTGATGCTGCTGATGCGCCAGGAGGCGACGCTCTACCTGCTGCTGGGGGCCTTCACGGGCCTGCTGGTGCTGTTCCACCTGGTCGGCTCGGCGAGGCTCCGTGAGACCCTCGGGGCCATGCGGCGCAACTCGGCCATCGCCCAGCAGGTCAAGGCCGAACGCCAGATCTTCGAGGACATGCAGCTGCAGATCCGCGTGGCCCACACCTTCGACGAGTGGTGGGACACCCTGTGCGCCATGGCCGATGCGATGGAGTTCGACCATCTGGCCCTGGTGGCCCCGGGCAGCGAGCGGGCCTCGGCGATGACCGTCTGGCGGCGGGAGAACGTCCGCCTGAGCCCCGACGACGTGGTTCGCCTAATGATGCCGCTGGGCCACGGGCGCGACCTGCACGGCCCGCGGTTGGACGTGGCGGTCCGGCCCCTCCTGCCCATGGAGACGATCGGACGGCGGATGATGCTCTTCGGCCGGCTGCTGGACGAGTTCACCTACCAGGCCGCCCTCGACCTGCCCGTCGCGGCCCGCACCTCGGCGGCGCCCGCAGCCGTTGAGCAGCCCTCCGTCCAGGCCCCCACCCCCGCCGACAGCGAGGCCCTGCCGGCGGCCAAACGGAGCAACTCGGACTCGGCCCAGTCCATGGGCTTGACCTGATCGCCAGTACCGCCGGCCTGACTGTCCCGTTATCCGTCGTCGGCCCCAGCCTTACGGAGCCAGCCATGCACATGAGTGAAACGCTGCTGAATGACCCAGCCCCACCGCCGCTGACGGTGCTGGGCGTCAACGTCGTGCCCTTCGCCTCGTACGACCACGCCGTCGACTGCGTCGCCGAGTCGATCCGCCAGGGACGAAAGAGCTTCTGGGTCGCCATCAATCCTCAGAAGGTGTACCGGGCGCGGCACGACCCGGCCGTCATGGAGGTGCTGCGTCAGGCGGACGTGGGCATCTGCGACGGCATCGGCGTGTCGCTGGGGTCGATGCTGCTCAACCGCCGAGGCATCCAGCGGGTGACCGGCTGCGACCTGTTCTTCGCCCTGCTGGCCGCGGCCCAGCGGCGGTCCTGGCGGGTCTTCCTGCTGGGCGCCAGCCCCGAGGCCAACGCCCAGGCGGCCCAGCGGCTGGGCGAGCGGTTCCCGCAACTGAAGATCGCCGGCCGGCGGGACGGCTACTTCGGCAACGACGAGGAGGTGATCGAGCAGATCAACCGCGTCCGCCCGGAGCTGCTGTTCGTGGCCATGGGCTCGCCGCGGCAGGAGCACTGGATCGCCCGCCACCGCGACCGGATCGACGCGCGGTTCTTCCTGGGCGTCGGGGGCTCGCTGGACGTCGCCAGCGGCCTGAGCCGCCGGGCCCCGACCCTGTTCCGCCGAAC